>CAYTNB010000189.1:0-4803 GCA_964439085.1 uncultured Desulfobulbia bacterium | reverse complement strand
GCCAATCAGTGCTACCGCTCCCACCATCGAACAATACGGCCCGCTCCTGCGTAAAAACCAGGCACTAATCCTCCTCGCCGGAGAAGCGGAAGACACCATCAACACGGCTCTCAAATGCACGAATGAGGGCGTTGAGGTTATGCTGGTTCATAACCTTTGGGGCCCCCAAACCGCCACAATGAAGGATAAGAATGCTGCCGTGGTACGCACAAAGCGTAGCGGCTTATTGTGTGGCGAATTTGAAGCGTTTCTTTACAAGCACGGTGCCGATATATACCACGACTCCCCCCAAAAGCATGACCTGCTCATGGGGGTCAGCCAGAAACTGCCTACAGCCGTATCTATGGCCATGGCCATGGCCTTGAAGGACAACCTGATTGTCCCGGAAGATATAGCCAGCCATGCCACCCTTACATCACTATACGGTATTTTGGCTATGGCGAGAATCCATGCCCAGAACCCGAATACCTATGCGGAAATCCTTACCGCCAAGGGTGAAGGTAACCAAATTTTGCAATCATTTCAGAAAAACTTTATAACCGTGTTAGAGATGGCCAAAAATAATGATATAGAGCAATTGCGAACGACAATTGAGGCGAACAGAGACTATTTCCCCAATGATTTTATCCAGGATAGAATGGAGCAGGCCCTGGCTATTGATCAGACCTTAGGAAAGATGTTACGCAAATAAGTCCCTATTTTCTAAACCCCATAATTCAACCTTCCGAATTCCACCTTCCGAGTTCCGAATCACCAAATTAATCCTATGCCGCAACTTCTTACATATCTTGCCCCACCTTTAGTAGGAGCCTTTATCGGCTACATGACCAATGTTGTCGCTATTCGCATGTTGTTTCGACCTCTGAAACCCTGGCGCTTATTTGGTTTCCGCCTGCCAATGACCCCAGGGGTCATTCCATCCAAACGTCATGATCTGGCCCAAAACATCGGCCGCATGGTAGGTCGACATCTGCTAACCAACCGGGATATTACCAGGGCGTTGAATGGAGCGACCTTCAAAACGCAACTGGCAAATGTAATAAACCTCAAGATAGATAATTTGCTACAGAAGGATTTAGGGCCACTCGGCACTGCAATTCCCCAGCATTTTCGTTCCTATTTTGAGGCCGGTCTCAAAATCATGCGTTGGCGGAGCCTGAAGCTTCTCCATAACTACTTGGCAAGCGAAACTTTTGCCGATAGTTTAGCCAAAATCATTGCCGAACATCTAGACGTGTTTCTCCAAAAACCCGTGAATGAGGTTGTACCAGAAGCTAGCCGCACGCAACTCTTATCTTTCATAGAAACCCTGTTAAGCAATACCCTGGCAAATCCCGACACAGAGCAATGGCTGCAGCAATACATTGACCATAAAATCAATACCGCCATCGCTGATAAATCTTCGATCAATGATCTGCTGCCTGAGCCTTTCACCCTGCTCGTTACAAATTTACTTGAGAATGAGGTTCCCAACTTACTCAAGAAAACCGCTCAAATTGCCAATGAACCAGAGAGCCAGGATAAAATTATAGATGCCATTTGCTCCGCCATCAGTTCTTTTATCGGTAGTTTAGGCCCCATGGCGGCACTAGCAGCAGGCTTTCTTTCCCCTGAACTCATCAGAAGTAAGGTGAAAGAATATCTACATGATCATGGTGATGAGTTAGCGGAATGGCTGCTAAGCGAAGATGTCCAGGGCAAGACAAGAGATCTGCTCAAAAATACCGCCGCCGGTTTCCTAAACCAACCCCTGGCAGTAATGCTAGCAGATGTTGAAGAACAAAAGATCACTGAAATACGCTGCGAAATTAGTCAACAAATAGCCCGCAGCCTACAAGACCCCCAAATTACCAAAACCATCACTAATTTACTGAATGAGGCCTTAAAAGCCCAGACTCAAAAGTCTGTTCAGGAGATTATAAGCACACTATTTGGTGAAGCAGGTATCCAAGGCACTAAAAAATGGACGACCGAAGAGCTTGTCAATCTGATAAGGTCAACACAGGTCAGACAAATATTGGATCGTATGGCAAGCGATCTCTTGTATAAAAATATTTTTTCTCGCCCCATAGGAGCTCTGAGTAAACTTTTGCCCAAGGCTGTGCAAACCGGCTTAGGTGAATTTCTCTTTCAACAAACCAATATTTTGTTGGCCCAAGAGGTGCCGGGTCTGCTTGATTCACTAAATATTGAACAAATTGTTATTAAGAAGGTAGATTCACTCGACCTTTTGCATCTCGAAGAACTTCTCCTGAGCATCATGCAAGAACAATTCAAATATATCAACCTCTTCGGCGGCTTGCTGGGGTTTATCATCGGCCTTTTGAATTTGGCATTTATTCTTTAAAGGCCACCGGCCTGGAATTAACACCGCCACCTCCACACCTGCCACAAATTGAATCATACTGGATTCTTGATTTTTCTTCCTACGTTGCTATTTTGTGTGATACCATGTTTTGAGCGGGGTCTCTATTTACGTAAACAATAAAATTGTTTCAAGGGACTCGGATAAAAATAATTATCCCAAGATTACGCCGGATTTTTAGTCATATTCGAGGAGCGTCCCTAACGCAAGTTCCGATCATTTTCATAGGTGGAAGATGAAATCACTTCTAATCCAGTTTCTTTGTATTTTTGTGGTAATCACCGCTTTGCAAAATTCAGCGGTTGCCGCCCCCCTCATCTTAACCACCTTCGCTGGCCCCCCCCTTTCTACCCCAGAACAAAATGGTTTTTATGACCTTACTCTGCAGGAAATGTTCAGGAGGATCAATAAAACCGTCGTAATTGTTCAACTACCGCCGGAACGTTCTATTACTAATACCAATGACGGCGTCACAGATGGCGATTTTGTTCGTATTGCCGGGCTTGATCGCCTATACCATAATCTTGTTGTTGTCCCCGAGAAAATTACAGATTTTGAATTTGTTGCTTTTTCTAAAAACTTGAATAGCCAAATAACAACATGGAAAGATTTGCGGCCCTTCCATGTAGGCATCGTGCGGGGATGGAAAATTTTAGAGGAAAATATCACCGGAACAACTTCATTGACAAAGGTGAAGAACCTGAAATTACTTTTTCGGCTTCTGGCTAACAACAGGATTGACATCGCCGTATACTCACGCTTCGAAGGTTTAGCTATGGCCAGGAAATTGGCAATCTCTGATATTAAAATGCATGAACCTGCCTTAGCTGTCAGGGAAATGTTTCTGTATTTAAATAAAAAGCACATTAAATTGGTGCCCAAGTTAACAAAAGCTCTTCGGCAAATGAAAACTGACGGCACATTTGAACAAATCAAAAAACAAACTATTGCTGAATTTCTTAAATAAAATGAATCAAATCTCAAGCCCTCAAAAAACATTGAGTTTAAACAATAAAACAAGTGTCGCAAAACGTTTTATTGTCATGATAGTTCTTTTCAGTGGCGTTATGACATTTGTCGGAACGGCTATTCGTCTCTATTTCAATTACGAAAAAGAACTGCGAGAAATTAACAACCAAATAGAGCAGATACAGCAGACCCATTTACAAAGTATTATTAATAGCTTGTGGGTTACCGATTTCGAGCTCCTTGAAATCGAAATGCGTGGCATATTAACTATGAGAGATATTGAGTCCCTGGAAATCATAAAGGATGGAAAAAAAATTATTAAAGTTGGCTTAATCCACTCAAAAGAAACAAAGACTAAAAGCTTCCCTCTTTCTTACTCTTTTAAAGGCAAGAATGTAGGTCTTGGCACTCTCCATGTCGTTGCAGGACTTGATGGAATATATGGCCGGTCCAGGGACAATGCTGTTGAAATCTTGACAACCCAAGCCCTTCAAATTTTTTTCATCACTATTTTTATTAGCTTTATTTTTCACTTCCTTATAGGACGGCACCTAAAAACAATGGCCAGCTACTCCTCACAACTGCGCCTCAACTATCTTGCTACTCCATTGCTGCTAAAAGGCTGCCGTAACAAAGATAGGCCAGATGAATTGGATCAGGTTGTGTCTTCTGTTAATACTATGCTGGTAAGTTTGGGCAATGATCTTGAAGAACGGAGACGTGCCGTGGAAGAAAAGGAAAAACTTATCGCTGAGCTGGAAAACAAAAACGCTGAGCTGGAACGCTTTACCTACACCGTTTCTCATGACCTTAAAAGCCCTTTGGTAACAATCTCAGGTTTTGCGGGATTATTGGAAAAAGATGTTTTGAACAATAATCCCGAGAAAATTAAACGTGACATCAAACAAATCCATAATGCGGCAGAAAAAATGAAGCTGCTCCTGGACGACCTGCTCGAGCTGTCCAGGGTCGGCCGCATCGTTAATCCACCGCAGGAAGTTCAATTAAATGCCCTGGTTCGCGATGCCTTAAGCATGGTGGCGGGTCAAATAAATGAAAGAGGTGTTGACGTTTCAATACGCCCTGATCTGCCTGAGGTATTTGTTGACCGCACCAGAATACTGGAGGTATTTCAAAATCTCATTGACAATGCCATAAAATTCATGGGCGAACAGCCTGAGCCAAAGATAGAGATCGGGGCTAGAAGGGACTCAAGTAATATTCTTTGTTATATCAAGGATAATGGCGTAGGAATTAATCCACATTATCATAAAAAAGTCTTCGATTTATTTGACAAGCTTAACCCGCAAGCTAAAGGCACCGGCATAGGCCTGACTCTGGTAAAGAGAATCGTTGAAGAGCATGGTGGCAGTATTTGGGTCGAGTCAGATGGCCTTAACAACGGCACAACATTTTTTTTTAGATTACCCCAAAAAGGAGAGTTCCAAAACCATGCGTAAAGTACACAC
>CAYTNB010000188.1:0-4827 GCA_964439085.1 uncultured Desulfobulbia bacterium | reverse complement strand
GTACGGCCACCGCCACCACCAGCGACTCCCGCCAGCCCAGCGCCAGGGCAATGAGTATGATCACCGAAATTGTGGCAATCAGCATGTGCTGCAGGAGTTCATCGGACTTCTCGTTGGCGGTCTTGCCGTAGTTCCTGGTTTCCGTTACCTGGATATCGTCCGGCAGCAGGATTCCCCGCAAGTCCTTCACCTTGGCCAGGGCCTTTTCTGCGATCAGGGTAGCGTTGGCGCCTTTCTTTTTGCTGAGTGCGATTGTCACCGCCTCATGCATACCTGGGGTAAGCTGTATACCCTTTTGCGCTGCCGCCGGGCCGGAACCCATAAATACATAGCTGGCCGGTTCCGCCGGGCCGTCTGTCAAACTCGCCACATCGCCGAGATAGACGGGTTTGCCGTGGGCCACCGCCACTACTACCTGTTTAATATCCTGCAGGTTGGTGAAAAAACTGCTGGTCTCCAGAAGAAATTCATGATTGCCGGATGGAAATGTGCCGGACGGTAGTTTTACATTCGATTGCTGAAGACTACCCATGATCTGGAGTACAGACAGGTGATAGGCCCGTAGCTTCAAGGGATCAATGGTAATTCTGATCTGCCGCCGCAAACCGCCGGTTACTGTAATTTGCGCCACGTTCTCATCTCTTTTCAACCTGTCAGCCAGTTCATCGGCTACCCGTCGTAGTTCGTAGCTGCTGTACTTGTTGTGAGTGTTCCACAGGGTAAGAGCCAGAATTGGCACACTGTCGATGGTGCGGGGCTTGATCAGAGGTCGGGAAACACCGGGGGGGATTACGTCATAATTACTCATGAGCTTGTTATAGAGTTTGACGATGCTCTTCTCCATGTCCTCGCCCACATAGAAACGGACGATGGTCAGATTCATGCCCGGCTTGGCGATTGAATATACATACTCCACGCCTTTAATTTCCCAAAGAAGCTTTTCCATGGGTTTTGAGACACGCGCCTCCACTTCGGCAGCCGTAGCTCCCGGATAGGCAACCATAACATCTATCATCGGCACGATTATCTGCGGTTCCTCTTCCCTGGGGGTCACAAGGACGGCGTAAATGCCCAACAGTAGGGCCGCAATCGCCAGCAGGGGGGTAAGCTTGGACTTTATAAAGGCCCTGGATATTATGCCTGAGATGCCGATCCCGCTCATGACTGTCTCTCCGTCCCTATAATTCCACCGTCTATGGCTCGTTCCGTGCCTTGGTCAATTACCCGTTCATTCTCCTTTAGGCCGGAGAGTACTTCAACTCCTGCCGCAGACGTTTTGCCTGTTCTGATAAGTCGAAAGGTTACCTGATTCAGTGCGTCAACCGCATAGACCCCGGTAAGCTGGCCTCTGCTGACTATGGCCGCAGGGGGGATCACCAAGGTCTGCTGGCTACCGTCCGGCACATAGACCCTGGCAAACATCCCGCTGTTTAAACCTTGAGCCTTGAGCCCAATTTTCACCAGTAAGGAGTGGGATTGCGGGTCAACCGCCTTCACAATGTTTGTTACCAGTCCACTTATCCTTCTCCCCTGTGACGGAATTTCCACCTCTACCGCCAGATGCTCATGTAGTAATTTCGCTTTGTTTTCGTCAACCTCAACATCTAAATGAAAAGGCGCCTTCATCTCAAGCGTCAAAAGTGGTAGGCCGGGAGCCGCCATATTGCCTACATCAATCATTTTCTTGATGATCATGCCGGAAATAGGGGCATGTACTGAGGCAAAGCCATGGGCTATCCGGGCTTGAGCCAGGCTGGCCTCTGCTTGGGTTACGGTTTTACCGGCCATCTTATATTGGAGTCTGGCGACCCGCATCTTGGTCTTGATCTCATCGATTTCCTGACCTGAAATGGCATTCTCATCAAAAAGATGCTTGTAGCGCTGATAGGTGAGTTCAGCGAGCCTGCGCTGTTCATCCGCAGTGGCCAAACCATTTTGCGCCGCATTCAAGGCAGCCTCAGCGGCGTTTATCTGCTGCCTGAGCTGCCGATCATCTATGGAGACCAACAGTTGGCCTGCTTTGACAATGTCTCCTTCCCTGAACATTATTTGGGTGATCTCGCCCATTAGCCGGGAGGCAATCGTTACTGTAGCCTTAGCTTTGACTGTGCCGACAGTTTCATAAAAAACTGGCAGCTGTACCAAGCTTACTTTAACCGTCTGTACCCCATTTATTAGCGGTCTTTCGATCTGGGCCGTATTTGTGCCTTTATCCTCACAGCCAGTCAGGGTGAGGATAAGCATCAGCATAGCGGCTATTCTTGGTATGTTCATTTTTTTTCTCCCACTGTTTTGGTGTTGACATGAAGATCCTCAAAGATCATGCCGCTTTCATAACTTAAGCTCAAAATGGCGTACTGTTGTTCGTTCTGCCGTGCCACAAGGTGGGCTCGTGATTGATCAAGGCTGGTTTGAGAATCGAGGAGATCAACCATGGGGGATAATGAATTTTCATAACGGAGGTTAACCAGTCGTTGTCCCTCAAGGGCTGATATAAGCGCCTCCTTAGCCAGCCCGACATTTTGGCTGGCCTCTTGAACCGCCTGGAAGGCCTGAAAAACTTGGAAAGAAACCTCTTTTTTGAGTCCGGCAAGATATTTTGCCGCTGCTTGCAACTGGTGCAAGGCCTTGGCCTCCTCATGCGAGCGGCGATTGCCATCAAACAGCTCCCATTGCAACTCGGCCCCCAGTTGCCAGCTATCTCCTTCAGAGCCAAAAGGCTTGTTGTGGTCGTTCGTCTGGTAGGAACTGTTGATTCCAAGCACCGGCAGGAAGCCAGACTTGGCCATCCGGAGATTTTTACGAGCATTTTTATAACGCAACTCCATGGCCTGGACATCTTTGCGCATAATCGCATTTCCCTGGTACTCGTCGAGATGGCGCAATGGTATGGGAAAATCATCCTTTACCACGTCGACCGAGGTAGTAACACCCAAAAGAAGACCAAGTGCCCGGCAGGCAACCTTGTAGTTTTTATTTGCCGTAGTCTCGATCTGCTGCATATCCTTCACCGCCGTGCTGGCCCGCAGGACGTCCGAATAAAGACCGAGGTTGTTTTTATGTCTCACCTCTGCCAAGCGTTGATGTTCTTGTGCGTCATTTACGCCCTGCCGGGCGACCTTGATGTATTCTTTGGCGGTTTTTGCCTGTAGGTAGCTGGTGACTACCTGTATGGCTAGTGTCTCTTTTTGACGGTGGAAGTTTTTGCTGTCAGCCTGATGGGATATTTTACTCATTGCGAGACCGAGGTTGGCTCGTGGAGCGAAGATAGGCATAGAAATACTAAGTGATGATTGAAAGTCATTTACAGGGGCAGGCGAGTTTAGTGAGTTCAGAGCAAAATCATTGCCGGTGAAGCGCTGCTGGTTAAGTTTCGCCATAAATGCATAGGTGGAATTGTTGGTTCGCATATAACGTTCTTTGACGTTAATTTGGGGTAGCAGGTTGCTTCGTGCGATGCCTATGTCATCATGGCTGGCGGCCAGTTCCTGCTTACCGGCCAGCAGTTGATCATTGTCCTTTAAGGCCAGTTTTACGGCCTGCGGCAGGGTGAGAAACTGAATGGTTTTAGCGGTTGCCTGTACGTTGGAACTTGCGGCCTGACTGGGCGCCTGACATGAAAAAGAAATCAAAAGAACAAAGCAAATCGCTTTGGCACTTAGCAGTATCCGACGCCGGCTTTTGTGGTTATTATTCATCGGTATTATTCCTTATCGTTTGAAAATATAGTGCTTCACAAACCCTAAAATTTTGCATCTTACTCGTTGTTTGACGTACCAACGGCGTTACAACTTCTGTTACATGGATCTGCTATACGCCGCCAGTCGCACATTGTTGGTATGCCAAATCACTTCGTAATCTTGCGAAACTTGAAGGTTTACGAGGCAAACAACAATTTCGAGGACAGCCTCCTAGGCAATAGACCCCAACCATCAATCGTGAAAAGCCGACCCTCATCATGGGGCTGATCTACGATATTTTCGGAATTTTCTTGTTCTGGTGACAGACATGTTTAAATAGTGGGTGATTATCTTTACTAAAGTTTCGCGGTTTTCCTGTAAAATCCTGTTAAATCAGACAGTTATAGTGAAAACGAGATCCTGACGTGGTATAATCTGGTTTACCCAAACCTAAAATACCCCCAAAAGGATCTCTTATGCATATATTACATTCTTTACTCAACGAACTCAAAGCAGAATTTAATAATTCACGAAAAGGAAAAGAACGGGGAACGTGGTTTGTATACACCATCGTAGCAATCATCGTCCCATTTACTTCCTCTAAAACTTCAAATTTACTGAGGGGGAGCATTATTCGGATTCACCAATATCAGCAAACGCCGATACTATACTTTTATGGCATCATCTAAAATTCCTTGGTTGGCATCGTCTCTGTCCTTGTCTATGGAAAATGATCCCAAGCCCTCTAACTGACGGTAGGCTCCTGGTGGCCTTAGATGACAGTATTAATCCTAAAACAGGGGAAAAGATTTTTGGTTGCCATACGTTTTTTGACCATGCGGCCAAACAGAATCAATCCCGTTACTCTTGGGCTCAAAATATTGTTGCCATCGGTTTACTCAAAACGGTAAAGAAACGATGGGCCTTTTTGCCTCTTTCGTTTCGACTGTATCACCCCAAGAAAGATATTCAGCAAAATAAGCTGATGATGGGGAAGCAAAAGGTTACATTTCAAAATAAATTTGAGCAATCCACTCTTGCGTATTGCAGCATGATAAATTTACGTGAAACTTTAGTTATCTTTATTGTCAACAAAAATAAATCTCAGTGAGGGGAACAGGCATTGGTGATGCTCTATGTTTTTTCA
>CAYTNB010000187.1:0-4830 GCA_964439085.1 uncultured Desulfobulbia bacterium | reverse complement strand
TAGGCTAAACCCTTGTTTTTCCTATGGTGCCGAAGGCGAGAGTCGAACTCGCACATCCATACGGACACTAGACCCTGAACCTAGCGCGTCTACCAGTTCCGCCACTTCGGCACGGATGGGGTCAATGTAGTTTTTTCTGATTATTTGTCAAGTTAATTTATTTTGATTATAAAAATAATATACTTCGATAACATATTAAAGTTTCTCTAAAAAGCCCTTTCTTTCATCTCTATTAGAGAGTATTTTAGCGTCCAGTGTAATTTAATATGTTTTTTAGAAATTTGGGTTTTTCACGTCATGTGGCATGTTGACTTCGTGTCAAACACTAACCTCCTGGAATTTGCTGTGCAAATATATACGGACATCCAAGAAATCAAACGTCCATTCACTAGACCGTTTGTTACCATTGGCAATTTTGACGGCGTCCACTTGGGGCATCAGTTGTTATTCAATGAAGTTGTCGATAAGGCTCGTATACATAATGGTACCAGTGTCGCAATTACCTTCGCCCCGCACCCTTTAAAGGTTGTTCAACCGGAGATTGGCATCAAGCTTATATCCACCTGTGATCAAAAGCGAGAGCTGATAGCTCACGCCAATTTAGATGTTCTAGTGATTATTCCCTTTACCAAACCTTTTGCTCGAATGTCGGCGGAAGATTTTGTTGATAATGTTCTTGTAAAGGCAATTGGGTTGCAAGAACTTGTCGTCGGATATGATTACGCTTTTGGGAAGGGACGCCAGGGTGACATCGATTTTTTAAAGGGGCAGGGCCGTAAAAAAAATTTTAACGTTTCGGTTATAGAAGCCCATTTTATTGATGGAATACCGGTTAGCAGTACAACAATTAGGGAATTGGTCAGTCAAGGCCGAATGCGGGATGTGAAAAAATTATTAGGGCGTTTTTACCAAATAAGAGGTGAGGTAAAGCTCGGCCAACAACGCGGCGGCAAATTATTGGGATTTCCTACCGCCAATTTACATATTTCCAGCGATGATCTTTGCCCGAAACATGGCGTATATGTTACGCAGGTGATTTATGATGGCAAATGTTACGGCGGAGTTTTAAACATTGGCTACAATCCCACTTTCGACGGAGAGCAAGTTTCTGCCGAGACCCATATCTTTGATTTTAATCAAGACATCTACGGCAAAGATATAAAAATTAATCTGCTCCAATACTTACGCAGTGAGCAAAAGTTTTCCGGCCCGGAAGATTTGGCCAAGCAGATAGGGAAGGATATTGAGCAGGCTAGAGAAGTTTTATTGCAGGCACAAAAGGAAATCCTGATTGCATGTGAGGACCAATTTAATCAGTAGAAAGTTGCGGCTTCATTGAAAATGACGCTTGAAATTTCGGCTTTACTTATCCAGTGGTTTTTAATTGTTTTAATGGTATCCTCAACGGGTTATGATTGATTCACAGGAATCTGAACCATTTTTTAAAAAGTACTATCATGGGCGGATATTACATGAGGGGTATTCTCTTGCTTTAAAAAAATATGTTCGCACCGCTATAGCCAGGTTCATGGAACTTGACGCACTTGGTTTATCGGCTATCCCTTATATCTCCGCTTGGCACAAGGGGAAATCACAAATATGGCACGAATATAGCGGACGTAGTCTTCATCTTCTATTAAAATGTTCCCCCGCCAATGTCGCAGACGAGCTACGCAAACGTGTAATTGACCGTTCTACATATGAGATCCCTGCTCTCTCCAAAAATATCACTCAGGAAATAATCAGCAGGCAGGAAATATTTCGGGCGAGATCGCAATTGCGCCGAGAGGTCAGGATGACTGGACTGGTGGAAGCTATATACAAAATAGCGCCAGTCAGAGGTCAGCCTTTTTGGCTCAAGGATCAAGCCAATATAGAGACCTATTCTAGCGACGGTGTTTGCCTGGCTCTTGGTTTGTTGTTTGTTGTCACCAAAGAGATGCGGGTTGAGGAAGAATTAAGAGAGACCAAAGCGGAATTGCAAAATCATAGGGATCATCTTCAATCTATAGTGTTGGCAAGAACTAAAGAATTAAAAGACACTCAGCTTGAAATTGTCTATAGATTGGCCAAGGCCGCCGAGTTTAGAGATAAATTGACTGGCCAGCATATCGCAAAAATGAGTAATTATTGTGCCATAATTGGTAACTGTATTGGTTTGGGTGATCGCAAGAATACGTTGTTGCTCCAAGCTGCGCCAATGCACGATATTGGTAAAATAGGCATTTCTGATCAGATTTTACTTAAGCCCGGCAAGCTTACAAAAGATGAATTTAGAGTAATGAAGTCGCATAGTAAAATTGGGGCAAATTTATTATCTGGACCTAATTCAGACTTACTTACAGTTGCCAAAAATATTGCCTTGACCCACCATGAGAGATGGGACGGAAGCGGGTATCCACGAGGACTGGCAGGTAAAAACATCCCTTTGGCTGGTCGTATTACGGCAGTATGTGATGTCTTTGACGCTCTAACCTCCACTCGCCCATACAAGGACCCGTGGCCCTTTGATAAAGCAATATGTGAGTTAAAATTAAATGCTGGCGCCCATTTCGATCCCCGTTTGATAAGAGCCTTCATTCAAAATATTCCCCCAATTAAACAAGTGTACGAATCATCTTATCCCTGAAATCCGCATATAACCTCATCTCCCAGTTGCTAGGGGGCTGCCCGAGAGTGATCGAAAAGCTGGTCTCAATTCTCCAACTTTTCGCTACGGCTTCTATTCTCGGACAGCCTTCTAGCGATGAACTGTTTCGCAAGTTTTTTTCGTAAATAAATCTTTTACCCTTTTCTTTTCTGAATCAATGCGTATCATTAGTAATAATTACTGATCGTCAAGTGACAAACAGTAATTTGCTAAGGAGCCATTGGCCGCCCCCCCTCCCCCATTGCTCCATCATAGGTCTTTGTGCTCCTTAGTATCTTATAAATTCTTTTCTAAAAAACAGGTAAGCGCAGACTCCGATACTCCCCTCGTGGGGTGTTAGTTTTTTATTCCCTGCAAATCTATTCCATTTTTTATTCATTTTTTTTGACAATCCAATAAATTTTATGCTGTAATGATAATACCCATTTAAGATGACATGTAAATATCATCTTAAATGGGTATTATTGTGAGAATCGGTGTTAAAAAAGAATGTAGTGTTTGCCGACAATCCCGCCGAAGTGTATATAACAAACAGGAGGAAGTATCATGAAGTTGACTGACATAAGAAAAGTGGCAAAAGGTATGGGGCTTAAGGCTGGAAAAATTAAAAAAGCTGATTTGATCAAAAAAATTCAAGAAACTGAGGGAAATTTTACTTGTTTTCAGACAGCATCGGATTACTGCGATCAAGACCGTTGCTGCTGGCGTACTGATTGTCTGACCAACTGACATTGCATTCTAGTATTATTGCGGATGCTTTAATGTACCGAGTGGTAACCGGACATTAAAGCATTCTATTCTCGGACAGCCTCCTGGTGCCTCGTAGACCTTAAGGGACGCAAGATTACGGGGTGATTTGTCGTGCCAACAAGGCACGACTGACGGTGCATGGGTAGTCCCTTAAAATAATACAAGCAGGGGACAATCATCATTCCGAATGACAGCAAAATAAATCATTGCGAATAACAAAAAGATTCATTCTCCCACCAACACTTATCGCAAAGTTGCTATTATTGCAACTCTTTGTAAAGTTCCTGTTCGTGTAAGGCTGAGTTAATAAAAAGACAGGTACCTATAAACTATCTCAACCACCACTGTAGTTGTAAAATTTAGGTAAGCACTCAGTAGACTACACTCTTGACTTTATAACATCTCGAAATGTAAGCGTTTCAGGGACGCCCTGCCGTGCTCATGGAGCGCTTACAATTTTAGTCTGATACAAAACAGGAGAACTAGCCATGAGATGGCGAATTTGTTATTTTTCTTTAATTTTACGATTGTCCTTCCTTGCAATATTTGTTGCGCTCCCCCTTATTCCCTTCCCGCAAGCTGATGCTGCCCCCCTTGATGCCAACACCATCATTAAACGTGTTGAGGACAACCTAAACGGCAAAACTGCGATGATACGCTTCAGTATGCAGATCAAAACCAGCCGCAGTCTGCGAACCATAAAAATGACCAGCTATGCTATTGGCAAGAAGAAATCATTCATAAGAATTGATTATCCCGGCAGGGACAAAGGTATCACCTTCCTGAGAATCAACAACGCCATGTGGCAATACGTGCCACGTATAGAAAAAATATTTAAGATCCCGGCCTCCATGATGTTGCAAAGCTGGATGGGTAGTGATTTCACCAATGACGATCTGGTGAAAGAAAGCTCATTATCAAGAGATTACACGACAAAATTGCAAGCTGAGACCAAGAACCAATATACCTTGCAACTCCTACCTCAGGCTGATGCTGCGGTGGTATGGGAAGAGATTATA
This sequence comes from uncultured Desulfobulbia bacterium, assembly GCA_964439085.1. GTDB lineage: Bacteria > Desulfobacterota > Desulfobulbia > Desulfobulbales > VMSU01 > JAADIV01. The sequence continues at coordinate 411 of CAYTNB010000187.1, read as the reverse complement.
ATGACGGTTTCCCGAAAATACTTTTTACCAATGGAAGTAAAATATTATGATGAAGAGAAGAAATTGGTTCGGGTTATCCGTTATCTAAATGTCAAAAAAATTGGCACAAAGTTTTATCCTACCCATTGGCTGGTTATTCCGCAAGGTACTGAAAAATACGGTCATCAAACGATTATTGATATTACGGAGGCGGTTTTCGATAAACCTATAGATAATAATTATTTTAGAAAAACGGCCTTGCGCCGCTTTTCTAAATAATAATTGATGGTCTCGTAAAAACCAATGGGATGGCTAAGTAGCTAAGCGTAGACTGCGAAAATTTCAATATACAGGTAAGCGTAGACTTCGAGGAGTGGGGTATTTTTGAGAGCGAGGCCATACATATGGTATGCCGAACGAACAAAAATGGTC
>CAYTNB010000186.1:0-4868 GCA_964439085.1 uncultured Desulfobulbia bacterium | reverse complement strand
TGGTGGGCAATCCCGCAAGACTTATAAGGTATAGGTTTAACGATAGCACCATACAAAAGTTGTTAGAAATAAAATGGTGGGACTGGGATAATGAGCTTATGGTGAAATTTTTACCGCTATTATCAAGTCCAGATATTCATAATTTTTTGGAATCTTTTGAATCTTTTAGGACTGCGAAATATTAAAGGGTCAATAATGGCAACATTAGAGATAACCACAAGAATTGGTTGTAAAAACAACTGCATCTACTGTCCTCAAGAGGCATTTGTAGGTGCATACAAGGCTAGAAGCAAGCAGTTTGAAATGAGTTTCGATCTTTTTAAAACATGCTTAGATAAGATTCCCAAGAATGTACGCATTGACTTCTCCGGTATGGCTGAGCCGTGGCTTAATAACAGCTGCACGGATATGTTGTTATATACTTATGATAGCGGTTTTGATCTGGCGGTATATACTACACTTGTGGGAATGAAAATTGATGATATAGATCGTATTTCTTCCATTCCCTTTAAGCATTTTGAGGTACATCTACCGGATAAGGATGCCTTGACTCAAATTACCGTTAGCGAAGAGTATTCACAGAAATTGAAAGCAATTACGGAAAGCGGTATTTCAGGGTTGGGTTTTATGACAATAGGCAGCCTCCACCCACGGGTTAAAGAGGTCGTTGGCAATAAAGTAAATGTAAATGAGGTAATCAACCGAGCCGGTAACTTGACAGATTATCCCGGCATGGACTCCCAGGATCGTTTAACAGGAATTATCTACTGTGACAGTTGTGGTAGTGATTTTAACCACAATGTTTTATTACCAAACGGTGAAGTCATTGTTTGTTGCATGGATTATGGAATAAAATACGTTATAGGCAACCTTTCCAAGATTAGTTATGATGATTTATTACAATCCGCTACTATAGGTGAGATGCGGGCAAAACTTATTGATGATAGAAAAGATATTTTGTGCAGATATTGCCATAATGCCTCTCGGAGTCGTTTAAACTGGTTGCCGGGAGCACCAAGACTGTTAAAAATGTTTACTTGAATAGACCATTTTGGCAGCGAAATTTGACCCCTTTTCTAAAAAGGTAATCTACGTTACTGCCATGTTGCCAGTCATTCCCACCCAACTCAGTGGGGTGCCAAAGGTGCAAGGCTCGAGCTTGTTTTATCGCTGAATATCCCGAAAATCCTGCTAAATTCATTCGGTGTGACAAATCTTCGTCTTCTCCGCCCCAGCCTGCAAAATTTTCATCATAACCATTAATATATTCAATATCCTTTTTATATATTGAAAAATGACTACTGCATTGCGGCTTCCTCGGGCCGATAAGATGCAAATACCTGAGAAAAGAGTGCTTAATAAACCTACGATGCTCTCGGTTAATTGATTGCTCTGGCAAGCAGGCATACAAATCAGGTAAATTGTCGAGGGTTACCCCATTTGATATCAGCTCACTTGTTGGTACTTCTGGAAGATACTTGACTCTGGCACCAACGTACCGGCCCGGTTTGGCCTTGTGGAGATGAGTGATAATAGTATCAGGCATTACCGCAAAATCACAGTCCAAAAAAATTAGATAATCACCTTTGGCTTCTCTAATCGCATTATTGCGGGAAGCGGCAAGCCTGAACCCTTGTTTTTTCTGCCAAATATGGCGAACAGGAAAGTCAAACCTATCTGTTAAAAGTTTTAGTTCATTAACTGTAGTAGGATGTGATCCATCATCGGCGATTAGCACTTCGTTAAAATTATCGGCAGAATTTCGCAATGACTCCAAGCATATCTTTAGATGGGTCAAGCGTTTATAGAAGCTAATGATAACACTTACCACATGAAGTCCTCTAGCACAGATTGAGAGATTTTTTAAGTTTGTAGATGCGGTGATTAATTGTAGCCTTAACACTTCTACGATATGGTGGGATTGTCACTAATTGCCTATTTGCAGGCAAGTTGTTTTCTTGGGTAACTTTATCAGCTATAAATGGGAAGAGTTGATATCTATTCAGCACCATATCTCTAGCCTCTTCCAGGGCGGACAGGCGTTTTTTCCAATTATCATTCGCAAGTATTTTTTTAATATCTCTAATACTATTTGCGGGGTTATCAATATCTAGCCAGATAAAGGAATCCTTTGGGAAATAGTCTCCTAAATTAAGGCAGCCGTGGTAAATAGGGATGGTTCTGGCCAGAAAACAATCCGCCACCTTTTCCGTCCAATAGTCCTGGCTACTGCTATTTTCAATGGCCAGAGAATATTGATAAGGGGCCAGAGCGTCCCATTTATCATCTATTGGCTTAATTGCCCTGCCAAAAAGATCAATACTGATTCCAGTATCCTTTTGAATGGCCTTTAATAAGGCGTACCTTCTTGCATGACCAGGAAGGTCGTTGGCATTTCCTACGACCCAGGAAATCTTTTTCTCCTTGGTTATTGGCGGCTCTGAAACCAGTTGGTCATAGGTTTTATTAATATACCAAGGAAGGGCGGGGTGGGAGGTTATATACCTAGGCGTTAACAAGGGATGGTGGGTAAACACTTTATGAAAATAATCATGCTTTTCGATAAGCCAATCACTATGCCCTCTAAAGTATGGTTCCTGCATAATGGCCCATATATGAGAAGCTGGGCATACCGCACTTACCGTAACCTGCATTAAATTATTTAAAAACAATAAATAGTCACATTCATGCACAGACTCTTGAGTAAAGCGGATATTACCCCATATACCAAGACCTCCAGGAGTCTGGCGCATGATATCCGGCTGGCTCCAATTTTTTACAATCCTAACTAATTTCATAAGTCGCAAAAGGAATTAAAGTTTGTTTCTATTATTGCGAAAGAATTTCTCGTTTGCATACTGCTCTGGCCCTGGATTAACTAGAGTAACAGGCTTACCAAACATACCCGGAAGACCATACTGGTTATATTGATATTTATTTTGGATTAAATCACGATTAAACTGGCTATATTTTGTTCCAGAATGACTGCGAATATTAGTCGGTTTATAATTATAAACTGAATCTTCAGCAAAATTATTAAATTCTTTTAATTTAAAGCTTTTTATGGGTTGTCGGTACTCGTGCAAATAGCGCCAACTGATGTCTCCATCTTCCTCACCAATCCCAATAAACCTTTCATCAAAATAACCCAAATAATCAATTTCTTCTCGGCTGACCAGAAAATGAGACCACGATTCATTGATTGTAAAAGTTCTACCTTGATTTTGTACGATTAAATTTTTGATTTTTTGTAAAAATGTTTCTGAAGTTATCATTATGTCATCATTGAGCATAAGAATATAATCATGAGTAGCATGAACTATTATAGTGTTCCAAAGTTTTGACACTCCTCTAAAGTGCGGGAACATAACGGGGAATATTTTTTTCTGGTTTGATAAATATCTTAATATTTGGGCTCTATATTTTTCATCAAAGTCCTTATTGTGTTCACCATTAATAGCAACTACGATTTCGGTATTTTCGTCATATTCTCTAATTTTAGCAAGTAACGGCACAAAATATTGTTCAAAGCGATGTTCAAATGTAGTTATACCAATAGTAATATTGGTTTTTGCCTCCAATATTGCCATTGGTTCACCCCTTTTATATATAGTCTTTAAATTTTTGAATTTATCTAAAAATTTTTGAGATAGAGGCGTTGTTTTCTGGCGATGATGATTGAAAAGAGTTCCGTATGGAGAGTTCGTAAATGGTTTACTAGAATAATCAACTCCGGTAGGGAGTTCTCCGATTTTTCTAAATTCTTGCATCTTTAGGTGATTTGCGAATTGGGTGGGGTCTCTGAATGTTTCCATATTGTTTCTTTGGGCTAGAATGGACAATATAGATTGGTCATGACGGTGGTCAAAGAATTCCGGGAAATTTCTAAACCCGCATGTATTTGGTATATCTGTAATAAGGCGTGGGTCTTTACAGAGGGCAAGCCATTCGGTCACAAATTGTATGTTTTTCTGATTTTTTATGTATAGCTGAAAGGTACCACTGACTTGTTTCGCCTTATGAAACTCTGGGGTATCTGCATTCATCAGGACAAAACAATCTCTTTTTGTCCAATTTGTATTTGTCATTTTCCCGGTAAAAAAAGGAACCTGAAATAACATCAACCCCTCATTTTCCTTACAAATATCAACAAGAGGGAGTATATCGCCGATTATTTCAACGCCACTGTCACAGTAGAAAATTATATCTCCATCGTTAGCTTGGCGCATTGCCTCTAAAATTATGTATGGTTTCCAAAGCCAATAACCAGCCCCTCGTTTTAGGTCGAGAATTTCTCTATTGTTTTGATAAAATTTAGTATGCAATAAATCACAAAAGGAGAATGACAGTTTTTGGTCAATTCCGAATTTTGTAGCTGATTTATTAAGGCGTTTTTGAGCCTTTAAATAATTTATGTCAGCAAAGCTGACTAGATAAACTTTCATATAGAAATATACACGCTCAAGTAATAATAATTATGGTCTGTTTTTTTGTGAGAGACTCATTTCCTCGTGATTTGAACCATATTTGGTGCAGATCACAATAGATTTGCTATACAACTTCAAACATCTATGAGCCTGTCCGAGAATAGAAGCCGTAGCGAAAAGTTGGAGAATTGAGACCAGTTTTTCGCTCATTTTCGGGCAATAGCAGCGCTATTAGACGAAAATGAGCGGGGAAATGGGCTAATTTCTCTGGCTCTGCGGTAGGCTTTCTATTCTCGTACAGCCTCCCAGGAATAGATGCAAAAAATGCAATTAATCACGTAAGTTCTGGTTTTGGTGCACCATACACTTACAATTTTACTACTATTAAAGTTGATGAACTCGTAAAAAGTATTTCATCTTAACATGCTGAAGTAACTCAAA
>CAYTNB010000185.1:0-4874 GCA_964439085.1 uncultured Desulfobulbia bacterium | reverse complement strand
TTATGTCTCCAGAACCGATGTCTTCAAATAAAAATGATTTTATCGATTCCCGCAGGATTAAATGTTCCATTTTTGTAACTAATCGGTCAGCGGATATTCAGTTAGCCTGAATTTATGGGGTAATTATGCAGGAATTGTCAATATTCTGAAATAACGCTTACCTGTCCGTAAGAACCTCAACGCATAAGTCGTGTTCGATGAGGTCGAGGTAAGCGTTGAGTCTGAATTGACAAAGCAGTGGTGCCCCTAAAAAAGTTTCCAGCTTTTATTGAAGTACCCAGCGCCCATCAATTCGGCAGGCCGTAGCTATCGTTTTTTCAGCCTTGCCATTGATGGTAGTGAGAATCTCGGCTTCACGGCAGTTTCGGCCAGAATTATCTTTGTATGAAGGCTGTGGGGTGACGCTGTAATGATTGCCGCTATCCGGATTAGTCCATTGGGTAGTTTGTTGTGATTGGCTTGTTTCATAAACATTATTGAGCCGGGATTTGTCAGCCTTGTCCATCTCGTTGCCGATCATGTAGCCAAACAAGCTGCCAACTGCGGCACCAATTAGAGTGCCGCCGGTGTTGTGGCCAATAGCCTGTCCGATAATGGCGCCACCAGCCGCCCCGCCAATTGCCCCGGTTTGAGCCCTGTTCGTAACGCAGCCGGAAGAAAAGGCTAAAGGTAAAAGAGCTAGGGTAATGATTAGTACCTTTTTCATAATATACCTCATTTACTTATTTTTTTTATCTTCATCGTGTATTGATGCATCGAGTGCCATGATGAAGGAACGTAAATTTTTCTTCTGGTGCTTAAGGCCAAGTTTGTTTCTCAAATTATCCCGGTGGAATTCTACTGTACTCTTGGTGACGTTCATCTGAATTGCCGACTCCTTGTTGGATAGGCCTATCCTGACCAGATCGGCGACCTGGATTTCCTTAGGACTTAGATTATATTCCATCTGTGAGAGTTTCTTGGCAAAAGAAGACGTGACACGGTTAAGGTTGAGCATGATATTTTCAATATAGGCTCGCTCTGTGGGGCTTGATAAAATGGCCTCAAGTTGTTCTTTGCCCGGTAAAACCAATTCTTTGAGGTTGGGAATATTACTGACCCGCTCCTCATTCTGGGCATCGCTTAATTGCTTAATGAGTATACGCAATGACATATTGGCGCTATTTAAAGCTTTGCTCTTCTCCTTAAGCTTTTTCATTTGCTCTTTAAGTTTGCCTGCCTTTTCTTCTACCAACGATTCTAGATTTGTGCGATGTTGTGCTAACTCTCCCTCAATGACTTTCATCTTTATGCATCGTTCGGCGATACAACATATCTCTGTCATACTGAGGGGCTTTCGGAGAAAACTAGTGGCTCCAAGTTTGTAGCATCTGTTGATGTCCTTGTCTTCCCCATGTCCGGTTATTACAATAACATGAAACGGGTCGTCATGTTGTAACTTAATCTTCTTCAGAAAGGCAATGCCATCCATGTCCGGCATCTTGAGATCAAGAAACACCAGGGATGGGGACTCGCTCTTCAGCAAGGCTAAACCTTCCTTGCCATTTTGGGCATCAAGTATCTCATAATTTTCTTTTTTCAGGGCTTTTTTAATAGCATCCCTAACCGCCTTCTCATCATCAATTATCAAAATCTTTGGTGTTGACATGGTAGTAACCTCTTATTTAATTTTCTCGTATTATATTATATATAAGCACAAATTTTAAGTAGTATAAGTCATTTTTAATAAAAAGAAATGATAAAAATACCAGTTGCTGTGTTTCTGTTAATAGAACTGCGCAATAACAATAGTTTAAGATGAATGATATATCTTTTTTTAATAAAAAAAATAATACCTTATAATTTACGATTGACATGGATGCTCTCAAATTTATAGACTTAATTGTCGTGTTTGATGAAAAAAAAATTAGGAGATTTATCCCATGAAAATTAGTGAACAAGGTTCTGAATGTGTAGCAAATGATGTTCCGTCAGGTGCTAGTGCCAAGAGTTTGAAAGCCATATTCGAGCCTTCATCAGTGGCTGTTGTTGGGGCTTCACAGCGTGAAGGCAGCGTGGGGAAGGCGGTTTTTAAAAATTTGCTGGACGGAGAGTTCTCCGGAGTTCTGTATCCGGTAAATGTCAAAGCCAAATCTGTATGTGGTGTCAGGGCTTATCCTAAATTGGCTGATATTGACGGAGATGTTGATCTGGTAGTTATTATTGTTCCTGCCCCTATGTCTTCTGGCGTGGTCAGAGAGGCGGGCGAGAAAGGTGCCAGGGGAGTTGTAGTTATCTCGGCAGGCTTCAGGGAGGTAGGTCGTGAAGGTCTTGCCATGGAGGAAGAGCTGGCGGCTGTCTGTCATGAATACAAAATGAGTTTGGTAGGGCCAAATTGTCTGGGGGTTATTAACACTGATCCTGTATATAATTTGAATGCCAGTTTTGCCAGACGCCCGCCATTGCCAGGTAATATTGGATTTATCAGCCAGTCAGGGGCACTGTGTACAGCTGTCTTGGATTATGCGGCCCGTAAAAATATTGGATTTTCAAAATTTATATCGGTGGGAAATAAGGCTGATATTGATGAACTGGCCCTTTTGCGTTATCTCCATAATGATCCGCAAACCAAGGTAATTATGATGTATGTGGAGGATTTGCGGTACGGTTTTGAATTTATTGAAACGGTACGCGAGATTACCGGCGGTGAAAATCCGACGCCAATTATCGCTGTTAAATCTGGTCGTACAGCGGCTGGGGCGGCGGCGGTTAGCTCACACACAGGCTCATTGGCAGGTTCTGAGGCCATTTATGACGCTATTTTTCATCAAAGTGGTATCTACAGAGCCCAGGCTATTAGCCATCTCTTTGACTATGCGATTGCCTTTGCTTCTCAACCACTGCCTAAATCAAACAGAATGGCGATTATCACCAATGCTGGGGGGCCTGGGATTATTGCTACCGATATAACCATGAATGTTGGCTTGACCCTGGCCAAATTTTCTAAGGATACTGAGGACGCTTTGGCCAGTGCTCTGCCTCCAACTGCCAATATTCATAATCCTGTGGATGTAATTGGGGACGCCGGAGTGGAGCGCTATCGAGCGGCCTTTGATGCAGTTCTGCGGGATGAAAATGTGGACGGGGTGATATTTATTCTCACACCGCAGTCTATGACGGATATTTATGCCACTGCCCAGATTATTCCAGACCTGGCCCGGAGGAGTGGTAAACCTGTCCTTACTTCTTTTATGGGAGAGGTTGATGTGCGGCAGGCTATTGATTTTTTGGAAGAAAATCATATGCCGCATTATCATTTTCCGGAGATTGCCGCTCGGGCCATGGGTGCTATGTATATGCATTCCAAATGGATCCGCCGTCAGCATCTTACTGAAATTGACGTTAAACCTGATCGTGGCCTGGCTAGAGAACTGATTACTGAAGCCCTGCAGAAGGGCAAGACATATCTTGGTGAGGTCGAGGGAAATCAAATTTTGGCAGCTTATGGCTTTCCTGTTCTGCCAGCGAAACTTGCGACGAGTCCTGCGGAGGCTGCCGCTGCTGTTGAGGAGTTTGGCACAGCGGTTTTTAAAATTGTTTCGCCGCAAGTTGTGCATAAATCTGATTTGGGCGGGGTAAGGGTCGGTATAAAGGACACGGTGGAGGCCGTTGCCGCTTTTAATGATATTGTCAACACGATTAAGACAAACGCACCTGATGCCGATATTGAAGGAGTATATGTGCAGCAGATGGCCCCCAAAGGGGTGGAAGTAATTCTCGGAATTAATCGTTATAAAACTTTCGGGCCTCTTCTTATGTTTGGTTTGGGTGGTATATTTGTGGAGATTTTTAAGGATGTCAGTTTTCGATTGGCTCCTATTCGTCATAATGCGGCCAGAGCCATGATCCGTTCCACCAAGGCCTATCCAATGCTGAGCGGTGCTCGTGGTTCTGAACCTTGCGATACCAATGAATTGGAGCGTTGTCTTACTCTCTTGTCTGACTTGGCAAAAGATAATCCGGAAATAGCCGAGTTGGATATTAACCCCCTAATTGTTCATCCGGAGGGGCAAGGATGCTCTGTGGCCGATTGTCGTATTCTACTCGATCTTGAGCGGATGAAATGACTGGAAGGATAGTTTAAGATGCTGATCGCCTCTTGCGAGGCATAATTTATGTAGGAGAATGAAAGTGACTGATTCCCGCTTAGGAATAGATTTAATAGTGCCGTTACTTTGTCAGGCCGCCAAAGATACCCTGGAAAAGTGTACGGGTAGAGAAGTCTATTTCTCTCAAACCATTCAAAAAATACCCAAAATTGTTATTCGACCAGACTTGGGTGGCTTTGTTGAAATTTTTGGCGATTATAATGGCTTGGCGGTAATGAATTTCCCCGACGAGGCTGCCTTTGTTATTTATCGTCACTATATGTTAAACATGGGCATACCGGAGAGCGATCTTGCCATCAATGCCACCTCCGTTGAAGTGGCGGATAGTATAGGTGAATTGATTAATCAAATTATGGGACAGACCCAGAAGATGGTAGAGATTAACTATGACCTGAGTGCTCATTCTGGTCAGCCCAAGGCCCTTACTTTGGCCCACGCCATTAGCCTGACTCCCGAATTGTCCATTGGTAGTTCTGACTCATCAGCCACTATTGATAATCGGCGCATTGTTTTTCAAATGGATCAATTAAGATTTTATATGGAAATTGCCCTGGAAAAAACGGAGTTTCTGGTCATGGAATAGTTGATGGCGTCGTAAAAAGTACCCAAAAGGGGCATAGCAATCCGATCTACTGCGTTGTCGCGATTTTTTTGGCACGAGGCATTCCATAATGTATGGCCTCGCACCTAAAAAATCACTACGCCTCGGAGTCTCACTCCGTTCGC
>CAYTNB010000184.1:0-4874 GCA_964439085.1 uncultured Desulfobulbia bacterium | reverse complement strand
AGTCCTGCCCTTTCCCCATAAATATTTGAATATAGTAAAATCAATAGGTTACAAGAGAAGGTAACAACCACATTTCCCGCTGCACAAATGTCAGGTTGAGTTTCATATGTAATCAGATTTTATTATTACATCAAAAGTTCCTCAAGTTTAGCAGGGGTATCTTAAAAAAAACTTACATCCCTCTATATTTTCTTGAATTTTTTTTAATTAATGAATTAATTGTGCGAAACAGATGTAATGGCTACCATTCTATGGTGATCATGCTCTTGCCACAATTAAAAAAATGTGATTTTTGACATACGCCTGATAAAGCAGCCACATCGTTCCGCTGCCCAAATGTCAGGCTGAGTTTTATGCGTAATCAAAAAATATTATGCAAAGAACAGAGTGTATAAACGGTTAATCTGTATCAGATATCGATTGCTTTTTTCACTCTGACATTAAATTGAATGAACTCTATAATTTCTCTGTTAATTCGCCCATTGCTTGTTTTCTGGCTTATCGTCTACTCTGTGCGTTACAGAACCAGACCCTGGAATTTTTTTCAGTTGAATGGTCAATATTATAATGCCCGCAAAAAAATATTTTCTAAATTGGATTTGGATCAGTATATTCCTTTGCCTTGGCGGTTAACACAATGTATTGATAATAATAATGATATACCGAAATTTCCTGTTTTTAGAAAACCGGAGTGGGGGCAGAATTCCCATGGTGTGGTGGTGGTGGAATCTGAATTGGAATTGCAGCACATTCGCTCTAACTCTTCAAAAAACAGCACATTCTTATTGCAGGAATGTGCAAAAGAAAAGCGGGAATTTGAGATTTTTTATCTGAGATCTGCTGAAAATTTGAACGAGCATGCCCTGTTGTCTGTAACCGAGACGACAAACAGGGGGAATGTGCGCCTGCCGGTAAATGGTGTACTCAACAAAGATTCTTTTTACCATGATATAACGTCTCTGTTTAGCGGGGATGATTTACGTCTTTTATGGCATATGATGAGCACAATTGGCTTTTTTCGGATTGCTCGAGTCGGGTTGAGGGCACATTCCATTCAAGAGTTACTTGCGGGGGAGTTTCATGTCATAGAAGTCAATGTTTTTCTACCTATGCCGCTGATGTTACTTGATGAGCAGATCACCTGGAGTGAGAAACAGCATTTTATCAGGGAATCCATGCAGGTGGCTGCACTTCTTGCAAAAACGATTGTATATAAGCAGAAGCGTTATTCTATATTTTTTCGGCAATTAATTGCTCATTATCAGGTGAAAGAGTGAAATCTTTGAAGCGAATGATTTACAGTTGGATTGATAAACGATTTCTTGGGGGGTGCAGCAGCTATAATTCTCTTACGGTGCGAAAAAGTTGTCGGTCAAAATTACAGGCACGAACGATATTTGCAGAAAAAAAAGTTCCACATGCAGCCGGGGCAACATTTTTTTTCCCGTTTACAGCAATTCTTTTTGCAAGGAGATATGGTTTTCCTCTGGTAATAAAACCCAATGTCAGTGGTTTTTCCAGAGGGAGTTATTTCCCTATCACTGGTTATTTTGAGTTATTGAAAGCGATAGCCCTGGCAAAAATATGGTGGCCTGTAACGGTAGTTGAACAGTATCTGGAAGGGAAAAATTACAGGGTACTTGTGGTAGAGGGGGAGATAATGTCAATTATCAGGCGCTATCCCCCCTTTGTTGACGGTGATGGTCGTTCGACAATTGCTACTCTGATTGATCAGGAAAATTCTATTCGACAGGCGATGAAACTTGGCCCGGTTATTCATCCGATCCCAAAAGACAGGAAAACAGTTCAATATCTTCTTAAACAAAAACTTACGCTTGCATCCATTCCATTGTCAGGTGAGCGTGTGAACCTCTTTAACCGGATATCGCTTGCACCAGGTGGAGTGGTCGAGATCATTGATAAGAATACAATATCAGAAGAGAACAGGGAGCTTTTTATCCAGGTGCTGTCATATTTTCAAGCAAACATTCTCGGTATCGATGCAATTTTTGCAAAAGGAATAGAAGAGAGCTACCGCAGTCAAAAAAGTATTTTATTGGAAGTTAATTCCAGGCCTTATCTTAAAATGCATGACTATCCGCGTTATGGAAATCCGGAAGATTTAACGAAATTTTACGAAAGACTCGACAATCTGGAAGTTCAGCAACAGGATGTTTTTTGATATGAACAACAGTGCAAAAATTTTCTACCTGTTTCTTGGTCTGCATAGTTTTCTGTTGGGACTTTTTCCTTTTTTTTTACCGGTGTATCTATTTAAAAATGGAGCAGATCTTGCTCAAATATCCTGGTTTATCTGTTATACAGGCATTGGCTTCAGTATTACCCTCTGGTTGTGGGATCACCTGCGGACGAGTTCCTGCCTGATATCTGTTATTGTCTCAATTGCTCTTGAAAGTATTCTCCTCTTTCTTGTCCTGCAGGGTGGGGCATATGTGTTAATTGCTCTTATTAACGGGGCATATAGTTGTCTGTACTGGACAATACAGCGAGTACTCTTTCTTGAGGGAGGTAATTCAGATAACAGTGGGCGAAGATTTGGCAATCTACAGATTTTTGTTCTGATTGTTCTGAAAACAGGTATTATTATTGGTAGTCTGTTGTTGGAAACAGGTGGATTATATTATATTTTTTCACTTTCTCTGCTGGTTGGTCTGACGGGTGTGGCGCTGTTTTTTAATTTCCGCAGGGAGTTGGGATTCCCAACACCTCTATTGCAGCAAAAACCAATATCTCTCCGTGAGATAGCAACTTTTTCTGATGGGTGCAATTCCCGAATTATTTTTGCTGTTGATGGTATTTTTCTCTATTTTGAAAGTTATTTCTGGTTAATTTCTCTGTTTATTATTGTCCAGCAAAGCTTTGCGCGTTTGGGCATTTTGATCATTGCACTGGCCCTCTTACTGGCAGTGCTTTTTTATTTTATTAAAAATAGAATTGATCGTATAGATAAGCAGCGATTGTATATTGTTTCAGTCGTTGCCTATGCATTTTCCTGGGGTTTGAGAGGGAGTGTGTTGGCAAGTTTTGATTACACTGTGCAGATCAGCCTGCTTTTACTGATAGCATTTTGCACATCATTTTTCAGATTGGCCTTTAATAAACGTTTTTTTGATACGGCACAAAAGAGTTCACAATATAAATACATCCTGTTAAAGAGTTATTACTCTCAGTTTTGCTTAGCTATTTTTTTTGCACTGCTGGCGTGGAAAATTTCCAATTGGGAAGATGCTGAACTGGTTCTAAGCTACTGTTATATGTCTGCTGGATTGTTTGCTTTTGTCTATCTGGTTTTTAGACCAATAGGGCAAATACAATGTCGCAGTGTCTGGGAGTGAAAATTATAAAGAGTGGCCTTTGCAAAAGAGTAAAAGTCAGCTACAATCTGGAGATTGAATTTTTAGATACCGCCTTTCCCGGTTTTGTAGAAGGGTGTTTGTTATTTTAATACAGAGAGGACAGCGCGTTTCATGAGAAAGTCGTTTCAGGACCAGTTATTGAAATTAGGACTGGCGGATAAAAAAAAGTCAAACGAGATAAAAAAGAAAAAGCATCAGCAGAAAAAACAAAAAAATGCCAGGAACAAGCCGGTTCTTGATGAAAATGCGGAACTTGCCCGTAAGGCTTTGGAGAAGAAAAAAAATAGAGCACAGGAGCTTAACAGGCAGAGGGAAGAAAAACTGCAAAAAAGGGAGGATGCTGCAAGAATAAAGCAGTTAATTGAAAAAAATCATATTGCAGGAGATGAAAAGGGTATTGCGTATCGTTTTACCGTTGGAGGGAAGATTCGTCGTATATTCGTCCATAAAGAGGTGGCCCGCCAACTGGCTAACGGTGCTCTCGGAATTGTTGGTCAGTCTGGGAAATACGAAATAATACCGGCAGGAATAATTGGAAAAATACGATTAATTGACAAGAAGGTTTTTACCGTTCTTAACGAGCGAACTTCAGATTCCAGTCAGGATCTGGATGATCCCTACGCTGCGTTTCAGGTGCCGGATGATCTTATGTGGTAAAAAAGTGACCTCACAAATCAGTTGTATTTCTCTGAGGCATGGTTATTTTGCCGAGATTGCAGGTAGTAAGCTGAACTGAATAAAGCCTTGTTTTGCCTTGATATCGGTAATGCGTGTGTCGATGGTGATGGTTTTGGCACCACTTTTGGCAATCAATGGTTTTATACGCTGTATACGTAAAGGAAACTCGCGCCCATTGAGTATGGCAATGAGAGCCTGGCTGATATTTACATCACCTGGGTTTTGACCAATGGAGATATCCTGAAGGAGAGGTTTAAGAAAGAGAATCTGCTGCTTGGCATCAAAGCGTATTGCAGCATTGGTTTTCAGGCTCAATTTCACGGAGCCGACCTTTAATCGTATTTCGTGACCTGCAATTTCCGTGGCAAAGGCGAGATTACTCCCCGCCAGATAAAGGCGGCAGGCAAGATGGCCGTTTGTAAGTTGCAGTGCACTGATTCTAGTTATCGTTATATCGCCTTTAATGGTGTTTGAATGTGCATCAATCGTAAGAGGAAGCATGGCAGTTGCAGCCTGGCTTATAACACTTGCGGGCAGGTTCAGTGATATGGTTTCGCTTGTACTGCTTTGTGCAGGCATGGTGCTGGTAAAAGACAGCAATACGAAAAGAGTGAGAATAATATTGCGTAACATGGAGCTCCTTTTTTCTAGTTTGTGTCTGTCCATAAATGGCTATTTTCTCTTGACTCTTCGTTGGCCTAAAAAATTTATCCTCCATAAAGCGAGGTGCGAGACATCAACATATCAACCATATACCTGTGGTAAAATTTGTCGAGTGCCTCGATTTAGACCCAAGTATCTCATTCCAGAACAGACACT
>CAYTNB010000183.1:0-4954 GCA_964439085.1 uncultured Desulfobulbia bacterium | reverse complement strand
TTAAGCACAAGTCCCGGCGCACAGTCTTGCCCGCCAGACTTGCGCCAGTTAGGGCTTGGCCTTGGCTAATTTGCATTAATATACACAACTTTCAACTCACGGTTTAATGAATGGCACTGCAAATAATAAAGAAGTTGAAATAATGAAATACAACACTATCAACCATCCATTTTGTTTGCTTTTTGAATTTGTTTTTCGCTCAAATTCATCACAAAATACATCATATTTTATTTTATGAAGAAAAATGAAATAATTGACAATAAGTAACACAATTATAAATATTACTACCTGTATTTTTGATTTAAAAAATACAGGTAGTAAATTGAAATTATTTAATAGCCCTCCAACTACAAAAATATTCATGAACATAAACAGGTTTACAAAAATCATTGCTGTATATGAAGACTCATCTTTGTCGTGTTTCTTACGATAAATAGAAAATATTCTATAGAATATATATTTATAAAAAATCATCATTATCTATGTCTTAAGGTCCTGTATTATAATAACTGTCTAAACCATCATACAAATAATGACCCCAAGCAGCATCAGCTACAGAAATACCAATTGACAGGCCTGTTCCTAAACCTGGGACTACTAAATTTAAACCATTCGCACTAGTTGCAAACACACTAACAGAAAACCTGCCAATATTGCCAGCGGTTGGATTATTGTATGTATTAATTGCGTTTGCACCAATACTAAGAGTATTACCAGCAATATTACCGACACGAGCTACTGTTCCAATATTACCAATAACTTTGGCTGCTTGAATTTCAGCAGTTACAGTTGATATTGTTTTGCATAAATCACGAGCCGCTTCTCCCCAAATACCAGAACCTAAACTGACTCCAAATGCAGTACTTTGAAGCCCATCAGTATTTCCAAACAACTCACCCCCAGCAGCTTCACCTTACACTATTTTATTTACAACTTCAAATCTTGTGGCACTCCTAATTCTTTTCGTTTTTGTAAATATTCATCCTTTGTAAAAGGACCGTAAACATTAGAATATTTAGCTCTTTTTCTAATACTATTGTATCCAATATTAATATTTTTCTCTTTTTTATCCAATATCCAATACTGTAAAAATGTACTTTTTTCAAAAGCTTCTCTACGCTTATTGTATGTCATTCCCTTAATCCCCGGAACATCTGGAACATCCCATGGTCGTTGAGATACAATAATAAATGTTGAATCAAAAGTATATTCTAAAATTTCAGTGCCTACCATTACCGTATTCTCATAATTTACAATTGCTGTAGAGTTACCATCGCTTGCAAATTTGTACCCATCTCCCAAATCAGGGTATTTATGTTCAGAGCAGCTTGTTATCATTGCTAAAATTATTATGGTTGAAATAAATATAAACTTTTTCATGGATCTTTTTTTTATCTTGGAATAATAGTAGTTCCATTAAAATTAACATCATAAGGCCCTCCAAATATTAACGGCATTAATGGTGAAAACGGTGTGCCGGGTAATGGGAATAAGTTGTAGTTTATCATAGTCCCCAAAATATTTCCTGCATTTCTACCCCATGACGCATTTGGGTCAAACAATGGATTAAAGTCGAAACGAGAAGATTTATCAGAAACAATTGAAAACTGATTGTTTCCATGATACATCATATTAACCCTTCCAAATGCTAAAGCGGCTTGATTTGTTGCCCCAGCATCAAATAAATTAACTCCATATTTTATATCACCAGACCTCATGCCTGTTAAACCAAGTGCTCTCTGTGAAGTTCCGCTAAAATCAATTGATGATGAGTTAATTGTCATTGGATCGCCGCCGCCAACTTGAAAATGCCAATACATTCCAGCTAATGAGAAATCACCCCCACCCGCTGAGCCAACTTCACTGCCAACTCCCCAAAAATAAGGAGTTTCAAAAGTGTCAGACTCGTAATATGTAAGTGCTATTGTTTGCATTTCTATTTTCCAAAAATAACACCTTTTTTTCTTTTAATTGAACTTTTTTTGATCGGTATTTATTTCAGGTAAAGGTTTCAGTTAAAAGAAAAAACAAACTCGATTTTTTGTAATTAATGCCTTTGATGTTACTTTCTTTTTTAGCACTAAATTTAATGGGCATTGATTACAAAAAATGAGTAAACAACCGTAGGGCGTTAGTATTCAAATTAAATATCTGCGTAGCAGACCGAGCAGTATTTTTTTGCCGAAGCGGCTTTAGGGGCAAAAAATACTGCCCGAAAAGGGTTGAAGGAGGGCATAAGTCCGGTGGACTTGTGAGCCAGCTTGTGAGTAGGCTTTGCCCTTTGGTCTGGGGTTGGCGTGCGGCTATTTTACATAATACTTGTTATAGTTGACTTTTTTTACCTTTAAAATATTATCAATTCAAAAAAAGTGCGCAGCGAACCTATAACTCGTATTATGTAACTTAGCTTTGGGTAATTTTTTCTGGCGTATCTTTTTGTTGCGAGGAACGAAGCAATCAGTGTTGGGGCAGCTCTTTGTTTTTTTCTTTTAATCCTTTAAAAATCAATTATTCATTTAAAAGAAAAAACAATGTGCTGTTTTCGGGCAGGACAAAAAGTATGACAGAAAAAATTACAGAAGGGTTGGCGAGCGGAGCAAAACAAAATACAGGGGCTTTTTGCTTTTTCTGCAAAAAACTGGATTTTGTTTTGTGGGGATATTTAGGGTGGGTTTATTTTTCGCTTTTCCTTTTATACCCTATTTGTTTCCTGGGTTGTGGGTTTTCTTGTTTTTCTATTAATTCGTCCAAATAACTAAAAACCAGTTCTATGTTTTTATCCTGGTTCTCAAGCTTCTTTTTAATTTCTTCTATTTCCAGTTTTACACTTAAATTATCGGTCAACACTTCACGTATCTTTGTAAATATTCTTACAATCTGTATGTTTAATTGTATCGCTCTTTGACTATTTAAAACACAGGCTAGCATCGTTACTCCTTGTTCAGTAAAACAGAATGGTGCATATCTTAATCCCATCTTATCAGAATTGGAGGTCACAAATTGTGATCTCCAATTTATAAATTCTTCTTTTGTCATTTCAAACATAAAATCATCAGGGAATCTATCCAGATTACGTTTTACTGCCTGCTTCAAAACTCTTGTTTCAACTCCATAAAGCTCAGCCAAATCCCTATCTAACATTACCTTCTGTTCCCTTATCAAATAGATTTTGTTCATTATTATTTCTTCCGGTACTGCTACTTTATTATTGCTCATAATTTTTATATTTGAGTACAAAGTTAATGTTTTCGTTTTTTCTCAAAGCCATAATCTGCAAGCTTAAAAATTATTTCAACGGATGGAACTTCCCCAACTGTTCTTTGAGTTCATCAAGATTAGCTCTTACATATCTTTGTGTGCTGATTATATTATTATGCCCTGCCATATACTGGACTTCCCTGATGTTCTTTTCTTTTATCCAAAGGCTTATAACACTGCTCCTAACTTGCAAGAAGTTTTTAAACCAAGGATGTTGTTTCCGTAAAGTATAGATTAGCTCCCGGCTTGCTTCTTTTAAATGATGGCTGTTTCCTATGGTTATTAATAGTTTATCTGTTTGGTAATTCTTGGTATTCTGCTTTTTGAGTTTTAACAGTTTGGGGCGGATTTGCGTGATATATTCCTGTAATGGTAATATTTGGTTGGCTTTTAATTTCAACACCCTTTTTTGTAATCTCACGGTTTTTCTTATTCGTATTATTCCCTTTTCTAAGTTTATATCTCCCGACTCCAGTTTTTGCAGTTCTTCCCTTACCATTCCTTGGTACAAAACCAGGCTGATTATTATTTTGTTTCGCTTTTGCACCGGTGTTTCAACTTTGTAATCTTCATAAATCTGATCTAATTGTTTTTGGTTTAATATATCGTGTGGTAAGCTTTCTATAATGCCTTTTACTCTCAGGTTTACTGCCGGGTTATGGGTTTGTTTTCCTTGATTTATCAACCAACCATAATAATGTTGTATGCCCAGTAGATGGCTGTTTATGGTGTGTCTGCCTAAATTTTGTTCCCTTCGTTTTTTTACAAGAACTAATAAATCATTATAACTTACTTCTTCTATTTCTATATTTTCATTTTCCAGCCAGTTCAAAAAGTTTTGGATTATTCCTTCTATTCCTTTTACGGTGGATAGTTGATAATTTCGATAAAGCATATATTCTCTAAATCCCTTCATCTTTATTGGCTACGTGTGTATATCGTTGGGTGCTTTGTATATTTTTATGTCCTAAAAACTGTGAGATGGATTCTAATTTCATTCCTGATTGTAACAGGTGCGTAGCGATGGAATGACGTAAAGTATGTAAACCAATATTTTTTTTAATTCCTGCTTCTCCAGCCAGTTTCTTTATTTTTTCAAGTAAAAAAGAAGCTTTGGTTTGATTTCCTTTATTATTGAGCAAGAACCAGTTGTTTTCATTTCTTGGATTTACTAATTGTGGTCGGCATTCCTTCAGGTATAGTTTAAAATCTGTCATTTGGTAAGGCATAAACGGAACATAGCGTTCTTTGTATTGCTTGCCTTTTCTTACATAGATTAGTTTTCTTTCTAATAAAATATCGCTGAGTTCTAAAAATTGTCCTTCTTTGCTTCTGAGTCCACAGCCGTAATAAATACTTAGTATTGCCCTGTCCCTTAATCCCAATATTGTTTCGTCGGTGGCGTTGTAAATGGCTTGTATTTCTTTTTTTGTTAATATTTCTCTTTCGGGTGTTTCCTGTGGTTCGTAGGGTATATCTATGGTCAATGTTCCCTGGCTTGTTTCTTCCAAAAATTTACTCAGCAGTTTTAATGTCCTGATGATGCCGTTTAGTGTTGAGTTTTTTAACAGTTCGCCTGTCTGATTGGATTTTCTTTGTTTTTCTGTTTTGTACCAGGCTTTTGTATTTTCTCTGTTTATCTTGGCTATGGTTTAAATACTCTGTGGATTTAACAATATCTCGTACTCTGCCTCAA
>CAYTNB010000182.1:0-5143 GCA_964439085.1 uncultured Desulfobulbia bacterium | reverse complement strand
TGCCGCCCAACAGCATAGCTCCCATGATCCTCCAGGAGGCGATGCCGGTAATCAACAATAGGATTGCGCCGATCAAGCAGGCAAGGGCCGAGGTCTCACCCATAGAACCGGGAATGTTACCAATAAAGGCCTGTTGCCAAGTGATAGATAAGGCATGGATTCCCTGGCCTGCTTGGGCGGTACTTAAAACTGTTAAAGGCGTGGCTCGGCTGAAGCCGTCTACCGCTGTCCAAATTTGGTCGCCGCTCATCTGGGCTGGATAGGCAAAAAATATGAAGGCTCGGGCCGCCAGGGCAGGGTTCATGAAATTACGACCCACGCCACCAAATACCTCCTTGGCAAAGATCACCCCAAAACTGATTCCTACAGCCACCTGCCAAAGCGGAATAGTTGGTGGCAGGATTAAGGCGAACAAAAGGCTGGTGACCAGAAAAGCCTCGGACATCTCATGTCCACGAATAATGTTAAAGACACATTCCCAGATACCGCCAACGGTGAGGCTGACAATGTAGACAGGGAGGAAATAAAGGCTGCCGTGCAGGATATTCGACCAGAGGCTGCCGGGATTACAGCCCCAGGGGGACATCAGGGTGCCGCGCCAACCTGGTGGACTCGAAATTCCCATGGATTGCATAACGGTATTGGCTTGATATCCCGTATTCCAGAGGGCCATCAAAACACACGGTACAAGGGAGATGACCACCATAACCATAATGCGCTTCAGATCAATACTGTCACGGATGTGGGGTGCTGACTCCGTGGTTTTGTTGCTACCCAAAACAAAGGAGTCAATGGCCTCGAAAAGGGGGTACCAGCGATGCAGGCGACCGTTTTTTTGGAAATGTGGCGCGGCGTTTTCTAATATTTTGTTAAGTCGCATCAACCATCCTTCTCGATTTGTTGTAATATTTTGCGAAGCATGGATCCAAAATTATTTTTGCCGGGGCAGACAAAGGAGCATAGAGCAAGATCTTCTTCGATTAATTCTAAACACCCAAGTTCCTGGGCTTTTTCAGTGTCTTGATTGGCTATGGCTTTGAGAAGATCGGTGGCCATAATATCCAAAGGCATAACTTGCTCATAGGTGCCGATGGGGAATATGGCTCGCTGGCCACCCCAGGCGGCGGTTGACATCGCAAAATCTCTGGATGGCAAAAAACCTGAAATGAAGAGGCGCTTGATGGAAAAACGCTGAGAGCCTGGTTGTAACCAGTTGAGGAAGCTGCGCTCGGCATCATTATTCAGGGCGGAAATCTGACGATGATAGCGGCCAATGAAATCATTTGAGCCTTCTGCCTGGCGACCAGTGAGGACGGAACCAGCAATTAGACGTGCCTCTGGCAAATTAATCTCATCTTGACAAATTTTAGAAATTTGGGCTCCCAATCTTACGGCTAGTAAACGTGGATTTTTGACAGCAGGGCCTGCCAGTGAGATTATTCTCCTAGTGGCTAGGCGCCCAGTGCGAAAGAGGTGACCAACTGCGATAACATCCGAGTAGTCAATATGCCATACGGCCTTTTCATGATTGGCTGGATGCACAAAATGGATGTGGGTGGATGGCAGCCCTGCGGGGTGGGGGCCGCTGAACTCCTGCACATTGATATTTATCAGATCCCTGACCGGATTTACCTGGCCTCTGGCAAAGCAGACGGTAGTCCTGGGGGTTAGGCGATTTAGGATTTGGGCTCCCAGTAAAAAATCATCACTGTATTTAGATATGATTAACTCTGGGTCTGGTGCTAGGGGCAGGGTGTCCATGGCGGTGATAAGGAGGGCGCAAGCCTTGGTATCAGCGGCGGGGATCTTGCCGTAAGGTCTTGAACGGATAGCCGTCCATAGTCCAGATTCGATCAGAGTGGAGCGTATTTCTGCAGGTTTGAGATCAATTGCCTGCCGATGATCAAGATCACGAAAATTTACTTCTTCATCCCCAGCCAAGGCAATAACAAGAGCCTCAAATTTACGTTTTGGGCCGCGCCGGATAGCGGTGATTTGGCCGCATCCAGGAGCTGTGAATTTTATGCCGGGAATTTTTTTATCGGTAAACAATACCTGTCCGAGTTTGACTATATCACCTTCCTGAACCTCCATTGTAGGCTTAAGGTCAGGATAATCATCCCCTAGCAGGGCGACATGGCTGACTGCTGGCGTAGTTGGCTCATCGGGTAAGGTTTGGCGAGGAGCACCCTTAATAGGAATATTAAGGCCTTTTTTTATCTTAATTAATGACATTTAGAATGGCTATTTATCCGTTGTTATTACGGGATAGGTAGTTATAAACTACCCGGTATTTAACCAAAAAAATTACGGGTTTGATGATGGCTGAGGTCCTTATTGATAAAATAACCCTCGCAGTCCGGCATATTCGCCAACATCTTAATAGACCTTTCACTACCCATTACCATGGTGGCCGTGGCCAAGGCATCTGCAAGGACAACGCTTGGTGCAGTGATTGTGGCACTTGCCAGTTCCGGCGGTGAAAAACCGGTGTGGGGATTTACAATATGATGGCGGCTAAAATCGGCGTTGTAGGCTTGCATATAATCACCAGATGTCGCTACGGCTCGATTGCTTGTTTTTAAGATTACCAGCTTGGCTGGAGTGGCTGGTCGTGGATTTTCAATACCTATCTTCCATTGTTTGTGGTGAGGTTTAGAGCCTTTCACCATAAGATCACCGCCTGCCTCAACATAAATTTTATTAAAACCAAATTTTTCAAGTTCTGCAACACCCTGATCAACTATATAACCTTTGCCCACACCGTCCAGGGTTATGCCCATACCAGGTTTTGTAAAGTTTATTTTTTTATCAGTTACGTTAACGCCCTGATAGTTAACTAATGCCAAGGCTGTAGCTAAGGAGGCTTTATCAGGTTTGTGGCCTCCCTGATGTTGCTGATTTATTTCTACCAGAGGGAGCACTGTAATATCAAATGCTCCGCCTGATTGCTGACTAACACTGTGTGATATTTTCAGCACCCGACATAAATCGGGGCCAGGGTTATCAATGCTGCCATTTGTATTTAATTGGCTGACCTCACTACCGGGGCGGAACCTGCTTAGGCGGTTTTCCAACTCTAACATTCGCCTAATGGTAGCATCCAGTGCTGCATCAATGGTATTTTGCTCGGCGCCATAAACAATAAGGTTTAAAACCGTGCCCATCATTGGTTGGCTGCGCCGTACTACTTTTATCTCTCGGCCCGGTCTGATGCCCGCATACCATCCAACTCCCGATGCCCCCGCTATAGCAATAATTTGCAAAAATTTGCGGCGGTCTAAAATTAGTGAATTTTTAATTTTTTTCATTGCCAAAATCTCGATTGCAGTTTGTTAATTGGTGTAAATTTGCTCTACCAATGATATGCGGCTGGATTATTTATGGCAAGAGATTTTCCGCTTGATGGAACTGAATAAAAAAATTACGTCTCAAAACTTGACTTAAGAATGATTCGCAGTTACTTTAGAAGGAAGCTAGAGTGAGTGTTCCATAACAATTTTCAGGAGGTTTTTATGCTTGAAGTAAGTGATTTGGCAGTTGATAAATTAAAAGAATACACGGCCCAGAATAATATCGATTCTGCTATTCGTGTTGCATTAATGCAAGGTGGTTGATCTGGCCCCTCTTTGGGGTTGGCTCTGGATGAGCCAAAAGATGATGACGAAACTTATGATAATTCGGATTTGACCTTTCTTGTTGCTAAAGAATTGATGCAAACATGTGGTGGTATTAAGCTTGACTATAATGATTCTGGTTATAGCTCAGGTTTTGCTATATCCTCTACTAATCCGCTTAGTAGCGGAGGTGGAGGCGAAGGCGGTTGTGGCTCGTGCGGTTCAGGAAGTTGCGGCTGATTTTTTAGCCGTTTGAAGTAAAAAAAGCCCTTGACCTTTGGTCAGGGGCTTTTTTGCGTTAAGGGTTTGTTAAGGAAATAACCTGGCTGATTTACATCTTAATCTTCGGGCCAGGTTATTTTTTTTTACAGGCCCTAAGGGGGATGGTATGACAGCATTATCGGAACAACAGGGGCAGGCTCTGATTAGGCTGGCCCGTTTAAGTATTAAAACCAAATTTTCTGAAGACGATAAGTCTGTAAATGAAGATTTGTCGCTGTATCTGGATGGTTCGATATTTCAAGAAAAACATGGCGTTTTTGTCACTCTTACCAGCGGGGGACAACTGCGGGGCTGTATTGGCAATTTGTCATCTACCTCAACGGTGTTGGAGGGTGTAAAACGAAACGCCTTTAATGCCGCCTTTGAAGATTATCGCTTTAAGCCTCTTAGACCTGAAGAATTAGCAGAAATTGCTATTGAGGTAAGTGTGCTAACTGACCCTTGCCTACTTCAGTTTATGGATGCCGAGGACCTTATCGCTAAACTACGACCAGGTGTTGATGGGGTGATTCTCCGTCATGGTTCTGCTTCGGCAACCTTCTTGCCGCAGGTATGGGAACAGCTGCCTAATCGAGAAGAATTTTTAGGACACCTATGTCATAAAGCAGGTTTGGCACCAACGGCCTGGCGTGCCGGTAATGTTGAAATAGAGACTTACCAAGTGCAACATTTTTCCGAAAAGAAAACTTAACTATTCAAGTTAGGTTTGTCTATACAGCCCTTAACTCCGTGCATAACTCAATAGCCACCCTTACATTCAGCTAGATAGAATCATGCAAATTACCCTAGATTTAAGTTGTGAATCTTGTCAAAATGCACTATTTTCGACGATGTGAAAAACATTCATGACTATTATTTCAAAAAAGCCAAGAGGGAAAAATATCCGGCCCGCTCAGTGTACAAGCTGGAGGAGGCACAGGAGCGGTTTCATTTCTTGAAGCGTGGTGACAATGTTCTTGATATCGGTTCTTGTCCTGGCAGCTGGTCCATTTATACCTCTAAGGTTGTTGGACCACAGGGCCTGGTAATAGGTGTGGATCTTCAGGATGGTAGTCGGATGCAACAATCCGGACGGGCGACCATTGAATTTATTCATGGCGATATTATGGGCGCTGAGACAATCACTGCGATTAAAAATTATTGTCCTCATTATAATGTGGTCTTAAGTGACATGGCACCAAAAACAACTGGTAATAAGTGGAGCGATCAACAAAAGTCGCTGGATTTATCACGCCAGGCCTTTG
>CAYTNB010000181.1:0-5164 GCA_964439085.1 uncultured Desulfobulbia bacterium | reverse complement strand
ACATAGATAGAGTGAGATACAATATCGGCATAATCCACCTCGGCCTCCGCCAAGGCTGTCTGGCAAGACGCACACCAGTAAACCGGTTTTTTACTGCGCATCACCGCCCCAGAGCTAAGGAAACGGTTAAATTCACGAGCCGTAGCCGCCTCATAACGGTAGTCAATAGTCAAATATGGGTTGTCCCAGTCACCCAAGACGCCCAAACGTTTGAACTCGTCTCGTTGTATTTTTACCCATTTCCGGGCATAATCACGACAAGCCTTACGAAAAGAAATGGGTGGAATCTTCCGCTTCTTCTCGCCCAATTCCTTATCGACATTATGTTCAATGGGCAGACCATGACAGTCCCAGCCCGGTATATAGGCACAATGATGACCAGACATCCGCTTAGAGCGCAGGATAATGTCCTTCAAAATTTTATTTAAGGCATGCCCGATGTGAATGTGGCCATTGGCATAAGGGGGGCCATCGTGCAGGATATAGGCCGGTCGCCCGGTAGTATGTTCCTGCACCTTGGCATAGATATCTTCCTGCTGCCATTTTTTGAGAATTTCCGGCTCACGTTGAGTCAGATTGGCCTTCATTTTAAACCTGGTTTTAGGTAAATTTAGGGTGGATTTATAATCCATAGAATACTCCGATGATTCGTTTGTATTAGGTGGTATCGGATGACACACGACGTTGGTGGCAGTTGATCGACACCAGCGAACAGACAAAGATACCAGTAAAGCATAAACTTGCAAGACGAAAATTTTGGTTTTCAGATGCTTTATAATTTATTTTTTTGCAATAAATAGCAAAAACTCAATAAATGTTTTAAGAATCGTAAAGGACAAAAGGGCGAGTACACTGTTTCGCCACTAAATCGAAGCCAACACAGGAATTAACACAAAAGTTGTTTTTTCCGATAGATCATCATACCGCAGCCCCGGTATGACATAAATTAAGGAGAATCAGATGTCTAAAACTAAAATTATAGCCCTGGCTGGCAAGGGTGGAACTGGCAAGACTACTATTTCGGCCCTTTTGATTAAATACCTGTGTCATAAAAAGCTTACCCCCATTCTGGCGGTAGATGCTGATCCCAATGCCAATCTAAATGAATTATTGAATATGAAAGTTGGGCAGACAATTGGCCAAATCAGGAAGGAGATAAAAGGCGATATCCCAATCAATATGAGCCGAGATCAGTTCATGGAGATGAAAATTCAGCAATCTCTGTTGGAGGAATCTGGCTTTGATCTAATGGTTATGGGACAACCGGATGGGCCGGGATGCTATTGTGCCGCCAATCAATATCTAGCCATGACCATGGATCATCTCGCCGGTAACTACAAGTATATTTTGGTAGATAACGAGGCAGGCATGGAGCATTTAAGCCGCATGAATCTCACTAGGATCGACCATATGCTGGTAATCTCCGATCCCTCGGCCCGAGGCATTATGACTGCAGGACGTATCTCAGAGATTACCCTGCCCCTGGGCCTGGACATCCGGGATAAATGGTTGATTATCAACCGGGCGCCCAATCCGGTTCCCAACGCCCTGCTGGCAAAGATTAATGAGACAGTCGAAAAAGCCAACCTCCCCCTGGCCGGCATCTTTTCCGCCAGCCAGGAGTTAGTTGATTAC
Organism: uncultured Desulfobulbia bacterium; assembly: GCA_964439085.1. Lineage (GTDB taxonomy): Bacteria > Desulfobacterota > Desulfobulbia > Desulfobulbales > VMSU01 > JAADIV01. Next base: position 3,529 of record CAYTNB010000181.1, on the reverse strand, counting down.
GAATTATCAGGATCTTCATACCTTAATCTGGATGAGGAGAGCCCGATAATCAGAGAGGCCTTTGCAGCCTTTGACAAAATCATTAATTAAATAATTTTTTTCACACCCTAAGGATCTGTAAGAAAATAACCTGGCTGATATTACGCTTACATTTGGGCCAGGTTATTTTTTTACAGACCCAAAAGGGGCAGGCAAAAACAAACTCCGAAGACTGGGTGCTTATGAGTAGTTACTTTTTTTTGTAATTTCATATTGACATGCGGCACATTATCGTTGTCTAATAAAATTACGACGTTAAACACACTTAAAGGAGGCACGAAATGACAGAATTATCATTCAAAAAAGATATCAGCTTACAAAATATTCTCTTTGACGAATATGTAAACAAGGCCTGTCAAATTAATGTCGTCTTTCTTAATTTTGATGGTCAAGGCAGCGGTTTATGTCGTTGTGACGGTAAAATGCAGGAAATTGACCTGCCAACAATGCGAAAAATAATCTTTGGCGTCCCCAAAAAAGACCTGGAGGACTACCTGAGCGCCATTTTTGATCCCAATTGTCGTTCCGATGAAATCAGCCGCAGCCCAGATGGTGAAATAATCTTTAATCAACCGGAACTACAGAAACTAAAAAAATACGACACCAGTAACCTTGCCAAGCACTCTCTAAAAAACCTGCAAGATTTACCCGCTGGGAAGCTCTACTACTTCACCGAACAAAATGCCACTGGCAATCAGGGCGCATGCGTGACAACAGCCTTATATGGCAACACCAAAAGCCGGGTATTTCACCGGCCAGACTGCCAGAGTTTCAGCGCTATAAGTTGCACCTCGCTATTTAACAGCCACGCCGAAGCAATGGCCGCCAACTTTAAGCCATGCCAGATATGTAAGCCCTAGGAGGCTGTCCGAGAATAGAAGCCGTAGCGAGAAGTTGGATAATTGAGACCAGTTTTTCGATAATTCTCGGGCAATAGTAGTGCTATTAGACGTAAATTAGCGAAAAATGGGCCAATTTCTCCGGCTTCGATGTCTGCGCTTATCTGCAGTAGGCTCTCTATTCTCTTCTCGGACAGCCTCATGGAATGCCCGGCGCCAAACAGAGAACCTCCCAGAGCCCCGAGGCTAGAGTTGAGTGCCCTTATTTATCACACAAACTAAAAAAGAGTTTTCATGCTAAACTGGCCATATCGTTACCATCTTACCTCAAGGATGAAGTTAAGGCGCTCCATGTATGAAGTTTTACGGGATCAGCTTGACTGCAAGTTAACCAAGCTGGCGCTTGTTGACTCATATGAAAATTTCATCAAGAGTGGTGAGCCATACCCCTTTGTGGCTAAAAGAGAATTGAAACCCAGGGCCCGCATAGCAGAAAAAGAGTACAGTAACCACAATCACTTTTTCATCATCTTTTGTGAAGGAACAATTCCCAATATACACAAAAAATACATCCGTTTTTTTAATAATAACAAACTAACGAAAGAGTCGATTGAACAGCTCCCATACGTCACGCTGCATAAGAAATATACTGCCAATCTGCGCTACTTTAATAACCCTTCATTTGAGCTGCTGGTTGAAGATCTCCTCCCCGTTGATTATGCCCTGCTAATCCAGAACGACCCATCCATTAAAACGAGAAATCGTTATATGATGAGCCATTTTCACGTCCGGGTTGACTGGCCGATTGATGACGCAACAGAAGAAATGGGCCAGAATTTACGTTATATTGCTAAAGATCTTTATGAACGAGGGGAAAAATATGCGGAACATCTACAAAGTAAATTATTCGAGAATCACGGATTCCATCATACCGTAGGTGGTCGACGCACCGCTGCTGTGGTAGCCGCTCAATTCCTTAAAAGAATGAACTTCATCTCCACCGTTTACGTATCAAGCGCCGAGGCCCGAACCCTCACCAGAATCAGTGAACGTGGAGTGAGTAAATATGTCCTGATTAAAATTCCGCTAAACGATATTTTCAAATTGGCGGCAAAACATCGAATAAAATTCGATAATTTTGTTGAACGCTATATAGTCGACATAGGCGATGAATCCGGCGTTGCCATCCTGCATATCATCTATCGCAACGCCATTTACTCCAAACCACCGGATGACGGTAAGTTGCGCCGTTTACGACCAGATTACCAATGGCTAAATGTTCACGACCAGCTTATCCTCCCCCTGCCCGACCAACAGGACGCCTATCCTATTCGTTATAACACCATTTATTCATCCGATTAACTTGACGATTGGCAATATGCCTCGTTTCTAAGGCCCTGTAGAGAAAAAGCCTGGCTAACCTTGATGCACTCGTAAAAAGTCTCGGGATGGCCAAATAGCTAAGCGTAGACTGCGAAAAGTTGATATACAGGTAAGCGAACGGAGTGAGACTCCAGGTAAGCGAACGGAGTGAGACTCCGAGGCGTAGTGATTTTTTAGTTACGAGGCCATACATATGAAGGTCGTGCCTTAAGAATTTCTACAACGCAGTAGATCGGATTGCTATGCCACTTCTGGGTGCTTTTTACAACGCCATCAACCTTCACAAATTTATCAGCCAAGATAGGCCCGCCGCACTCCGTCGTTCGCCAGCAATTCCCCGGACGTGCCACTCATGGTAATCTTCCCATTTTCCATAACATAACCTCGATGTGCCACTTGCAGGGCTTGATTGGCGTTCTGTTCCACCAGGAATATGGTGGTGTTATGTTCCTGATTGATCTTCATGATGATGGAAAATATCAACTTAATAACCAATGGTGCCAACCCCAATGACGGTTCATCAAGCAAGAGTAATCGCGGTCGGGCCATGAGCGCCCTGGAGATAGCCAACATCTGCTGTTCACCACCAGACAATGTGCCACCCGCCTGGTTTTTTCTTTCGGCCAGAATAGGGAAAAGTTCAAAAACGTATTCAAGGTCCTCTTTAATACCAAAAGGGTCACGCCGCAGAAAGGCTCCAATATCAAGATTTTCCATAACGCTGAGCTGCGGGAATATTCGCCTGCCCTCGGGAACCTGGCTTATCCCCATCTCGACTATTTTATTTGGCGCCATACGATGTATAGGCTGCCCCCTGTAGAGTATCTCGCCGGATCGGGGCGAGACAATACCGGAAATCGACATCAAAGTGGTAGTTTTACCAGCCCCGTTGGCCCCAAGTAAAGTAACGATCTCACCGGCGGCCACTTCTATATTAATGCCATGCAGGGCAGAAATATTACCATAATAACTTTTTAGATTGAAAATATTGAGCAACCTACTCCCCCAAATATGCCTTAATTACCACCGGATTTTCTTTAATCTCTTGTGGTGTGCCTGCCGCAATTCTTCTTCCATAATCCATTACATAAATACGGTCAGATAAACTCATTACCAGTTTCATATCATGCTCGATCAACAGTATTGAGAGCTTGTAAGTATCACGGATTTTGACGATTAGCTGATCCAGCTCCAACGTTTCTCGAGAATTCATGCCAGCCGCTGGTTCGTCAAGCAATAAAACTGTGGGTTCCGTTGCCAGAGCACGG
>CAYTNB010000180.1:0-5198 GCA_964439085.1 uncultured Desulfobulbia bacterium | reverse complement strand
CCTCTGAGTTACAAGAGACCATTATGCAGACCCGTATGCAGCCGGTTGGAAATATTTTTAATAAATTCCCTCGTATTGTTAGGGATATGGCCAATAATCTCGGCAAAGAAATGGCACTGGAAATAGAAGGGCAGAGTGTGGAACTAGATAAAACAATTATCGAGAGTCTGGGAGATCCCCTTACTCATTTGGTGAGAAATTCTGCTGACCATGGCATCGAAAAACCAGATGTTCGAAAAAAAAATGGAAAGAACCCCACAGGGAAAATTCTGCTGCGGGCATTTCATGAATCGGGCCAGGTGATCATTGAAATTCATGATGACGGTAAAGGGCTTGATCCGGAATTTATTTCCGAAAAGGCCATTTCCAAGGGGTTGATCAGCGCTGATGAAGTCAGTACTTTGTCAGTCAAGGAAAAGATTAGCCTGATCATGTTGCCTGGTCTTTCTACCGCTGAGCAGGTGACCGATGTCTCCGGCCGTGGTGTTGGTATGGATGTGGTAAAAACCAATCTCGACCAGTTGGGCGGTCAAGTTGAGATCATTTCCGAATTAGGAAAAGGATCAGTCATTCGTATCAAGCTGCCTCTTACCTTGGCTATTATTGGCTGTTTATTGGTTTCAATTGGCGAGGAACGCTATGCCATCCCTCAGGTGAATGTGGGTGAACTTATTCAGGTTCCTGCCTCTGAAGTACGTGAAAAGATCGAAAAGGTGGGTGATGCTGAGGTGCTTATTTTGCGCGGCGAGCTGATTCCTTTGATGCAGCTCAGTAATGTCTTAAAGTTACAAAAAACATTTTATAATCCTCGTATCGGTGCATATGAGATAGACAAACGGCAACATCTTGTGGATGAGCGCATTCTGGAACAGACAAAAGAAGTCTCAGCAAGTGAGAAAGGCGCATCTGAAAAAGATGTCATAGTTGGCGAAAATCATGCGGTTTCAAAAGCGGCGAATGATGAACGCCGGGCAAGTTATACCAGCGATATCAAAATTGTGGTGGTGCAGGCCGGTATACATAAATATGGACTGGTGGTGGATACACTCCATGATACTGTGGAAATCGTAGTCAAGCCTCTGGGACGTCATCTCAACAACCTTGAAATGTATGCCGGCGCAACTATCATGGGTGATGGGCATGTAGCTCTGATTCTGGATATTTCAGGATTGGCCAGGGCTGCTGAATTGCGCACCATGGCAGAAAGTGAACGGGCCAGACAGCTTGCAGCTGCGAAAATTCAGGCAAAGGAAGGTGCTACTCGACAGACCATCCTGATGTTTCATAATGGCCCGAATGAATACTGCGCTGTACCGTTGCATATGGTGTTGCGGGTCGAACAGATCAAAAGCACTGATATTGAAATTAAGGCCGGGAAAAAGGTAATCCAGTACCGTGGCGGTTCGCTCTCGATCTATGCCTTGGAAGAGGTCGTAAGCGTGGAAGCGCTGGAGGACAGGGATGATCTGATTGTTATTATCTTTGTTGTGGCAGGACACGAAGTTGGTCTGCTGGCTGTGCCGCCTCTTGATGTAGTGGAAATGGATCTTAGAATTGATGAGGAAACCCTTCGGCAGCCTGGTATCAGTGGTTCTGCTATCATTCGAGATGAGACTACCCTGATGATCGATGTTACTGGTTTTATGGAGGCCCTGAACCCTGATTGGTTTGAAGAGATGGCTGAAAGAATCCGATTTACCTCGGAAAACTGTAAGGAGTCCGGCACCTGTTTAAATTCAATACTTCTGGTAGAAGATTCTAGGTTTTTTAGAGATCAGGTCCGAAACTTTATTGAATCAGAAGGATACGCTGTACTTGAGGCTGAAGATGGAGTTGAGGCCCTGGAAGTGCTAAACAAGCACTACAAAGATATTAGTCTTGTGGTTACAGACATTGAGATGCCCAGGATGGATGGCTTTGAGTTCACCAAACGGCTTAAGGCGGATGAGCGGTTTAAGCACTTGCAGGTCATTGCTCTCACTTCGCTGGCTGGTGAAGGCGACATGGCCAGGGGTAAGGAGGTCGGTATTGATGAGTATCAGATTAAACTGGATCGTGAAAATCTGATACAGAGCATATCGAAACGATTGCCGCCTCTAGCTGGCACTGAACGGATATGAAATAGTTTGTATTTTATATGTTAACATTTGTCTGGGTTCGTACGTTTCGGCAGTCATGAAAGGTTTACAATTCAAACCAAAAGGAGAGGGATTATGAAATGGTTCGACGATATAAAAATTGGCAAGAAACTTGTTTCCAGCTTTATCCTGGTGGCCATGATGGCAGGGGTGATTGGTTGGGTGGGGGTGATCAATATTCAAAAAATTGATGAGGGGAGTAACGCCCTTTATGAGAAAAATACCATCCCGATCAGCCAGTTAGGTGGCATGAGCGAAATGTTTCATCGGATGCGGGTCAATATCAGTGGTCTGATTTATGCTGTGACCCCTGAGGAACAGCAGACGTATAGTGCGCATATCACTGAGCTGCACAACGAGATGGATAAGAGCCGCGACAAGTTCAAAAAAAGTCTTATTGATGATGAAGACCTGAAGTTGTTTCAACATTACACGATTGCAGATGAAGCTTATGTGCCAATCCGCAAGAAAATAGTCCGGCTAGCGCTTAACCATCAGGTAGACGAGGCCGTGTCTCTTCTGAAGGGAGATGGTGCTAAAGCCTCTATTAAGGTGCAGGATGCTATTGATGCGTTGATTGCTATGAATCTTAATGATGCCCACAAGGCTGCCGCGGGCAATGAGGTTATCACCCGCAAAGCTACCATTATTATGACGAGCATGGCCATTGTCGGGGCGGTTTTGGCGGTCTTGCTTGGTTTCTTTGTGGCGCGTTCCATTACTGTTCCGCTACGCAAGGGAGTGGATTTTTCTGCTGCGGTTGCCAATGGCGATCTCACTCAGACCATTGATCTGAATCGGCAGGATGAGGTAGGCGAGCTGGCTACTGCCTTGAATGCCATGGTGGTTAACCTCCAGGGCATCGTCGGAAATATCAATGGCGGTATGGAAACGTTGAGTTCCTCATCGACCGAAATGGCCACTATTGCGGAGCAAATGGCATCGGGAGCCAATATCACTGTGAATAAGTCTAATACCGTAGCCGCAGCGGCTGAAGAGATGAATTCAAATATGACATCTGTCGCCGCTGCAATGGAGGAGGCATCTACCAATGTGAGCACTGTGGCCTCCGGTGCAGAGGAGATGAGCTCAAGTATCAGTGAAATTGCCACCAATGCCGCCAAGGCCAGTGAGAGTACTAGTAACGCCGTTGAACGTTCTAAGAAAGCATCCACGCAGGTGAATGAACTTGGCAGAGCTGCAGAGGAAATTGAAGTGGTAACCGAAACCATTAAGGCTATTTCCGATAAAACTAATCTTCTTGCCTTAAATGCAACCATTGAGGCTGCCCGGGCCGGTGAAGCAGGTAAAGGGTTTGCCGTAGTCGCGAATGAGATTAAGGATCTGGCCCAGCAGACTGCAGGAGCAACCGGTGATATAGCTGGAAAGCTGCAAGGGATTCAACAGTCAACCGGGATGACAGTAAGTGAGATTGAAGAGGTCTCTAAGGCTATAGGTGAGGTTGATGAAGTGGTTAATGCCATTGCCGCTGCTGTTGAACAGCAAAATGCGGCCACTAAGGATATCTCGGAAAATGTCGGGCAGGTTTCCTTGGGGCTACAAGAGGTAAATACAAATGTTAACCAGAGTTCTGAGGCGGCAGGCCAGGTAGCGAAGGAAATTACCGAGGTAAGTGAGGCCGCCAATGAAATGAGCAATTCTAGTGCACAGGTGCAACAGAGCGCAGGAGATTTAAGTAAGTTGGCTGAGCAATTGCAGGAGCTTGTAGGGAAATTTAAACTATAACGAAAAGAGTGAGCAGTGAAGGGGGTGGGTAACATTGCACTCGCCTGATGTTTGTATTTCTAGTCAGACCAGACTTCGCACTGTTTTTTAAACAAGGAGATTATCGTGGAAAGCGTCAATCACCAAACAGAAAAGGGCGGCGAGTTCATCCAGCTTGCCTGCTTTTATCTTGGGGATACCCTCTGTGGCCTGGATATCAGCATAGTACAGGAAATCAATCAAGATCTACAGATAACCCATGTGCCGCTGTCTCCTGACTATGTAGTTGGCATCATGAATCTCAGGGGACAGATCGTTACGGTCGTCGATCAAAGCAGGAAAATTGGCTTTGAGGCATCCTCCATTACTGATGAGAGCAGAATCATCATTGTTACCTCTCTGAATGAGCATATCGGTTTGCTGGTGGACAAAGTTACTGATGTCCTAACCGCATCCGTCAAGGATATCGCCGACCCACCCTCGAATATAAAAGGGGTGCAGGGTAAGTTTTTTAAGGGGGTTGTGCACACCGCAAATAATGAGATTTTGGCGCTCCTTGATGTTGAGGCCGTATTGGCCGAGGAACAGGCCGCAGTATGACTCGGAGTCTCTCTTTCGCTTACCTGGAGTCTCTCTACGTTCGCTTAATTGACTATATACGAAAGATTGAAACATCCAATATGCCAAATGATAACCTATGAAAATAAAAGTGTTGGTTGTTGATGATACGATATTTTATCGAAAGATTCTCTGTGATATACTAGAGGGCTTTGCAAATGTTGAGGTTGTCGGTACAGCTAACAACGGCAAGATTGCGATGTCCAGAGTCAGGACTTTAAAACCTGATCTGTTGACCCTCGATATTGAAATGCCTGAGATGACTGGTTTGCAAGTGCTACAGGAAATACAAAAAGATAATCTTTCTGCAGACTGTCTGATCTTGAGTTCTAAAACCCGGCATGACAGTGTTATTACACTACGGGCGCTTGAGTTGGGTGCATTTGATTTTATTGCCAAGCCGGATAACGATTCTCCGGAGGAAAACAGGAAGAGCCTTGCCAAAGGTTTGCACCTTGCCTTACAGGCTTATGGTCGTACTCTGGAATTAAAAAGAAAGTATGCTAAGCAAGGGGCAGGAGGTAAGACAGCTACACGCAGTCAAAAGATAGAAAAGGTGGCCGCAGCTATTAAGATGGCTGGTTACAATACTGGCAAGATCCAGAAACGAACTGAAAAATCAAAGGCCATTGCCATTGGTATCTCCACGGGTGGTCCCAAAGCCTTGTCTGAAATGATTCCCGAATTGAAGGGGGATATTGGCGTGCCGATCTTTTT
>CAYTNB010000179.1:0-5213 GCA_964439085.1 uncultured Desulfobulbia bacterium | reverse complement strand
TGACTTTATAACATCTCGAAATGTAAGCGTTTCAGGGTGTTCATGGAGCGCTTACGCTTTTTGGAGGTGACCTCGCATTATCTCTATGGGGGCTGACCGGCCAGTCCATAACTCAAATTGGGCGGCACCCTGAAATAACAACATTTTCAGGCCGTTAATAGTCCGGCAGCCAGCACCTTCCGCCTCTTGTAAAAGCTTGGTCTTAAGGGGGGTATAAACAATATCCATGACAATATTAAAATGATGAAGTGCGGTTGCCGGGAAGGGGGATACCTCTATTTGGGGACTCATGCCTACAGATGTACCATTAATTAATATATCCCCTGTTAGCCCATAGGCCTCCGATAGTGGAATCCAGGGGCAGTTTAATGCTGCCGCAAGCTCTTTGCCACTCTCCGGGGTTCGACTGGCCAGGGTCAATTTGGCCCCAGCTTCTACCAGACCAAAGCCCACCGCCTGGGCAGCTCCTCCCGCACCTAGCAAAATTACCTTCTTTCCCGCCAGGGAAGTCAATTCCTCAATGGCCCGATTAGCGCCTAACCAATCGGTGTTGCAGCCGAAAATTATGCCATTGTCAATTTTCAGGGTGTTCACTGCCCCAATTTTTGCGGCAACGGGGTCTATTTTATCCAAAAACGGAATAACCGCTTGTTTATGGGGAATGGTAACGCTAAGTCCCTTAATGCCCAAGGCTCTAATCCCAGCCAGAGCGGCAGATACGTCCATAACCGGAAATGGAACATAGGCCTTGTTTAGAGTTAGGTGCTTAAAGGCGGCGTTATGCATAGCCGGGCTCATACTGTGACGCACCGGATTGCCTATGATGCCGTACAACTCAGTGGCTCCATTAATCGGCATTTTCAAGTTCCTTCAAGATGCTTTTAAGTGAGGTTGCCGACAGTTGACCCGAGGCGGTATTTTGCCCATTATTTGGTGCCGCATAAGTCATAAAACCACCCAGCTCCATAGTGGCCACTCGGCTAATTGCTCCGGCTCGTCCCATGCAAAAGGCGATGAGTGGAAAACCAAGTTCCGCCGCCTCACGTTGTAAATCTAGAACCCGCAACACATCATCAAAGCCGTGGGCCATGGTAACAATTTTGCCGATATCTGCGGTGCTGCGGTATTGCTCTCCTAAGATTGACTCTAGGGCCTGTCTCGAAGGAGTGACGGTAAAATTATGCCATGACACGATGGTTTTGCATTTTCCCTTAGCAGTTTTAATAAGTTGCTGTCGAGACTCTACCCTGGTCTTTAGCTCGATATCGATATAGCTTACTCCGCCATCCGCTGCCTCGTATAAGGGCTTAAGCCGTTCTTCTTCATCTCCAGCGAAATTACCGCCCTCCCATTTGGCGCGATTGGTGAGTAAAACTGGTTTTCTTAAGGCCTTTAGGAAGGGTTGAACAGCGGGTTCTGCCAGGCCGTCAAGCCTGATTTCCATGACATCGGCCAAGGACTCGGACTCCTGCGCAGTTGCCAGGACGGTGGAGACATCCTGCCCTGCTACGGATACGCAAATTTTACATGTCGTTGAGTTGCTCATATTGATATTTGTTGTCGTGTCTTCGTCTACCCGGACATTCATCTCTTAAATCAGCGAGTAGGGTGTTAGATTAAAAACGCTAGAATATTACATCGGGCGGTTCATGTCAATGGCCATGCTGTTTAATGATAATCTGCCATGAAATTTGGATGGCGCATCGTTATTGATATACAAAATTGTCAGTGAAGCACCAAAATCCACAAATTTACTTGACAATGAATGATTCGTTGTTGGATAATAAACCTGACCATCATTTTAATGATAAACCAACCGGTAATAGCGGAGATTCTCATGGCAGATAAAGTCAATTTTAAAGTGGCCCATCTTAAAATAACCGATCATCTTATTCTTGGTGTTACTCAGGATAAGTTGAAAAAAGGGGTCGAGGAATTTAAATATCTGAACCTGAAATGCAAGCCCATGATGAGTTGGCAACAGGTAGCTGGGGCGATTAAGGATGGTACGGTTGATGCGGCATTTATTTTGGCACCTACGGCCATGGATCTGTACAAGGCTGGTCTGCCTGCCAAGTTGATTTTATTTAGTCACAAGTCTGGCAGTGTGCTGATTAAGAATAAAAAAGCTCATATCGAAACCATTGAAGATTTTAAAGGCAAGGTCGTGCTTATTCCTTATCAGCTTTCTGTTCACAATATGTTGCTGCATAAGTTGTGTAGCGAGGCCGGTATTGAGCCGGGGGCCGGTAAAGATGTTTTGTTGGAAGTTATGGCCCCAGGTCAGATGATTGAGGCCCTGCAATTTGATGATGTGGGCGAAATTGCCGGATTCATCGTGGCGGAACCGGTGGCTTCCCAATCAGTTACCATGGGTCTCGGCGATGAATTTAGCCTTTCCAAGGATATTTGGCCGGAACATCCATGCTGTGTCCTGGTTGTTCGGGATGAAATGCTTGAGAAACATCCAGATGCTGTGCATGAATTGACCAATAGTTTGGTTAAGTCAGGCAAGTTTATCGGGATATCACCGACCACTACTGCCCAGATTGGGGCAACCTTTTTAGGGCAGAATTCTGAGGTGATAAAAAGGGTGCTTACCGAGCCGCCAGACCGGATTACCACCGCTAATCTATTGCCGATTCTGGAGGATCTTGGCACAATTCAGGACTATATGCACGATAAGATGGGGATCATGCAGGACAAGATCGATTTGGAAAAGTTTGTGGATTTGCAGTTTGCCAAGGCGGCGAAGGCATCTTAGGGGTTTAACTACAGCAAAGCAGGGCCACGCAATGACAGGTAATACCTTCTTGGCGGCCAGTAAATCCCATCTCTTCGGTGGTGGTGGCTTTGAGGTTGATGGCGGCGTAATCAACCTGGCAAATTTTTGCCAGGTTTTTTTGCATTTGGGGTAGGAATGAGGCCAATTTAGGTTTTTGGGCAATAATTGTGAGGTCGGCGTTGTTTACGTGGTAATGCTTTGCCTGCGCTATTTTCATCACCTCTGCTAAAAGCTTCAGACTGTCGATGTTTTTGTATTTGGGGTTTGAGTCAGGAAAATGTTGGCCTATATCACCTTCCCCCAATGCGCCCAACAAGGCATCGCAGAGGGCGTGTACAACAGCATCGGCGTCGGAATGCCCCAACAGCCCTTTGGCGTGAGGGATATCGACGCCTCCCAAAATTAATTTCCTCTTCTCTACCAGACGGTGGGCATCATAACCATGGCCAATCCTGAGCTGACCTGTCTCATGCCGCAAGAATTTCTCTGCCATCTCTAAATCCTCTTTGACGGTAATCTTAATATTTTCTTCCGAACCTTTGACGATACTGATCTGACAATTAAGTAACTCCAGAAGGGATGACTCGTCGGTGGCGATGAAATCTTTTTCCGCAGCCAGGCTATAGGCCTGCAGTAAAAGATTTACTGCAGCAGCTTGTGGTGTCTGGGCTCGCCATAAATTTTGGCGGTCAATTGTGTGGCTAATGTAGTTGTTTTGAACCGATTTAATAGTGTCTTGCACAGGTATGGCAGTAATGGCTGCTCCAGATTTTTTGGCCATAGCCAAACAGCTCTTGATGATTTGTTGGCTGACCAGGGGCCGTACCCCGTCATGCACCATTACATAATGTGTCCCCTTCGGCAGGGCATCCAAACCAATTTTAACTGAATCCTGCCGCATGTGGCCTCCCTCTAAAATTATACAGCGATTTTGAAGACCATTCTCGGCAAGCATTTTTTGAGTTTGCTCAAGATGAGAGGCTGGGGAGATGATTAATATTGATTCAAATAGGCCGGTGGAAATAAAAGTCTTGATTGTCAGAAGCAGAATTGGTTCTCCGGCCAGAGTGAGGAATTGTTTGGGACGATCAGCAGCCATGCGGCTACCGATTCCCCCGGCAGTGATAATTGCGGCGGATGTCATTGACTTCTTTTGGGTACTTTTTCGGCCACAGAAACATACCGAAAGTTACCTGTGGCTAAGAAAAAATGTATTTTGGGTAAAAAAAAACAAAAAAGGAGTGGGTTATAAGCCGGATTCTGTATCCGCTTGTGGCGGATCATGATCATTTATCTGGGACGACAGTCGCCTGCCGCCTCTAGCAATCTACCCGGAAACATCGAGCGGGCCGCCCTCAATCGTTTCCCTATTTGATCTTGCTCCAGGTGGGGTTTGCCATGCCTTGTCTGTCACCAGACAAGCGGTGAGCTCTTACCTCGCCATTTCAACCTTACCACGGTCAAGCCGTGGCGGTGTATTTTCTGTGGCACTTTCCTCGAGGTCGCCCCCAGTTCGTGTTACGAACCACCTTGCCCTGCGGAGTCCGGACTTTCCTCTGGCTTTGCGGCCAGCGATCATGCGCCCACTCCTTAAAACTTATTCTTCTTCCTGACTTTCCTCTGCTTTATGGTACATCATGCGGTTACAGGTCGGACATGAAAGGATGGAATCTTCCTTCAGGAGTTCGTTGAACATCTGGGGTGGGATATTCATATTACAGCCCTGACATACACCATTTGTTACTCCCGCAACAGCTAGTCCGTTACGTCGTTCTTTAAGGGTCTCATAGCGTTTTAAAATTTTCTCATTTACCTTTTGGGCTTGGGTGTTACGGGTCTTGATAATTTTTTTCTTCTTGGTTTCCAGCTTTGCAGCCGCATCCTTTATTACCTTGCTTTCTGCTGCCAGCTTTTCCTCGTCAGCGGCGCATTCCCCCGTAATGTTAACGATTTTGTTCTGCATCGACTCAATCTGCTCTATTAAAATGAGCATTTCGTCCTCGTTGTGTTTGTTGGAAGTTTTGGTGTCTTCAATTTCTTTGAGGATGCTCTGATATTCCCGGTTTGTCTGGATATTCATGAGCTTGGTTTGGCGATCTTTGATACGCTCCTGTTCATCGGCAATTATGGCCTCAAGTTCGCGGCATCTTTTTTCACCTAATTCAAGCTGCTCCTGGTAATCGCCGATGGAGCTTTTGTTTGCCTCTATTTCCAGATGCCGGTCGTCGAGTCCGGTCAGTCCCGCAGCCATTTTTTGATCAATTTTATAAACTTCAAGATCGATTGTTTGTAGTTCTATCAGATTTTGGATTTCCTCTTTCAATGTTGCTACCTCGGATTATGTTTATATTTGTTATTAAAATTAATGTTGACGGACTCGTAAAAACTATAATTCTCTTATTCTTCGTCATTCCCGCAGAAGCGGGAA
>CAYTNB010000178.1:0-5224 GCA_964439085.1 uncultured Desulfobulbia bacterium | reverse complement strand
TCGCAAAAAACAGTTTCGCTGAATAAAATACTTTTTACGAGTGCATCAAAGTTGAAGGAAAATATTATATTCTAATCCATTTATAATTCTCGCATTCTCTACTCACTGCTATCTCTTGCACAGCAACCATTCTGCTATTTACGCATCGATGTACACAGGCTAATCGCCCAACCAACACTATGTAATAAGTGTGCTATGATATTGAGCAAAACGTCTCAATCATGGTGGGAGGCAAGACAAGTCAGGTATCACAGCAGCCAATACCTGTCTAATCATATGAGGGGAATCCACAAGAATGGTCTGTATCCCTAATCTGTCAGCCGTTGCCAGGTTAGGGGGCAGATCGTCAAGAAAGATGGTGTCCGCTGGCATCAAACTCCAAGTCGTTAAGAGGTATTTATAAATTTCTGGTTCCGGTTTGATTGATTCTATATGGCTGGAGATCACAATTCCTGAGAAATTTGACCAGAAATCATAGGTGGCTATAAGGTACTCATAGGCATGTCGATGCATATTTGACAGCACATAGAGATTGTGCCCCTGATTTTTTAAATCATTTATAAGACTCAGCGTTTGCGGGAACGGTACCAATGACGGCGGGGTATCCCGATATAGTTTCCAGACTTTTTCCGCTTGGATATTAGTACGGGAAACAGCCCTTGCTACCGCATCTTCAAGACTAATGGTTCCCCGATCAAGACTTAGCCAGTCTGCATGCCCAATAATACCTTGCAAGGCCTTTTGCTGCTCATCCTCATCTCGAAAGACGGAGCGCACCAGTTTTTTTGCGTTCCATTCGCAGATAACATTACCTATGTCAAAGACAATATTCATAATTATTTCGTTGTCATTACAGGCGCTGCATTATTTCATGAACCCCAACCAATTTAACTTCCTGGCGCAATGTGTACTGATAGCGTTTTAAGGCCTTTAGGGTCTCAGGATGCGGATGAGCTATGCCAATGGCGTAGCCCTGCCTCCTGGCGACATTTAGTAATTTATTAAGTTGGTTGATAATCTTGGCTGATTTCTGGATATTGTCTAAAAAAACATCACGTTTGGCAGTGGTCAGACCTATTTCCCTAGCCATTTCAAACCCCACACTCCTGGCAGTCGTTAAACTGTCCAACCAAAAAAGATTTTTATGATACAGACCGCTTAAAAATATTCCCATCCCCCTTCTATTCTCAGTGAATCCTGATCCCATATGATTATTTACTCCAAGCGCCATGGGCACCTGAGCTAGGTCTCCAGCCAAGGTGGCAAGAATATTAGCCTTGGACATTGACAATAATAAGGCCCCCTCACCAGGATCCCATTTATGATCCAAAGGCTCCATTGGCAGATGTAAGAGAACATCACGACCTAAACCAACAGCCTTCCGGGCCAATTTTTTAGTAAAGGGCCTATATGGTAGAAAGGAAAATGAAAGATTTAAATCAAGATCCATAATTCCTGCAGCCAATTTATTTTGATTACCAATATCATCAATAACAATGGCTACTCTAGCCACAAATGGCTGTTTTTTTGATGCAGGAGTAATTAGCCGGGTAGCGGCGATATGAGATGGTTTTAGCTGACTATGCGAAACAATATGTGGCGGCTTGGGGACGGAGGCTCCAGAACGTAAAAAAATAAAATAGAAGGTCGCCGCCAAGCTGATTATTAGTAAAATAGTCAAAAAAGCGGCAATAAGCCATGGTTTTTTAAGTGAGCCATTTGTCTTTTTCCTAGCGCCCATTTATTTATTCCGTTCCAACACGTATGCCGCTAGCAATGCGAGAATTTCTTTGGAGGGACTGGATGGGAATATGTTCAGGCCCAGCAATGCCTCATTAATAAGGTCTAGGGCCTGTTGTTTGGCGTAGGCGAAACCACCAGCTGCCGCAATAATATCACGAACCTGTTCAAAGGAACTGCATCTCTGTGACGGTGTTCCCGCCAATAACTCCAATAATATATCCCCATCTTTACCAATATTCTGCCGCAGAGCATAAAGCAGAGGCAATGTCATTTTTCCCTCCTGAAAATCATTACCCACCGCCTTACCGGTTTTTACAGGATCACCCAAATAATCCAAAAGATCATCGGCGATCTGAAAACTCAAGCCAAGGTGAGCCCCAAACTTGGCCAAGGCCGTCCGCTTCTCCATAGTACCAGCCGCAAAAATCACTCCTGTTTCACAGGCGGCAGCAATGAGGGATGCAGTTTTCCCCTGCAACACCTTGAAATAATAATCTTCTGACAACTCTTGCCGTTGGGCGTTTTGGAGCTGTAAAAATTCTGACTCGACCATGGCTGCAACCGCCTGGCAAATCACATCCAAACAATCCTGCCCCCCCAAGGTTCCAGCTAGGCGCATCGCCCGACCATGCAAAAAATCACCGGCCAAAATCACATGGGTATTACTCCAAACATCATTGGCCGCTGTCTTGCCCCGCCGCTTCTTGGCATGATCTATAACATCGTCATGCAGAAGACTGGCAACATGCAGATATTCAAAGCTCAGGGACAAGCGGTACAAATCTTCAGAATCATCCATGCCGCATAAACCAGCCGCCAAAACTGTAAGCATGGGACGAATACGCTTACCACCATTAAAAATGGTGTATTCTATAACCTGAGCCAAAAGAGGATTATCAATAACCTCAAGATCATGCCGCATAATTGTATCTATTTTTTCAATCGTCGGACGCATATTGTCTAAACTGGACTTCACTAATAACCCCCCTTGGAATTGCATAATTTTGAATATTGCTTCGGTGTTTAAATAGTTAATTTAAAATACCGTTATTTCACATCATTAAAGAAGCAACACTGGATTCCGGCTAACAACATGCCGGAGTGACGATATCGTTGACAACCGTCATCCCTGAATATTTTTATCGAGGATCCAGGAAGGCTGTTTTTTTGCTGCCATACAGGCTGTATCTTCTAGATATTTAACCACCGGGGCAATAATAAAGAAAGTGAGCCATTTTTTTATTTTTTGTGTGTGATTCCGGAATCTCGCAGGCTCGCTTATCTGTGGTTTAAAAAAAATTCTTCAACTTCTTCCATCGTACGAATAATAGGACTTGCTGGCATACTTTTTAAAAATTGTCGTCCATATCCTTTACTGTACAGACGAATATCCATTACTGCCAATAGTCCCTGGTCTGTTGTGGAGCGCATCAAGCGCCCCACCCCTTGGCGCAAAGCCAAGATGGCTCTGGGTACTTGAAAATCAAAAAATGGTTTGCCGCCCTCCTCCTGAATCCGGTTGATCCGGGCCTTAATCACTGGATCGCTGGGGACTTCAAAGGGAAGTTTATCTATAATTACGCAACTTAAAGACTCTCCTGGCACATTAACCCCTTCCCAGAAACTTGCCACAGCCAGCAAAACAGAATCACTCTCTTTTTGAAATGTTTCCAGCAATTGGCTTTTAGGGGCATCACCTTGCATTAAAATTGAATATGGCAGCGTATCGGCCAAAAAACTCCTCATCTCGCACATAGCATAAAGACTGGTAAAGAGGAGCAAAGCCCGCCCTTTGGATGCCTTGATGATTTGTAAACTCTGCTCCTGCACAACCAGACTGTAGCCTGCTGCATTTGGCTCCGGGAAATCATTGGGAGGTATATATAATTTGGTGCGCTCAGCATAATCAAAAGGAGAGGATAAGCTCATAGTCTCGGTGTCATTATCCAAACCGAAACGTTTGAACATATAATCAAATTTACCGCCAGTAGTGAGGGTCGCAGAAGTAAAAACGATACTATTTACCTGAGAATATAGATGATCCCGAAAATCAGAGGCCACTTCAATGGGTGAGGCTGCAATTGTAATCGTCTTCTCCCGTCTCTCACACCAATAAACGGATGAACTGTTCATGTCTGTGGTGGTCAAAGCCAGATTATCACCTAATTCCAGACCACGACGTTTTACCCCTTCCCATGATTCATCGGCTAGAGTGATAGATTCAAGCTGGCGGTTTAGGCTATCCAGGGCGGTAAAAAGGGCGTTTAACTCCACATTCCAGCCCTCGGTCTGCTCAATAATTTCAGGTAGGTTATATCGTCCCTTTTTTTTAGGAAAAATGTCGCTGAATTCTGCGGCCTGCGCCGCCAAAGCCCTGGCGATCTGATTGGTCTTCTGACGTATGTTTTTTTTAAGACTGGTAAGAGCCATCTCCTCAATGTCACGCACCAACTCCCTGACCTGATACAGACTGAAAGAGGCACCAAAATATCGGGTGGCTACATTTTCAAGATGGTGGGCCTCGTCAAAAATTACTGTTTGATAACGTGGCAATACCTCAGCATGCCCAAAACGGCGAATGGCTAAATCAGAAAAGAATAAATGATGATTAACAATTAGAATATGTGCCTTGGCCGCCATCCTACGCAGTCTACCTACAAAACAATCAGCATTGTCGGGACACTTCCCCCCCAGGCATTTGGCAGTGTATGAACATACCTGTTCCCAAAGAGGTGAATAGTCCGGCAGCCAGGTTAACTCGGCCCGATCACCACTCCTCGTTGTATTAACCCACCCGTTAAGATCTTCCAGTTCAGTGGATCTATTAAAGAGGCGCATCTGGGGTTCAGATAAAAATTGTTTAGCTCGATACAAGCAGAGATAATTTTGCCTTCCTTTGACACAAACAGCCCTTAGTTCTGGATATATATGGCGCTTAATCAAGGGAATTTCTTTATTTAATATTTGTTCCTGTAGATTCAGGGTGCCCGTGGACACCACAACCTTCTGACCTGACAAAACCGCTGGAACAAGATAGGCCAGAGTCTTGCCGATTCCGGTCTCCGCCTCTACTGCCAGCATTTGGGCTTTAGCAAGAGAGTTTGTGTCTCTCGGTAAAGCCAGGGTAATGGCAACAGCTTTTGCCATACTTAACTGCCCGGGTCTGGATTCATAATAGGGCAGGGCTTGAGATAGGATACCACCAGGGGTAAATATATTTTTTGTTTGATCTGAGCTCAAAATTTCGTTCATTTTACAAGTTACAGAGTGCCTTTAGGTCTTTTCAATACTCATTGATAATTACCATTTATTCGTTTCAAAGTCTTTTAATTATTGATATTGGCGCATCGACCAGGGGAAAAGATTTCTTGTAAGAGTTCACAAGTGCCTTAGATTTGTTTGTTTTGGCCTTCGAATCTGTACTCCCTGTACATGAGATTGCTATGCCCCTCCTTTTGGGCAAGGCCAAAACGGACGAATC
>CAYTNB010000177.1:0-5279 GCA_964439085.1 uncultured Desulfobulbia bacterium | reverse complement strand
AGTTGATGATGAGAACTGGAAGTGTTTTGTTAACTCCACATTCAATCCCAAGACCCAGGAATGGTTGTGTGAGAAGGTGCCTTGTGTCAACATCGTTGAGACAGAGCCCTGGATCTAATTTAGAATCAGGAAAAAGATTGGCTTGGTAAGCAATCATTTGATGCATGAGAAAATCTCCAGGCGCTGTTTCAGCGTCTGGAGATTTTTCTATAATCTGAGCAATGTATTCTTATTTAATTTGGCTGAGTTATAGTAACTGGCGGTAACTTGATTGAGCCAAGAGAAATAACTTATTATTAACTTAATTTTTATGGAGGAGTGGCATGACAGACGCAGGTGGAGCAGCCCCTATGGGTGCGGTGCTGGTCGTAGGCGGTGGCATCAGTGGTATGACCGTAGCCTTGGAAGCCGCAGAGGTTGGTAAGGACGTATTTATTATTGAGAAAAATGCCTATATGGGCGGGCGGGTAGCGCAGCTAAATCAATACTTTCCCAAATTATGCCCCCCATCCTGTGGTATGGAGATTAACTTCAAGCGCATCGAAAATAACCGTAATATCCGAATGTATACAATGACTCAGATTAAGAGCGTGTCAGGTGGTGCAGGAAATTACGAAGTTACTCTTGAAACAACACCGCGCATGGTTAATAGAAATTGTACTGCATGCAATGAATGTGTTGGAGTTTGTCCGGAAGATCGCGATAACGACTTTAACTTTAATATGGACAAGACCCGCGCCATCTATAAACCCCATGAAATGGCTATGCCGATGAAATATGCCATTGACGCCAAAGCCTGTACTAAGTGCGGGAAATGTGTTGAGGCTTGTAAATATGACGCCATTGAATTGGATATGGCGCCTAAGACATTTACCCTTAATGTCGCCTCCATTGCCTGGTCAACTGGATGGAATCCCTATGACCCTGCTAAAATGGATAATCTTAAATTTAATCAATCCGATGCCATTATCACCAATATGATGATGGAGCGCCTTGCCGCCCCTGCGGGCCCGACCCTTGGAAAAATTTTGCGTCCAGGTGATAATAAAGAACCAGAGAGCTTTGGCTTTGTGCAGTGTGCTGGTTCTCGTGACGAGAATCATCTGGAATATTGTTCTTATATTTGTTGTATGGCAACCATGAAGCAGATTACTTATATTCGGGAGCGTTATCCTGAGGTTCCCATTTATGTGTTCTATATTGATCTCCGGACTCCTGGTAAATATGAGAGTTTTAGGGCTAAACTCATGGACGATCCTAATACGCATTTTATTAAGGGCAAGGTTGCTGATATCGTTCCCGAGAGTGATGGCGGTGTTACGATGATAGCAGAGAACGCCGTTACTGGTGAGAAAATCCAGCAAAAGGTCGATCTGGCTGTTCTTGCTACTGGTATGGAACCGGCGGCCAAAGCACAGGCGGTTGGATTTGGTGCAGAGGTCGATAACAATGGATTTATCATTAGTAATGAGGCAAAAGCGATGTTGTCTGCCGGATGTGCCAGAAAGGCCTCCGATGTTGTTACTGCGACCCAGAACTCAACAGCGGCTGCCCTGAAAGCAGTTCAAGCATCAAGGAGATAAGTAGATGGATAAGAAAAAACAAGCATATATCTGTACAGGATGTGGAATTGGTGAGGCTCTGGATATTGAGGCACTTACCGGGGTGGTTTCATCTGAGATGAGTGTTGACTGTAAGACGCATGCGGCTCTTTGTGGTAAAGATGGCCGGGCTCTTATTGAAGCGGATATCAAGGACGGCGCAAACACCATAACTATTGGGGCTTGTTCCTTGCGGGTAATGCAGGATGAGTTCAATTTTGGTGATGATAAAATAGTTACCCGCGCCAATCTTCGTGAGCAATGTGCCTGGTGTCAGGGTGAAGAATCTGATGCAGAATACGTACAGGAATTAGGCTCGGATAATATGCGTATGGCCGTTGTGAAAGCGGATAAGCAAGACTTACCAGAGGCGTATCAGTTAGAGCAGATTACCAAGAGTATTTTGGTAATGGGCGGTGGTATTGCGGGTCTCACGGCTGCCAAAGAGGCTGCTAAGGCTGGATATTCAGTAACCTTGGTTGAAAAGGCAGGCGTACTTGGCGGCAAGGCACTGGGCTGGCGTAAGCAGTTCCCTACTGCGGCACCCTGGACTGATCTGGAAAATCCCACAATTGCAGATATGGTAAATGATGTTGATAGTGACTCCAATATCACTGTTAAGACTGAAACAGAAGTAGCTCGAATAGCTGGTGCACCTGGCGCCTATAAGGTGACTTTCAAGGCGGCTGGCACTGCTTCAGAATGGGATGCTCCTGCTAAGGTAGCAGCCGATGAACAGGATGCCATTGATAAGGGCAAAATGGAAGATCCCAATACGGGCAAAAATCCGTATATGCAGGAAAATCCTGAGGCTGCAGATTTTGGCGGTGTGGTTCTTGCCACCGGTTGGAAGCCCGCTGATGTTTCTGAATATGAGCATTTGGGTTATGGTAAATTAAAAAATGTGGTTACCAACGCTGAATTTGAAAAACTTGCCAAAGCGGGTAAAGTACCTGCAAAAGTGGCTTTTATTCAGAGCCCTGGCGGTAAAGACACCGATTACGATTTTCCATATTGTAACTCTGTCACCTCCATGGTTGCCCTGAAGCAGGCCAAGTATGTTCGGGAAGATAATGCTGATGGTCAAGCTTTTATCCTGTACCAGCATATGCGGACTCCAGGGAATATGGAAATGTTCTATAAAGGCATTCAGGATGATGATGGTATCTTTCTAACCAAGGCTGCGGTCACTATGGTTGAAGAAAGTGGCGCAGGCCTTAGTGTGTCTATGCAGGACACTCTGTTAAATGAAAATATTTCTCTTGATGTTGATATGGTAGTTTTGGCTGCCGGTATGATAGCAACCACCAAGGATGAGCCCACTATTAATCTGTCTTATCGTCAAGGCCCGGCCTTTTTGGATTTGGATCTCTTTGAGGGCTATGCTGATTCCCATTTTATCTGCTTTCCATATGAAACTCGCCGTACAGGAGTATATGCCTGCGGCGGTGTCCGCAAGGCTGTAAATATGGAAGAGACCATAGATGATGCCACTGGCGCGGCTTTAAAGGCAATTCAATGTATTGAGTCCGCCGATCGTGGCGTGGCTGTGCACCCTCGCTCTGGGGACAAAACCTTTCCAGAATTTTTCTTTCAAAGATGTACACAGTGTAAGCGTTGTACGGAAGAATGCCCATTTGGCGCCCTGGATGATGACGAGAAGGGCACACCAATGCCAAATCCTACTCGCTGCCGTCGATGTGGTACCTGTATGGGTGCTTGTCCAGAGAGAATCATTGGCTTCAAGGATTACAATGTTGATATGATAGGCTCTATGATTAAGGCCATCGAAGTTCCTGACGATGATGAGGATAAATTACGAATCCTTGCTCTCGTTTGTGAAAATGATGCTTATCCGGCCCTTGATATGGCCGGTATGCGGCGCAACAAGATTAACAACTTGGTACGTGTTATTCCGGTTCGTTGTCTTGGCTCTGTTAATATGGTCTGGATTAAGGACGCTATGTCTTCTGGTATGGATGGTGTGATATTGCTGGGTTGTAAGTATGGTGATGACTATCAATGTCACTTTGTTAAGGGCTCAGAAATTGCCAGCAAGCGGATGGAAAATATTGGCGAGACCCTGGGAACCTTAGGTCTTGAACCAGAACGTTGCACCTCTAAGCAGGTTGCCATAAGCGATTTTGATAAGATTCCAGATATAATTAACGAGTTCGTTGAAGAGATTATTGAGCTTGGACCTAACCCCTTCAAGGGCTTCTAATATAAGATTTAACGTAATAGGGACTAACGCCCCACGATGGGGTATAAGTACCTTACGGATTTTTTTCTAAAAAAGTAAGAAAACAATCGGTAAGGTACTAATAGGTATTGCATTATCATACTCATTAGTCTCTATTTGTATTGTGAGCTTATAAAATTTTAAAGGAGAAAATAAATGCAGATCAATCCTGATTTAAAATTTATTAAATACCTTAAAGGGGCGGGTGGTGACACCCTTAAAAAATGCTATCAATGTGCAACGTGCTCAGTGGTATGCCCCCTGTCGGGTGATAAAAAACCCTTCCCCCGGAAGGAAATGATATGGGCTCAGTGGGGTTTGAAGGACAAACTGGTTGCTGATCCTGATGTTTTTCTATGTCATCAATGTGGTGATTGTACCGCTTATTGTCCGCGCGGTGCAAAGCCTGGTGATGTACTGGGTGCTATTAGGGCTTATGCCTATACCCACTATGGCTTCCCCAGTGGTTTGGCCAAACTAACTACCGAAGCCAAAAATTTACCGCTTTTGATTGGTATTCCTACTGCTATCATTTTGATTATGTGGTACATCTCTGGTGGCATGCATTTGCCTGCGGGCGAAATCGATTTTGGCCATTTTTTTGGTCATTGGGATTTTAAATATCTTACCAAGACCACAATGTTCATAGATCTTATAATGCTGCCAGCTGCTGGTCTTGCACTATTTTCTGCCTATAAGGGCGTATCCACTATGTGGAAGGAAATGTGTAAAAATGCCAACATCAATACTGATTGGCGGCCATCATGTGGGAAGTTTTTGAACGATTTCTTATGGCCTTCTGTAAAAGAAATTATTTCCCATAACCGCTTTAACGAGTGTGGGGCAAATAAAGATCGCGCTCGTGGTCATAAACCCCTGATGTATGCCTTCATTGGCTTGTTAATTGTTACTACCTATGGCTTTATTTTAAAAGATTTTATTGGTATTGCCGTACCGTCATTGCACGGGCCACTGCCTCTTTGGGATCCCATTAAGATTCTCGCAAATGTCAGTGCTGTTGCTCTCATCTATGGAATTATTGTGTTGTGGGGCAATAGATCAAAGGAAGAGAGTGAATCTGGCAAGTCTGGAACCTTTTACGACTGGTTTTTGATTTATGAAATTGCCGCTGTCGGTGTTACGGGTATTTTGGCTGAATTGACTCGTTTGGCGGGCTTGCCGTTTCTGGCCTATCTATTTTATTTCTGTCATTTGGTTTCAATTATGATGCTTTTCTTGTATATGCCGTATTCAAAATTTGCCCATCTTGTTTACAGAACTTTTGCCATGGCTTTTGAACGTTATCGTGATAGTGGTTTTGCTGGCAGTAAAGAAGAAGTATAAAATTTTGTAAGATATTTTTTCTTGAAAAAAGGTCTTGAAGTTTATTTGACCTTGGGTTATGTTCCCCCGTTATGCTGGCGTAGCTCAATTGG
>CAYTNB010000176.1:0-5419 GCA_964439085.1 uncultured Desulfobulbia bacterium | reverse complement strand
CTCAGAGGTGACCAGGTCGATACGCTGTCCTGCGGCAGTGACGACCTGCCTGTCGCCAGTGCTAATGGACTGAAGAAGTTGATTCCGAGCCAATACCAGTTCACCGGCCCTATTCATCAATTGGTCAAGAATAGCGACGCTGACCCTCAGAGTATCAGAATGACTGGCC
The DNA here is from genome assembly GCA_964439085.1 of uncultured Desulfobulbia bacterium. GTDB lineage: Bacteria > Desulfobacterota > Desulfobulbia > Desulfobulbales > VMSU01 > JAADIV01. The sequence continues at coordinate 5,250 of CAYTNB010000176.1, read as the reverse complement.
GCAAATTTTGCAGGTATTTTCTGTACTGTTTCAGGTGACGACGCCACCTCTTCAGAGACCGAGCCCGCAACTTCTTCAGGAGGATCAGTGCTTACTTCTGCTGGCGGCACCACCTCTTCAGTTGACAGGCGGTTCTCAACAGCTTTTAAGTCCTCCTGGTCACTAGGAACAAGATGGACAAAATCATCTGCAAGCCCAAACACGCTACCGACCAAATCCTCCTCAATAATAGTACTAAACAGAACATACATCGGTATTCTTGAGCAAATCTCTTCATCATCCAGGTCTCCTACAACTGCTATAGAAAGGATGACATCAAGAATTACACCGCCATCTTGCAGCAACTTGAATAGATCCAGCGGGGTTTTATTCTGTCGTTCCACGTCGTTAATAAGGTCAAAATCAAAGATATAGATGATTTTGCCGCCCTCCCTGCCATTTTTCAAATCAAACTCTGTCAGTGAAAAAGTAACCGGAACATCCCTATGACTTATTTTGACCTGGTTGTTTACACTTTTCTTCTCCCCTGCGGGTAATGAACCGGCAGTTAGTTCGGTTAATGCTACGACGTGCTCTGAAATCTCCATTTCATTACTTTCAAGCACATTGTCCAAAAGTTCACCCAAACAATCAAAAGCCACCAGAACAGTGTTAACAACATTGGAAGTAGGAACCATTTTACCATTGCGAACCAGATCAAGAACATTTTCTATTTTGTGAGACAACTCCTTGGTAGTTGTCAGGTTAAGGAAACCAGCCCCTCCCTTAATAGAATGAGCGGCTCGAAAGACCTTGTTGATAAGATCCTCGTCAACGTTCTCTCCCTGCTGTTCAACTTCAAGAAGGTCGGCTTCGATGTCTTCCAGATGCTCCTTGGACTCCTGAACATACATTTGCAAGGTTTCATCTTCGATTATTTCGGCCATAGCCTATCTCCGTTTATTTCAATTTTTTTTGAAGGATAAAGTGCTTATCCAGCCGCATATTCTGTAGTAATTTCCTAATATCATCAGAAATATTGAGCAGCTCAAGACTTGCACCAAGCTTTTGCAGTGAATTATGAGCCGCAATTAGCACGCCCAGCCCGGAGGAATCAATCATCTTCACATCATCAAGGTCAACTACCATTTGTTTAGCGCCGCCGTCAAGAAGTCCTTTAAACTCCTCCTTAAGGTCTTTGGATATTGATGCCACAATATCTTGCTCCAGCTTGACAAATACCTTGTCTCCATCTCTCCTCACTTTGCTCATAGTGTTCCCCCTATCCTCTTCGACTTTTTTTACCAGCTCTACTTCATTGCCCAGTTCATTATAGGTAACGTTGTCAAAGCACTGGCGCATGATTTTGTTCCCTCTACCAAAGCAGGAAAGCGTCCCTTCTGCATGTTTTTTACTGTTTGAGTACACAAAGCCAGATCCTTCATCTTTCACAATTATGACTAATTGTTTTCCCTGCTTGCTAATCTGAAAAATGATCTGTTTACTAGGATCGTTTTGAGAACCATGCTCAACCGCATTAACCAATGCTTCACGAATTCCGAGTTGAACGTCAAACGATAACCCGTTAAAATGCAAGTCCTTAAAGTACTTACCAACGTCATTGCAGACCAGATCAATATTTTCAAGGTGAGCGGACATGACGATACGAATTCCAGAAGCAAACTTTTCTGTTTTGTATAATCCTGCCATTTAAATATCTACCCCAAGAAGCAAAACGTCATCATCAAACACATGACCAGTAGGAGTAAATGCCTGGACAATTTTCTTGTTGGCCTCAGTAATATCCAGTTGTCTGTACAAAATCGCCGTTTGCATGAATTCATCCATCCCTTGGGTTCTGGTTCGTTGCGGTTCTAAAAAGGATTCTACCAAACCGTCTGAAAATATGTAAAACCTGTCGCCTGGGTTAACGTAAATCACTCTGCTCTCAAAAAATGCTCCAACAAAAATTCCAAGAATATCACTGTTGGGCTCAACCCAAAACGGCTCACCATTTCGGGGCATAAACAACACGGGTAAATGGCCTGCATTTACCATAGCCAAAACGTTGTTGGCACGATTCAAAACAACATAAGCTGCGGTAAGGTGCTGACCCTCTTGAAAAATAGATAGGAGAATCTGGTTAATCATCCGCACTGTTTCATCTGGAGTATAGAGAATTGAAGAGTTCTGACGAATAAGGGCTTTAAGTGCCGAGGTAGCGAAAGAAGCTGATAAGCCGTGACCGCTAATATCTGCCACCAGATAACCATGTATCCCCCTAACAATCGAAAACACGTCATAGAAATCACCGCCAGCTTCCAACACCGGCAAATAATATACAGCAAAGTTAGCCTCAGGAATTTCGTCAGGAGTGACAAGGATAGCCTGTTGTGCTTCATGCATCTGCTGAAGCCGCAGGGCCTGTTCCCTGACAACTTGCTGAAAGGCAAAGCGAAGTTTAAGGCAATTTTTAACTCTGGCTTCAACCTCTGCCGCTTGATATGGCTTAGTAATATAGTCCCAGCCTCCGATGGAAAGCCCCTCTACCTTGCTTTGCACATCCTCCTTACCGGAAACAAAAATAATTGGAATATCACTGGTGAGATGGTTTTTTTTTAGTTTTTTACATGTTTCAAAACCGTCTTCTCCTGACATGATAATATCAAGCAGGATAAGATCTGGGATTTCATTGCAGGCAATCTTTCTGCCCTCCTCACCACTTGTTGCCAACAAAACATGATAGCCAAGTTTCTCCAGCATAAGGACAAACAGATCTCGACAGAACTTTTCATCTTCAATAACCAGTATAGTAATCTCGTTATCAACCACGACCATACTCCTCAACTACCTGATTAAGAACACTCTGTAATTTATCAACATCGAACGGCTTGCTCATAACCGCACTAACTCCTGCATCAAGAGCCGACTGGTGATCCTGGGAATCATCCTGGGTTGTGACCATAATAATGGGCAAATCATTCTTGCTATACTTATCTCTAATCTTTCTGGTAAGATCAATACCGGTAATGTCCGGCATATTCAAGTCAGTGCAAACCGCAAGGGGTTTTTCCTTCTGCAACCAGCTAAGTGCTTCAGCCGGGTATGTAAACAGAACCGGCTCATAACCAAGAGCATTAAGAATTCTGCGATAAATATTAAGAATCATTTGAGAATCATCAACAGCACATATCTTACTGCGCAATTGACCATTCTTAGTAGCAGCGGCTCGGGAAATAATTTGTTCGGCTAAGTCAAGCATACCATGGTCACTCAGCAATGTAACAAAGGTTTCTTTAATCTCAGGGTGAGCCTTGATAGCAAGATACTCAAAAGCCACTCCCTGGAAGAAACTCTCTTTTGAAAGCCCCAAAAAAAGATTTTTCGACTTAGTATCTATTACAGCCTTGATAATGCGTGCTGCTTCAGCATCCCCCTGACTGACCATGTTTTGAATACCACTCAACATGATTTCATCCAAATTGTGATCAATGGCCTGGGCCGCGGCCAGCCTAACATCCTCAACAGGGTCATTAAGACCACCAGCAAGAACATAGTCTCCCTTGAGGTGTGGTAAACACGCCAACGCTTCATAGGCGGCAAATCGAACATTAGCGTCCTTGGGCTGACTGTTTATCAGGTTTCTGATTGGTTGACTTGCTGTGGCGTCACCGATTCTTTGTAGCAGGTTTAGAGAATTGGTCTGTAAATCCACATCACTGATGTCCAGATTAGCTATCAGAATTGGCACAGCCTTGGAACCGATGCTGAGTAAAACACCTTTGCTGTAGTTTCTAAGAGTTGCTTTGCCGGTAGTCATGATCGTGTTGAGATGATGGAGTGCCGCCTCATCCTGAACTGCGCCAAAAACGTCCATAATGAATTGATCAGTACTTTCACCTTTCCCAAGTCCAAGAACTAAGCTATCCATGGCAGCGGATGTCGCAATTTCGCCAAGTGCTTGAATAGCTGCATGTAAGAGTATTTGATCATTTGAGCCTAAAAATTCAGCCACTGCATTAACAGCTTCTGGTACTCCGATAGCACCAAGGCTATCAATAACATCATGCAAGAGTACCGTGTCTTGAGAGCTTTGCAAAATACTTATCAATGGTGCGACTGCCTGTTGTAACCGCATTTTAGCAGCCAACTGGACATAGTAAATTTGTTCTGCTGATTCTTGTTGAAGATACTGCCCAACAATCTTTGGATTATTGAAGGCCTTAGACAAAATCGTTTCCGGCAAGGTTGGATAAAGCTCGGTTACCAAAGGATGTGAGACCGACAGTGAAACAAGCAGAGAAATGGCCAAACTATCATCACACCTACTTAATTCGAAGAGAATCCGCCTCTGAGACTCCAGGTTGAGGCGATCGAAATAGGTGATAACTATTTTGGCTTTTATAAGGTCTCGACTCTGAATGTTTTTTAAAATCTCCAGTGTCGCAACCTCGCTGTCAATTTTCACCATTTCCCGAAAGCCCTATTCACATTTTGAAGCATTCAAAGTTGTGCCCGCACCCTAGAACAAGCCAAGTATATTAATGTTACAACATAGACCAATACATCAACCTTCACACGAATACGAAACTCTTCTATATAGATTATACGCAGAAACAAAAAAGAAAAACAAGTAAGATAAAAACTGATGCGTATCAAATATGAAATGAATCAGTTTTAAATAGAGAGAAGGTGGATTCTGATATTGAATTATTTATTGGAAAGACTGCATTTTTTTAGAACTTTCCCACTTTATTACGGCCTAGATTACAGTCGCAGGTAAACTAAATTTCCAGAAAAACATATTGCGTACAAACCGAAAAATGATTCCGTTAAGATGGGTTGATAGTATTTTCAGTTGAATATATTGTATTCCACTTAAAAAGTGGAGTTAAAACAATTACAACGTACTATCAACAAGTTACCGCAAATCAGTCAAAATTCTTAACTGGTTGATTTTGCACAAAAACTACATGTTTCTTTCAACACCCTTTTAAAGGTGTCCTTAACTGTATAGCCCGCTTCATGCCGGATTGTTCAAAACAAAGCCCAGGCTATACAACTCATCCTCGATGACCAGTAAGTCGGGCTAGGAGGCTGTCCGAGAATAGAAGCCGTAGCGAAAAGTTGGAAAATTGAGACCAGTTTTTCGATCATTTTCTGGCAATAGCAGCGCTATCAGACGAAAATAAGCCGGAAAAATGGGCCAATTTTCCGGCTTCGATGTCTGCGCTTACCTGCAGTAGGCTCTCTATTCTCCGACAGCCTCCT
>CAYTNB010000175.1:0-5432 GCA_964439085.1 uncultured Desulfobulbia bacterium | reverse complement strand
GAAATACCGTGAATAGCCCAGGAGTGTAACTGCTCAGATGTGCCTCAGGTTTGTTCATTTTTGGCTTTGAAGCATACTCGGGTATGTGAGAGGGCAAAAATGGACAAAGATAAGGTGTAGCTGAACAGTTACAATGTTTTTAGAACATAATGTCCTGTGGAAGAACTGCTTTTTTGCCACAGAGACACACGGAAGGTTTACTGCGCCAAAACCAGAAACTTTGATTTTCCGAGGCTCTTAGACCATTTTCTTGAAAGATTCGTGACAGTGCCGTCGCAGCTCAGTAATATTGTCTAATTGTCGTTGCCATACCGATAGGATGGTGCCTGAGTGAAGGCGGCTTAATTGCCGCACCGCATCAAGAAAGGCAGGGTAATTTTTATCGCCAAAACCTGGGTAGCTCGCCATGGTTTCCGCTTGTCGGGTAAATTCCGCAACCAGACCGGCTGCGGGAGCGACACCGTCACGTATGTCAAACTGCATTTCCTTGAATAATTTTTGCAATTGACGTTTTAATGGCCGAAATTTCAGTTCGGCAAGGTTCTCATTCTTGATTCTCATGTTCTTCGATCTCATATTTGCAGGTAAGCGAACTCGTGAGACTCCGGGGCTACTACAACATACGATTATGGTTTAAGGCACCATTAAGGTCAATAGAACTACTTTCAACGCATCTATAATACCGACTTACCGATATGTCTTTTCAATAGATTTTTTCAGCATTTCTCCTTGACATTTTTTTACAAAAGAAGCGATAATTAATTATGGCCGGGAGGCAATGAATGGAGCTACGTGGCATGTCCATAAAATTAAAGGAGCTAATTCCAGCCTGACCCAATATCACGAGGAGGTGGTTTTTCGCTTGAAACAACTTGCTGACATTAAATCTCAGTTTGGTTATGGCGAATTTATTCATAATTTTAAGAATTACGTGCTGCGTGGTCAGCAAAAATACGTTGACCGTTTCAAACAAAATCAAACCATAATGTTTGAAGCGATTAATAACCTGAAACAGTTGTCTCTTGTTCCAGAAGAAAAAGAGGCCATCAAAAAGATTGAAGGTGTGGCGCGGGAATATGTCAAAAATATCAACTTGGCGGCCCAACTGGTCAGTCAAGGGAAAACTCCCACTGAAATAGATCATGCTGTAAAGATTAATGATTCACCGGCTTTTCAGGGTTTTAAAGTGATAGAAAAAACGATTCGCTCATTGGAATTGGCCAGTTCCTCATCTATGCAAAAGAACAAGAAGTCACTGTCATATGTAATTATTATATCTTTATCGAGCTTTGTTATTATTTTTCTGTTGATGGGCTGCTTTTATGAACATTACCAAACGAATATTAAAGGTTATCCCAATGGTTGATGATGATTTTGAGGATTTTTAAAAGTGGAAGGCACTGCACTCCTGATGTGGGGAATGGTATTCGGGTCAGTCGGCCTCGGCTTCTTTACATACGGTAAAAAACAAAAGGCTGTAGTCCCGTTGTTTACTGGTGTCGCCCTATTTGTATTCCCGTACTTTATCTCAAACGTGTATATCCTGGTATTTGTTGGTGTAGCTTTAGTGGCATTACCGTATTTTGTGAGAATATGAGGCAACATAAAATTCTTACATACCTGCTTTTAACATCACCATGGCTTCTGGTAAAAAAATGCCTTTTGATTTAGAGGCGAGCACTGCGATTGAAGAGATATTTTAGTAAGCGCTCAATAAACCCACTCTCGATTTTATAACATCTCGAAATGTAAGCGTTTCAGGGACACCCTGCTGTGCCCACTTAAGTACCCCGATAATACCCTTGTATATTGGGGACTTAAGTGGGTGCAGCAGGGTGTTTATGGAGCGCTTACATATTTTATACCTATTTCTCTCCAACATCCGGGACGTATCAGATTTAGAAGAATGATTAGCAAAACCTGTAATTACTGAAATTTCGAGCTCAAAGAATCTATGCCGGATAGGATATTTATTCTGTTCGATGGTTCCAATCAAATTTTTCCCGCAATTCTACCGCCCCAACATCTCCCTCTCAATAGGAAGAACATGATAACACTAACCTGGATACTCACAATTATCGCCCTCATTGGTGCAGCACTTAACGCCTACCACAAAAAGCTCTGCTGGCCAGTATGGTGTTGCTCTAATGCCGGCTTCATTGTTGTGAACGCAATAAGAACCCAGTGGCCCGAGGTTGTCTTGTTTTCGGCCTTCATGCTGACCAGCATACTGGGGTGGTGGAATCATAACAAACAATAGATATTGCTATGAAAGGGGTCTCTGATAAACGAGAAGACTTCTAGATCCGGGAGGGTAGTCGAACTTGAAACTTCTTTTACGGTGTCTCAACTACTAATGCCATTTTGGTATGTTCTCATAATTTCTAAATGTTCAAACACTTTTTTGATTGCGGTAAAATCAAAATCAGCAAATCCATCGATATACACTTCCGAGCCTGAATGGTACTCCATACTGATCTTGCATCATGGGAAAACTCGTAACTATGTGTAGCAGTGTCCGGTTACAAAGTTGCGGGTACAATTTAGAACTATTTCAAGCCCCAAAACCGTCATCTCCGAATGTTTTTATCGGGGATCCTTGAAGGCTGTTTTCTTGCTGCCATACAGGCTGTATCTTTTAGATATTTAACCACCGGGGCAATTCTTCGTTATTCCCGCAGAAGCGAGAATCCAGTAGTTTCAATATGTTATGGATCCCCGCCTGCGCAGGGATGACGGGATTGGGGACTTTTTACGAGTCCATCATGATTGGCTTATGGGTGAATCTCTATCTATGTGTTTTGGATACCTTTATTATATATGATCTCTATTGATCCGATTTTAGCACTGCCAAAAAAGCGTTCTGGGGAATATCCACATTACCCACGGTTTTCATTCTCTTCTTGCCTGCCTTCTGCTTTTCCAACAACTTTCTCTTCCTGCTGATATCGCCACCGTAGCATTTGGCGGTAACATCCTTTCTTAGTGCTGAGATGGTGGTTCTGGCAATGATGTTGCCGCCAATGGCCGCTTGGATCGCAATCTTGAACATCTGCCGGGGTATTTCTTCTTTGAGCTTATCGCAGGCATGTAGGCCCCGTTCGCGGGCCTTGGAACTGTGGACGAGCTGGGCTAAGGCATCAACCTTTTCGCTATTAACCAGAATATCCAGTTTCACCAGTTCGCTGGGGCGGTAATCAATTAATTCATAGTCAAAAGAGCCGTAGCCCTGGGTTATTGATTTAAGCATATCGTAAAAATCGTAAATGACCTCGGCCAGGGGTAGTTCGCAGGTGAATTCGATACGGCCTGGAGTTGGATAGTGATAATTGGTGTTTTGTCCACGTCTCTCCATGCACAGAGTTATTATCGATCCCATATAGCGCTCGGGGATGAGTATGCTTGCTTTTATAAAAGGTTCCTCTGTTCGGGCTATTTGACTGGGGTCTGGGAAATAGGCCGGGTTATCTATCTCGAGCATACTGCCATCTGCCAGATAAAAATGATAATTGACTGACGGTACCGTTAAGATTAGCGGTATATCAAATTCCCGTTCCAGCCGCTCCTGGATTACCTCCAGATGAAGTAGTCCCAAAAATCCGCAGCGGAAGCCAAAGCCCAGGGCTGAGGATGAATCCTTTTGGAAGGTGAGGGCGGCATCGTTTAGTTTAAGTTTTTCAATGGCCGTTGCCAAGTTTTCATATTCATCCGTTGATATGGGGTATAGGGAAGAGAAAACAACCTGCTGCACCTCCTTAAAACCTGGCAGGGGGCCGGCGCAGGGGTTGTCTTTGAGAGTTATTGTGTCGCCTGGATGGGTGTCTGCCACCGTTTTTACTCCGGCGATTATATAACCTATTTCCCCGGCTTTCAGTGATTTCTGGGGATTTCTGGCCAGGTGGAATACACCAACTTCTTCCACTTTGTAAGTGGCGTCATTAGACACGAATTTTATAATGTCTCCGGCCTTTAATTCGCCATGAAAAATGCGGCAAGAAATAATTGTGCCGCGAAATGCGTCGTAGCTGGCGTCAAAAATCAGTGCCTCCAGAGGGCGGTTTACATCTCCTGTGGGGGCGGGAAGAAAATTAACAATAGCCTCCAATACCTGATCTACCCCAATGCCAGTTTTAGCGGAACATTGGATTATGTTCTCGCTGTCCAATCCTAGGTCTTCTTCAACCTGTATGGCCACTGCCTCAGGGTCAGCGGCTGGTAAGTCGATTTTATTTAAGACTGGGATTACCTCCAGATCATTTTCCATCGCCAGGTATAAATTGGCCAGGGTCTGGGCTTCTACTCCCTGTGAGGCATCAACCAGCAGGATCGCCCCTTCGCAGGAAGATAGGGCCCTTGATACCTCATAACTGAAGTCAACATGCCCTGGCGTGTCTACTAAATTCAGGCTATACTGTTTACCGTTTTTTGCCTTGTAAGGCAGGCAGATCGTCTGGCTCTTGATGGTTATACCACGTTCCCGTTCAATATCCATTGAGTCCAGGAGCTGGTTTTTAAACTCGCGGTCCGTAACCATGCTGCAGAGTTGGATCATGCGGTCGGCAAGGGTTGATTTACCATGATCTATATGAGCTATAATGCTGAAATTCCGGATATTTTTCATATTGTTTGTGGTGTAGGTGCTTTTTGGGATGGATTTGTTATGTGTGAAAAAGTCACTAGTGTCTCGTAAACCTTAAAGTTTCGCAAGATTACGAAGTGATTTGGCGTGCCAACAAGGCACGACTGGCGGCGCATAGCAGCTCGATGTAACTGTTTCCGCAACGAAGAAGATGATTAGGTAAGTGAGCCTGCGAGACTCCGAAAAGACACGTAAGATGGGATAAATATTTTTATCCGAGTCCCTAAGTGCCATAATGATAGATTGCAAAGTGTCTGGAGCATATGGCCTTCAAAAATGGTATGTAATTTTACAACATGATTCTTATTATAAAGCACTAATATCACAAAAAAGAGGATAAAAGTAGCGTAAATTTTATTACTATGCCATATTACGGTGTTGTTATAAAAGAGCAATAATACCTCTAAATCGTCATTCCGGCGCAGGCCGGGATCAATTGCCAATTATAGTGAAAAAAACAAAAGAAAAAGAATCAAAATCCGAGCAAGAAGAGATTAACCCTCTGGTAACATTGCCGGAGGACAATTACCTCCCTGCTGTCTCTCAGCCCGGCTTGCATCGATATCTTCAGGAAATAAGTCAATATCAATTACTTAGCCGTGAAGAGGCTGACGCTTTGGCTGTTAAATTCCGAGAGGAGGGTGATCAGGACGCTGCTTACCGTCTGGTTACCGCCAACCTTAGGCTGGTGGTCAAGGTGGCAATGGATTTCCAAAAATATTGGATGACCAATTTCTTGGACTTGATCCAAGAGGGTAATTTCGGCCTACTCAAGGCCGTGTCTCGCTTCGAT
>CAYTNB010000174.1:0-5472 GCA_964439085.1 uncultured Desulfobulbia bacterium | reverse complement strand
AACAACATGCCGGAATGACGATATCATTGACAACCGTCATCCCCGAATGTTTTTACCGGGGATCCAGGAAGGCTGTTTTTTTGCTGCAATACAGGATGTATCTTTTAGATATTTAACCACCGGGGCAATATGATTATGATCAAATCATATACAATAATTGTTTCAACCATGCGTTAATGGGCCAAATTTTCGGATACCGTTAACGTGTTATTTATCATAATGTCTGGACAGAACAAATCATCTTCACAATCTTTAAACAGCGAGCCGCCATCTTTGACGATTATAGCCTTTTCCAGCGCATCATCAACATGACCAACAAATTCAATACACAAGCTGCTTAATATCTTGGCCGGTACATCTTTTAAGTTTCGTTCATTTTCTTTTGGCACCAGAACATGCGTAATATTGGCCCGTTTGGCGGCTAAAAGTTTTTCAGTCAATCCACCGATGGGAAGCACCCTCCCACGCAAGGTAACTTCCCCTGTCATGGCAAGATCTCTACGAACTGGCAGCTTAAGCAGAGCAGAAACAATTGAGGTAGTCATAGTAATTCCTGCCGATGGCCCGTCCTTGGGAATAGCCCCTTCCGGCACATGAACATGTATATCAACTTTCTCATAGAAATTGCTGGCAATCCCCAGCCTGTTCGTTCTAGAACGAACATAGCTCAACGCCGCCTGAGCGGACTCCTGCATCACGTCACCGAGTTTACCGGTAATTAACAGTTTACCGTTACCAGGCAAAAGAGCAGTCTCAATTTGTAAAATTTCGCCACCTGCAGCTGTCCAAGCTAAGCCATTCACAAGACCAATGGCATCTAATTCCTCGGCAACTCCATAACGATATTTGGGAGTACCTAAATATTTGGCCACACCTGGTCCGGTAATTCTATACTTCGATGTCCCCTTATTTTTCAGACGATGCCTGGCAATCTTACGATATACACTGGCTACATTTCGTTCTAAATTCCTCACCCCGGCTTCTCTGGTATATTGTCTGATAATTTCCGTTAGGCCAGCAGCATTAAAAACCACCTCCCCAGATTTAAAACCATTGGTTTTCATCTGTTTTGGAACAAGAAAGCCCTTAGCAATGGCCAGCTTATCTTCTTCCGTGTAACCCTCTAATTTAATGATTTCCATACGATCCTGCAAAGGACTGGGAATGTCATGCAGAGAGTTGGCTGTGGTGACAAAAAACACCTCGGACAAATCATAATCTAATTCAAGATAATGATCGTTAAATGCAAAATTTTGTTCAGGATCAAGAACCTCTAGCAAAGCAGAGGCAGGATCACCATGGAAGTCCATACTCATCTTGTCAACTTCATCAAGACAGAAGACCGGGTTATTCACCTTAACCTTTTGCAACGACTGTATAATCCGTCCCGGCATAGCGCCAACATAAGTACGCCGATGCCCTCTGATTTCAGCTTCGTCACGAACCCCGCCTAATGAAAGTCGAGTAAATTTACGTCCCATAGCCCTGGCCACAGATTTACAAAGAGACGTCTTGCCAACGCCAGGGGGTCCCACTAGACATAAGATGGGGCCGTTTATCTTTTTTACCTGAGCCTGTACTGCCAAGTATTCCAAAATCCTTTCTTTGGGGGTAAACAAGCCATAATGGTCTTCGTCCATGACCTTTTCGGCCTTGTTTATGTTTAATTCTTGAGTGGTTTTATCATACCATGGCAGACTTAATATACAGTCGATATAATTTCGAACAACAGTGGCTTCGGCAGAAGAAGGCGGCATCATACGCATCTTTTTCAGCTCGTGTTCTGCCTTTTCTTTGGCCTCTTGGGAGAGTTCCTTATTTTTTATCTTGTCGGCTAATTCGTCAAGTTCAGCGTCGTGTTCATCCTTACCGTTGCCCATCTCTTTTTTAATGACCCGCATCTGCTCATTCAGATAATAATCACGCTGATTCTTGGCCAGTTTTTTCTTGACCCTCAAGTGGATAGCGCCTTCAAGGGAGTTAAGCTCGGTTTCGCGATTAATCAAATCCAGGACAAGATCATATCGAGCTGTTAGATGAACGGCCTCAAGTATAATCTGCTTTTCCCCAGTATTAATAGGCAAATGTGATGCTAAAACATCAATAAACTTAGCTGGTTCCTTAATTTGGGTAATTGAATTAACAATGTCCTTGCCTATCTTTTTGTTTTTGGCGGCATAATTTTGGAAAGACGCCATAAGATTACGCTGATAAGCGACAACCTGAAGTTCCTCACCAGACTCCTCTGCGAACTCTTCAATTTGAATCATAAAAAAATCAGGATTCTCAACAAAACTGTTGATGCAGCCCCGCCTTCGCCCCTCCACTAAAGCCTTAATTGTGCCGTCAGGTAAACGCAGAAGCTGCAAAACGACAGAAATGGTGCCAATTTTACGCACATCTTGAGCCGTTGGCGAATTAATAGCCGCATCAAGCTGAGTTGCAAGAAAAATCTCAATCTGATTAGACATAGCATACTCAAGTGCCTTGATTGACTGCTCACGACCAACAATAAGCGGAGCCACCATATGAGGAAAAACAACAATGTCTCGTAAGGGCATGAGCGGGTATATAGCCAATTTTTCGTCTCTTGTAGTCATAAAACGGAGTTTATCAGTTTGAATTTTTTCGGGGAGTTCCCCAACCAGTTACAATATGTAGTTAAGAGTAATTTGTAGCTGAAGTTTCACGCTTTTAAGCTTACCAATTTGCCTGTAAGCTTGGGGATTGGGATTAATTTTAGTAAGATTTGCCTCGTGTATAGCAAAAAGCAATTATATTACCTCTGGACCTGGATTTTTTCGGTTAAAATAAATAGCCGTAATTTCAGGATGATAGGTCATGTCATTCATTGTAGCATAAAATTAAAAAACGGGGAAACTTCAGATTTGTAGTTTTACCTGAATAACAACTATCGGGTTTTAATTTATCCAGAAAATCAGGCGATCTTCTTTTCGTTTTCATACAGAACGACCGGGTAATCGCCATTCAAAATAACCTGTTCACTTATTACACACTCTTGCACATTTTCCTCGGATGGCAGCTCATACATAATATCAAGCATCGCCTCTTCCATTACAGCACGTAAGCCCCTGGCACCAGACTTTCTTTTAACCGCCTCAGAGGCAATGGCAGCCAAAGCGCCTTCTGTAAAGCGTAATCTGACATTGTCATATTCGAACAGTTTTTTATACTGCTTTATCAGGGCATTTTTGGGCTCTTGCAGAATACGAACCAGATCATCCTGCTCCAGTTCATTCATGGTGGCAATTACCGGCAAACGTCCTACAAATTCTGGAATCAAACCAAAACGAAGAAGATCTTCCGGCTGTAGTTGCGCCAGAATCTCTCCAACTTTTTTCTTGGTTTTACCAACTACCTTGGCCCCAAAGCCCATTGATTTAGAGCCGTACCTTTTGCTAACCACCTTGTCTAGGCCAACAAAGGCACCGCCACATATAAACAAAATATTGGTAGTGTCAATATTGATATATTTCTGTTGGGGATGTTTACGACCACCCTTGGGAGGAATAGCAGCTACGGTACCTTCAATAATTTTCAGGAGAGCCTGTTGTACGCCCTCGCCGGAAACATCACGAGTAATTGAAGCAGAATCAGACTTACGTGTGATTTTATCTATCTCATCAATATAGATTATGCCCCGGCAGGCTTTTTCCACATCCTGATCGGCAGCCTGGAGGATATTAACCAGAATATTCTCTACATCTTCACCCACATAACCAGCCTCGGTGAGGGTAGTGGCATCGGCCATGGCAAACGGCACATTCAGTATCCGGGCCAATGTCTGGGCCATCAACGTCTTGCCGCTGCCAGTAGGGCCAATAAGCAGGATATTGCTCTTTTGGAGTTCTACGTCATCATTCTTGCTGCTATTAATCCGCTTATAATGATTATGAACCGCTACAGCCAACGCCCGTTTGGCAACGTCTTGGCTGATCACATATTCATCCAGCTTTTCCTTGATTTCTTTGGGCTTAAGATTCTTCATCCCTTCAGGCGCAGGTAATTCAGTTCTTTCCTCCTGTACTATATCATTGCAAAGATCAATACATTCATCACAGATATAGACATTTGGCCCAGCAATTACCTTTTTAACTTCTTCCTGATTTTTACCACAGAAGGAACAAATAACATTATGCTCGTCATCGTGTTTATCGGCCATATTTTTTACTCTCCTGCCTCAACTATATTAGTGCGCTTATTCAGAACCTTATCAATCAGGCCATATTTTTTAGCCTCTTGAGCACTCATGAAATAATCCCGCTCAGTATCTCGCTGAATTTTTGTTACCTTTTGTTTGCAGTGACGGGCCAAAATCTTATTTAAATCCTGGCGCATCCGAATAATTTCCTTGGCATGAATATCAATGTCTGACGCCTGTCCCTGATAGCCGCCCATAGGCTGATGAATCAAAATACGGGAGTTAGGCAATGAATATCTTTTGCCATCAGTACCAGCCGCCAAAAGGACGGCTCCCATACTAGCCGCCTGCCCCATACAAAGGGTGGCGATATCGCATTTGATATAATTCATGGTATCATAAATCGCCATCCCGGCGGTAACCACGCCGCCAGGGGAATTGATATAAAATGTAATATCTTTTTCGGGGTCATCGGCCTCGAGGAAAAGAAGCTGGGCGATAATCACGTTGGCAACATCGTCGCTCACGGCTGTTCCCAGAAAGATTATCCGTTCACGTAATAACCGGGAATAGATATCAAAGGCCCGTTCGCCACGTGGGCTTTGTTCAACTACCATAGGGATCAAACTCATTATTTTTCTCCCTCAGCAGCAACAGTATCGGCCTTTTTTTCAGCTTCCAGCTCTACAAATACAACCTTGGTTTCTTCACGGAGAAATTTCAGGATTTTTTCGTTAAGTAATTCATTCATAAAGGGCATGAGATTATCACGACCCTGAAAATAACTCTTCACATCAGGGACCGTCATATTATATTGCCGTGATATTCTCTCATAACCGGCGTTAATATCAGCTTCTTCCAATTTAATTTCTTCCTGGCTGGCGATCTTTTTGATGATAAAATCGCCCTTAATACGCCGTTCTGCTGTGTCCTTATATTGTGCGGCCATGTCTTCGTGCTTCAAACCCGCACTCTCCAGACTCATCCCCTGACGTTTAAGCTTGCCCTCAAGCTCATTAACCAGTTCGTTAATTTCAAAGGCAACCAGGCGAGCAGGTAACTCAAACTCATGATTCTCCAAAAGTTTAAGCATAATCTTATCGTTGACATCACCTTCCATTGTCTTCGTTTTCTCAGCTTTTATTTTCTCGGTAATCGCCGCTTTTAAGTCATCCATACTGTTAAGCTTCTCATCGACATCTTTGGCAAATTCATCATCTAAATCCGGCATAATTCTTTCTTTTACGTCTTTGACGTTAATTTTAAATTCAATAGTTTTACCCGCCACGGCAGTATTAGGGGAGTCGGGT
>CAYTNB010000173.1:0-5514 GCA_964439085.1 uncultured Desulfobulbia bacterium | reverse complement strand
ATATTCGTGAAAAATCAGCTTCGCTGAAAAAAATACTTTTTACGACGCCATCAAAGATAAGCCTCTTATAAAAATCGCTTCTTTCGATGTTGAGCGATATAAGAAACACCGAATAAATGAAGACGCAAAGCCGGGAACAATCAACCGGGAACTTTCCGCCTTATCACACCTTTATACAAAGGCCGTAGAATGGAAATGGATTGACCACAGGCCTTTTGTTATAAAGAAGTTCAAGGAAGGCAAAGGCCGTATTGTTTACTTGACCTCTGAGCAAATTGAAAAGCTCTTGGACGCTGCCAAACAGGATCAGAACGAACACATCTATCCTTTCATCGTAATTGGTCTTGAAACCTCTATGCGGAAGATGGAAATACTTTCAGTTCGGCTTGAGCATATCGATACGGCCAAAAAGGTAATTTATGTCCCACAGGCAAAGGGTGGGGCAAGAGAACAACCGATAACAAAACGGCTGGCAGATTTCCTCACGGGATATATAGAAGTTGCTGAACCCGGTCAAGAGTGGCTTTTTTCTTCTCCTGCATCCCGAACCGGCCACACTGTGTCAATTGAAAAACCTTTCCGTAGGGTAGTGAAGTCTGCCGGTCTAAATCAAAAAGAGGTTGTGCGGCATACCTTGCGACATACTGCCATAACACACTTGGTACAGGCTGGTGTTGACTTGCCTACAGTGCAAAGAATATCCGGTCATAAGTCATTTGAAATGGTTGTGAGATATAGCCACCAGAACGGCAATCATATCAACTCAGCAATGGATAAACTTGAAAAGCGGTATAAGATAGCTCAGTGATTTTTTGACACAATTACACAGGAATTACACAGAAACAAGAAAAGGGTTACGGGCCAAAGCCTGTAACCCTTTAAATTTGGTGCCCCCGGTATGAATCGAACATACGACACCAGGATTAGGAATCCTGTGCTCTATCCCCTGAGCTACGGGGGCAAAATAGTTTTATGACTTGTTAATATGCGGCATTTAAATTGGGTCGTTCGCCACTCCAACAAGCCTACCGGCCATATCATTTTGCCCAGATGATAAGGACGAATACTTACTTTTTTTTATTAAATAAAGCAATGGGGATTTTATAATAGTGGAGACCGAGCGATCAGGTTCGATAATCTGCGTTAATTTTTACGTAGTCCAAAGATAGATCACAGGTATAAATCTCGCAAGCCCCATCCCCTGCCCCCAAATCAATCCGCACGGCAAACGACTTTTGAGCCAGAACATTGGCTGCGGCATCTTCTGCGGTGGCCGAAATTGCTTGACCATTGGCCACGATTTGTTGTTCACCGAAGAATATTGAGATTTCTTCCTGCCTAAATTCAGCGCCAGACCGCCCCAAGGCAGCCATGATACGACCCCAATTGGCATCAGCGCCGAAAAAAGCCGTTTTCACCAGGGCTGAATTGGCCACTGCCCGAGCCGCAGCCTCGGCTTCTGCTTCAGTTTTAGCACCGTTAACCTTTACGGTAACCAGTTTTGTGGCACCCTCACCATCAGCCACAATTTGCAAGGCAAGATCCCGGCACAAATCATCCAGGGCTTGACCAAATAAAACGACCTCAGTAGAATCTGTCGCACTTAGCGGCTCATTCCCAGCCAAACCGCTTGCCATGATTATTGCGGTATCGTTGGTTGAGGTATCGCCGTCCACGGTAATTCGATTAAAGGATTGTTCAACCGACTTGGCAAGCATGGCCTGAAGACATGTCTGCTCAATTTTAGCATCCGTCATAATAAAGCAAAGCATGGTGGCCATGTTGGGCATAATCATCCCGGCACCCTTGGTGATACCGACCAGCTTAACCGATTGGCCACCCAGTTTCATAATGCGCTCGGCTAATTTAGGAAGCGTATCTGTGGTCATGATAGCCTCTGCGACATCCAGCAATTTATCAGGCCCCAGAGAAGATACCAATTCCGGCATATGACTAGCAAAACCATTCATATCCAATTGTTCGCCAATAACACCAGTTGAAGATACCAAAACCAATTCTTCAGCAATATCAGTAGCTGTGGCTGCCAGCCTGGCACATTGCCTCGCATTTACCAGGCCTTCATCGCCAGTACAGGCATTAGCAATACCAGAGTTAACCAGAACGGCCTGAACCAGTCCTGCCGCAATGCGCTCCCGTCCCAAAATAACCGGGGCAGCCTGTACCAAATTAGTGGTAAACACCCCAGCGGCAACAGCGGGTTTACGACAAACAATCAGCCCCATGTCGAGGCGGTCTTTTCCCCTTATCCCTGATTTTACAGCAGCGAATTCAAATCCATCAATCATCGTCGTGACTATTCCAGTTACCCTTATTTCGTTTTACCGCAACAGCGCTTATATTTTTTACCGCTTCCACAAGGACAGGCCGCATTCCGACCTATCTTATCGCCGTCACGAGTAATTGGCTTCAGAGTTTCTTCTTCATCGCCCCGGTTCATCTCCATTTCCAACTTCTGTGTACGACGCTGCTGTTCCAGTTCATCTACCTCTTCCTCCGAAACCAGGCGTACCATAAACATGGTTGAGATGGCCTGCCGTTTAATAGATTCCATCAAGGCAACAAACATCTCGTAGCCCTCGCGTTTGTATTCATCCAAAGGATTTTTCTGACCATAGCCACGCAGGCCTATGCCTTCCTTCAGATGGTCCATATTCAGGAGATGTTCCTTCCAGTGACTATCAACAACCTGTAGCAAAACTACCCGCTCAAGATGGCGCATATTCTCCGTGCCAATCGCTTCTTCCCTCTTGTTATAAGCCGCCACCACTGTTTCATGGAGTTTGTCGGCTAACGTCTCGCTGGTAATCTTTTCCCTGCCTTCTGCCGCAACTTCGGCAGATAAACCAAAAATGGGGGTCATGCGCTCATCAACCAGCGGCCAATTCCAATCTTCGGGAGGCAAATTAGCATCGGCCACTTCAGCGGCAATTTCAGCTGTAGCCTCAGACATCATATCCAGTATAACATCCTTTACGTCTTCACCCTGCAAAACTGTGCGGCGCTGGGTATAGATAATTTCACGCTGCTTATTCATTACATCATCATATTCCAGCAGGTGCTTTCTAATATCAAAATTATGCCCCTCCACCTTGCGCTGGGCATTTTCGATGGCTCTGGTAATCATGGTATGCTCAATAGGTTCATCCTCTTCCATACCCAGGCGGTTCATGATCCCAGATATCCGATCAGAACCAAATATTCGTAATAAATCATCTTCCAGTGAAAGATAAAAACGGGAGGAACCAGCATCGCCCTGACGACCAGACCGCCCCCGCAATTGATTATCAATCCGCCTGGATTCATGTCGGCTGGTGGCCAGGATATGTAAACCACCTAAATCAGCCACACCCTCCCCCAATTTAATATCCGTACCACGGCCAGCCATATTGGTGGCAATAGTCACTTTCCCCTTATGCCCGGCCTCGGCAATAATTTCAGCCTCACGTTCATGGTGCTTGGCATTAAGAACGGCATGGTCAATTTTTTCTTTATTCAGTAAATCAGAGATGTGCTCTGAGATATCAATATTAATGGTGCCCACCAAAACAGGTCGGCCATTGTCGTGCATCTCCTTAATTTCACGAACCACAGCTCGGTACTTGGCAGCGGCATTTTTGTAAATAACATCGGCGTAATCTTCCCGTCCAACCTTCTCATGAGTGGGAACAATTACAACATCCAGATCATATATCTGTTTGAACTCAGCAGCTTCAGTATCGGCCGTACCTGTCATCCCGGCCAAAGTGTCATACATACGGAAAAAGTTCTGAAAGGTAATGGAGGCCAGTGTCTGATTTTCCTGCTCAACCTTAACCTTCTCTTTGGCCTCCAGAGCCTGATGCAGACCATCGCTGAAGCGGCGGCCCGGCATGGTGCGTCCTGTAAATTCATCAACGATAATGACCTCACCGTCACGAACAATATAATCGACATCCTTTTTAAAGAGGGAATGAGCCTTCAGGGACTGATTAAGGTGATGCAGGTATTCTATGTTTTTGGGATCATATATATTATCAACCCCCAGTAATTTTTCCGCCCGGAAAATACCGTCCTCGGTAAAGGCCGCAATCCGATCCTTTTCGTCAACCGTATAGTCCTCTTCTATTGTGAACTTTGGCATAATACTGTCCACTTTTTTATACAGACCAGTTGACAACTCCGAAGGGCCGGAAATAATTAGTGGAGTCCGCGCCTCGTCAATCAGAATACTATCCACTTCATCAACAATAGCGAAATTAAATTCACGCTGGCAGAAATCGGCGACATCAAACTTCATATTATCACGCAAATAATCGAAACCGAATTCGTTATTCGTCCCGTAGGTGATGTCAGAGAAATAGGCATCATGCCGAGCCTGATCATCCATACCATGCAGTATTGAGCCAACGGTCATACCCAGAAAACGATACACCTCACCCATCCATTCAGCATCTCGTCTGGCCAGATAATCATTTACCGTTACCACGTGCGCACCTTTTCCAGACAGGGCGTTCAGGTAAATGGGCAAAGTGGCCACCAGGGTCTTGCCCTCACCAGTTTTCATCTCAGCGATACAGCCTCGGTGCAGGATAATGCCACCAATAAGCTGCACGTCGTAGGCCCGCATATCGAGCACCCGCCACCCAGCCTCACGAACCACTGCAAAGGCTTCCGGCAAAAGATCGTCAAGGGTCTCGCCCTTAGCAAAGCGCCCCCTGAACTCCTCAGTTTTGGCCCGCAAAGCGGCATCATCCAATTTTTGGATATCCGCCTCAAAGCTGTTAATCTGCTCTACAATCGGCTGTAGTTTTTTTATAATCCGATCATTTTTGCTGCCAAAAATCTTGGTTAGCGCCTTACCTATCATAAAAAGTTACTCCACTTTTTGAGTTCAAAATTTATCTTGCCTGTCCTCTGGTAAGCGCTCCATGAACGCCCTGCTGTGCGCACAGAAGGGCGTCTCTAAAACCCTTACATTCCGAGATGTTATAAAGTCAAGAGTGTAGTTTGTTGAGCACTTACGTCCTCTGCCCCGGCATGCCAAATCGTAAAAGTTCACCATCACCTCATCTTCGTCCATTTTAGCCTTCCCATGTACAGGAAGTACAGATTCGAAGACCAAACAAACGAGATAAGCGAACGGAGTGAGACTCCGAGGCGTGGTGATTTTTTAGGTGCGAGGCCATACATGTGGTATGCCTCGTACCTAAAAAATTGCTACAACGCAGTAGATCGGATTGCGATGCCCCTTCTGGGTGCTTTTTACGACGCCATCAATTATGATGCCCCTAGTGAACTATTCTGCCAAAGTAAAGCGACCTCGTTACAATCCGGGAATTTAGGGCATTGCAAACAATCACTCCACACCTTATGCGGGAGTTCAGCTTTATCTATGAGTTTAAAACCCATTTTTTTAAAAAAATCAGGCTGATAAGTCAAAGAGAATACCCTTGCAATCCCCAGCCCCTTTATATCATCAAGACAACGCCGGACCAAACTGGCGCCAATCCCCAG
>CAYTNB010000172.1:0-5516 GCA_964439085.1 uncultured Desulfobulbia bacterium | reverse complement strand
ACTTGGGAGACTGAACCGGCATCAAAATGGTGACACAGAATTATGAACACTCCCCTCGCCGAAGTTAAAAGCCGCTGTACCGTGCCTTGTTGGCCCGATAAATCACTTCGTAATCTTGCGACACTTTAAGGTTTACGAGGCACCATGCATATTTTATTAAAAACTCCGTTACTGGACTGGTTGCTGATTGCCCAGTACTTTTAGCTCGATATCGTTTTTTTGGCTGTCCGTAAGCTCGGTATCTTGCCAATCAATGAATGAAAAGGTTACCCGCTTAAAATCGCCGTTGTCCTCTTTGCATTTATCGCAGATACTCTCGGCTCCATCACGGTAGACAATAATTTTACTTGCCGGTTCACCGTCCTTAGCAACAGCTGCCATCTTTCGGCAGCCACAATCAAGTCGTATCACTGCAACTCCAACAGCATCTGGACTGCCTTCCATTATTCCTGCAATCATTGCCTTCTCGGAGCGGATGAGCTTCTCTTCATTCGTAATTTCTTCCTTGTCTGCTTTTTTTTCTCTCTCGGTCATGTTGTTTCCTTGCTTTGTTCATAGTGACAGGATGTCCCCAGGAACGGAGCCGCATCGGTTATAGTCTATTACAGGCCCAAGCTAAAATTATGGACGTCGAATAAATAAAAGCTCGGGGGCAAAAGGTCAAGTTAAATTACAGCATTTATTTTGCCGATTATAATAGGGTTTGAATAATTTGACAAAACCAGGACAACTAAAATTTTTTATTCATTCATTTTTATTGACAAAAATGAGACTGTGCATTAATTGAGTAGCTGATGTAATTGTAACGGTTATACAGTTGGCTTATATAGTAGCGGTATCGCTTGGGAGGCTGTTTGAAAATGGCTTGATTTGTGGTCTAAGTTGTTTGCATGAAGTTTCTCTGACTGATGTAAATATGTGATAGCCGGTTGTCCGTGCTGTTATAGTTTTCAATAATAATCTCGGAGGAGTAGTTATGTGGAATGTAGAAGTTGATAAAGACAAATGTACTGGTTGTGAAGAATGTGTTAACGCTTGTCCTGCTCAGGTTCTTGAGTTGGTTGATGGTAAGTCTGAGCCTGTTAATATTGATGAATGTCTTGGCTGTGAGACTTGTGTTGAAACCTGTCCCGAAGGTGCTATCACAGTAAGCGAGGCCTAGTCCTTGTTTTCATAGGCTGCATCTGTAGGCCTGTCCTCTTGTGTTTTAAACAAGGGTACAGGCCTCTTTTTTTAGTACCTTACAGATTGTTTTCGTGTTTTTTGAAAATAATTTATAAGGTACTTATACCCCTTGTAGGGTGTTAGTAAGTTTACTTTCTGATTTTTTGAAAATGTTAACGAAATTCAAACCTGGAGTTGCTGCTAAAACTCATCATGTTGTGGCTGCCTCTGTCTGGAGTGCAGTGGGGATTATGTTGATGGTGCGTGGCAGTTTGTTTTTGTATGGTGTCCACCAATTGTGGCTGCTCATCCTCGCTATTGCAATAGGCTCCGTTAAGTCAATTGTTATGCTGGATAAGACGGCCCGGAAGAATTTACGTCGTTTGTCGGACAAGGCAGACGGGGCGTGTCTTGGCGGCGTGTATTCCTTTAAGATGTGGGGCCTGATTGCCTCGATGATTTTCCTTGGTTGGTTGCTGCGAACCTCGTCTGCTCCCCGTGAGTTGGTGGGGGTTGTTTATGCGGCTATTGGCTGGGCCTTGTTTTTTTCCAGCCGCTTATTGTGGAAAGGCATCCTTGCTTGACTTGATGATAAGCTGTATCTGAACGCTAATTTGCCATGCCTCAATCGTCGTATAATAGGATATATATAGATATTGCTGCCCTCCGCGCTAATTATGAGGCGATCCAAAACTTAGTCGGGTCTGCTGTCCAAATTCTGGTTATGGTAAAATCGGATGCGTATGGACATGGTCTTATTCATTGTGCCACGGCTTTAAACCAGGCCGGGGCGTCTTATTTTGGTGTTGCCGAACTGGAAGAGGCTGTAGCTTTGCGGCAGGCTGGGATTAGCGGTGACATTATCTTATTATTGGGCTGCCATGATGTTCAGGCTCTTATTCATCAAAAATTGACCCCTGTGGTTTTTGATTTAGATAATATCAGATCAATCTCTGCCGCTGCCACCACCAATAATGTTCAAATCGGCCTACATCTGAAAATTGATGTGGGAATGGGCCGCTTGGGTATTATGCCAGAAGAATTACAATTATTTACCGCTGAGATCGCTAGCTTGCCAGGAGTTTATCTCGCTGGAGTACTTGGACATTTTCCAATGGCTGATCAGGATGAGGCTCTAACCTGTAGCCAGAATGACGCATTCAGTAAGCTTGTTGGTAGTTTGGCGGATGATGTTGGCCGTGCGACAAAGCCTGTTTGTATTCATATAGCTAACTCAGCGGCCTTGATACAATACCCTGAGGTTCGCCAAAAGATGGTCAGGCCGGGCATTAGTCTATATGGATGTTATCCGACGCATAATTTGGCTAAATCGGTCAAGCTGCGGCCCGTGATGTCCTTTAAAACGCAGGTCGTGCAGGTTAAGGATGTGCCGGCAGACTACGGCATAAGCTACGGACATTTGTTTAAAACCAGACGTCCTTCACGTCTGGCCGTATTACCGGTAGGCTATGCCGATGGCTATTTAAGGTCGTTAACCGGGCAGGCCAGTGTCTTGATAAAGGGGCAGCGAGTACCGGTTTGCGGCAGAATATGTATGAACGCCTGCGTGGTAGATATAACAGACATCTCTGGAGTACAGGTTGGCGATGAGGTTGTTTTGCTCGGTAGTCAAGATAATGCCGAGATTTCGGCTGAAGAAGTAGCTGGGTGGATGAATACCATTAATTATGAGGTGTTATGTCTATTTGGTAAGAATAGCACCCGTGAATATATAGATTGATTGCTATGATTTGTTTTTTTGAAGGTTATTGGTGTATAAAATTATGATAAAATCTCGTTTAAAAAAAATCCTGGAAAAATGTTATCAGGAGGGTGTGAAGCGGGAGTATTGGCCGGAGAGTGCCGCAAATTATGTTGTTGAGAGGCCAAAACGCTCGGGGCAGGGGGACTATTCCACTAATTTAGCCCTGATTGCCGCTGGGATTGAGAAAACAAACCCCCGTGAAATGGCCGCCAAGTTAATGGATATTTTGGCGGAATATTGTGATATTACTGATAAAATTGAGGTTGCCGGGCCTGGATTTGTCAACTTTTTTGTCAGCAGCAGGGTTTGGCAGGATGTTTTGCCCCTTATTTGCAGTCAGGGAGTAAAATTTGGGCCGCCTAAGATTGGTTTGGGTAAGCGGGTATTGGTTGAGTTCGTTAGTGCCAATCCTACTGGGCCTTTAAGCGTGGGACATGGGCGTCAGGCGGTATTGGGTGACGCTATTGCCAGACTGCTTGATGCCACAGGCTATGAGGTGATGCGGGAATATTACTATAACGATGCTGGTCGCCAGATGCGAGTACTGGCCGGATCGCTCCGGGCACGTTATCTTGAATTGTCGGGCATCCCCTGTGAGTTGCCGGAAGATGGTTATCAGGGTGAGTATATATATGATATTGCCCGTGAGCTGATTGATGAACAGGGTGATAAACTAAAGTATATTGGTGAGTTGGAGCCATTTCAGAAGAAGGCCGAGCAGGCTATCTTTAAGGATATCAATGGCACTCTGAAAAGTTTAGGGATTAACTTTGATAATTATTATAACGAACATACGCTCTATGATGATGGCCATATTGATGATGTGGTAGCTCGTCTGCGAGAGAAGGGCCTGGTCTATGATCAGGATGGGGCCGTGTGGTTTAAAACAACCAAATTCGGTTTGGAACAGGATCGGGTAATCATTAAGAGCACAGGTGAACCAACATATCGTCTGCCAGATATCGCCTATCATCGTGAAAAATTTCGACGTGGTTTTGACTGGATGATTGATATTTTTGGCTCAGATCATATCGCCACCGTACCCGACGTTATGGCAGGAATTACGGCTTTGGGTCTGGATGCCTCAAAGGTGACGGTGGTTCTGCATCAATTTGTTACCCTGATGCGGGATGGAAAGCAGGTTAAGATGTCAACCCGTAAGGCCACCTTTGTTACCCTTGACGATCTACTGGCCGAGGTTGGCCCGGATGTTGTGCGTTTCTTCTTTCTTATGCGTAAAGCGGATAGTCAACTTGATTTTGACCTGGATCTGGCAACGCAACAGAGTCAGGAAAACCCGGTTTATTATGTCCAGTATGGTCATGCCCGGTTATCCAGTATATTACGGCAGGCCAAGGATAGAGACATAGATGTGTCCGGGGATGATGTCCAGATTGCCCTGTTGGCTCAGCCGGAGGAGTTGGCTCTTCTACAGGATATGGCTGGCTATCCGGAGCTGGTTAAAAATGCCGCTCTTGACTTGGCGCCACATCGGATTATTTTTTATTTGCAGGATTTGGCTGCCAAATTTCATAGCTACTATAATAAGCATCGGGTTATTTCAGAAGATGATTTAGAGATGAGTAAGGCTCGTTTGCAGCTAGTGCGTGGAATTAGGGTGGTGCTGAGTAACGGCTTGAACCTCATTGGGGTTAATGCTCCCGATTCCATGTAACAGAATGGCCAAAGGCAAAAAAAAAAGGGCGCCTGTCGTCCGCCTGGAGATGCGCTGGGGCGGCTTATTTAGTCTACTTCTTGTCTCTTTCTGCCTCATGCTGTGGATGTTTCTCTTTGGTATTTGGGCCGGCCAAACTGTTTTGCAACGGTACGGCAACGATCATATACGAAGACCGCTGGCTAAGGAATTTGCCGGTCATTTTTCGTCTGGTAATCGGGTAGTTAAATCTCCAGTACATTTGCTAGCGGCGGGTCAAGATAAAGTCGTCAAGCGCCTACTCGCTAAATCGGTAAAGAAAAACCTGGTGTCACAGGTTGGGAAGAAAAATTCCGGGGCGTCGCAAAAAGGCACTCAAGGCGGTTCATTCTATGCTATTCAAGTCGGGGCTTATCAGGACGTGGCGAGGGCTCGCAAGGCGGCGGGCCAATGGCGGCTTATAGAGCAGGAGGCGTTTTATCTACAGCCGCCTGAAGGCAGTCGTTTCTATCGGGTTTTTGTCGGCCATATTGGTGATCTGCCCTCGGCTAAAAAAAAGGTGGCAGCTATTGAAGACCGTATAAAATCAAAGGTGTTTATAACGCTGATTGACGGTAATGAAAAACGTTATCAATGAACGAATATGAGTTTATATTGAAATCTTGCCGAAATTTATCTACTAAAAATAATGCAAGATGGCTGCGGTATGATTAGAAATGCCAGAGTATCAGATGTGCCGGGGATTTATGCCTTGCTGAATCATTTTTCGGATGACGGCCTGCTTTTGGGGCGTTCTCTTAGTTCTTTGTATGATCATGTTCGTGACTTTAAGGTTTTTGAAACCGAGGGCAATGAATGCCGGGTGCCTGGTGAGATTGTTGGGCTGGCGGCCATGCATGTCTGTTGGGACGATTTGGCAGAGGTTCGCTCCTT
>CAYTNB010000171.1:0-5577 GCA_964439085.1 uncultured Desulfobulbia bacterium | reverse complement strand
GGGACTTTAACCCCATGAGTTCACGCCCATGCCGGGCGTACACAATGCGTTCAACCCGACCCGCGAGCACGTGCGATTTTTTGAGCTAGATTCAACAATTTACAACGCTCAAGGTTATTTGCCAAACAGGTTGGCGGGCGGGCTAACTTTGACGTTTCAACTTAAAAAATGCTGAACTACAATCTATTTGGTGGGCATGATAATCTGTTGCAATTTTGTACTGGCCATCTGATTGTCAAATTTTACATGGAGTGAGTATTCGTTACCGACAAAATCGTGACATCGGACTGCCACAACTACGCCGTTGCTTACAAAGGATGGAACTGAAATGTCAGTACGAATGGTTATCCTGATGGCCTGGCCGAGATAAGTGGTGGCAGTTTCTTTTTTTGAAAAATGTAAACAGAAGGATACACCTCCTTTGGAAATATCGAGTAGGTCACCTTTTGCACCTGCACCTGTTGGTTCACCTTTTGTGTTGAGCAGAGTGATGGTGGTTCTGCCGGATATTTTTTTTCTCTCAAACACTCTTCGTGTTCTTTTCGTTTTTCTAAAGAGAGAATGAGATGATTGAAAGTGAGCACAGAAATCAATTAGTTTTGATTCAAGAGCGGGATAGGTATCTTTTAAATCCTGGAGTTTTTTATGCTGTAAACGGGAAACTTCTGCGCCCATGCTTTTTGCATTCACAGTCCAGACCGAGACCTCGAAAAACGTTTCCGCGCCCATAATTTCACCTGATCCTAATGTCTTCAGCGGCACTTCTTTACCCTGGCTGATAGCGTAGAGCTGTACACGGCCACGGTTGACAAAGAACAAGGTGGAGAGGAATTCGCCCTGCTTCGCAATCATTTCGCCGTTAGTATAGTTTTTGGGGGTCATTGCATGGTAGAGAGAAGTATATTCTTCCGGGGAGAGGAGGCGAACGAGATCTTTCCAGACCGCGAGATGGTCGTTGCTGATATCGGCCCTTTTTTCTTCCTCAATAACCTCAGCGGCACGAATTATTTCCATCAGAGACATAGGGGCAATTTTGATGAGTTGTTCACGTAAGTTCTCTGCTTTTTCAAATTGTTTTTGGTGGGCAGCGGTCTCTATTGATTGTACGATAAATGCAATTGCACTATTTTCGTCGCCATTTTTCAGGAGTTCCTCAACTTGGTGTTCCTCTGGAGTTTTGCCGACAGTATGATCCTTTATTTTGACAGGACAGGGTATGGTGTTATTCGTCGCAATCTTGATGCCATTTTTTTCATTGATCAGTCTATCTTGTTCTAACTGCGCAATCGCTATCTGGGCAGCCTCTTTGATAGCGTTTTTCAGGGGGCTTTTATGAGTTTTATCATAGGTGTGAGAAATGTTTTTCAGCGGTTTGATGGCGTCAAATGAAGAACAGTACCCGAGAGTCCGGCAGATATAGAGTATAAGAGTATCTCTTACCTTGGGTTGAAACGAGGATTCTTTAAGGAGAAGAGAGATCAAGATACGGGCAACTTCCGTGTCTGCCAATAGAACCAGTTCTTTGATAATCGGTGGTTTCTGAGCGTCTTCTGCACCGGACAGCATTTTTAATAAAACCTTTTTGCACAGTGCGGAGTCGGCAAGTTTTATCTGCACATTTGTACAGGCGGATTTGACCTTTGAGAGGTTATTGTCGTTATCCAGGGCTATGATCAGGTAGCCAATGGCGGTACGATGCAGATAAAAACGGCCTTTTTCGAACAAAAAATCAGCAGATGACGGTTGGCTCAGTTCCTTGATGATTATTTTCCATCTGTTAATTGTCCGGTGAGGGTCTCTTTTTGGGTCACGCTGGTTGTGAAAAAGAGGTTCTCCGTGGTGGGAGAGAAGAATCACAGCGCGAATTGAATCAAGTTGCGATATCTTGTTCAAGAAGGCGTTCATATTTTATCGATAAGAAAAAAAATTCGTCAAGGCGGCCGTCCCGTTTGTCGGGATGAGAAATTGTTTCAGAGTACCAGCAAAGTGTCAGCTCAGTGTGCTCAACAATACCCAGTTTTGATTACTCTGGCAAGTTTTTACAAGTGTTTGAACTTTTCTCTTTCGTCCTGCAAAATTCCTTTCCAACAACAGCAGATAAATCCAGTTTATGGGTAAATGTACGCTGTGAGAAGAACTTTTCAGCGATTATTTTTGCAGGTATCCTGGTATTGTGAGAGGAACTATGATATTGAAAACCGTTGAATCTGGTATTGAAAAAGGATAGGTTGGGATCGTTTAACAGAGGGCTTATTTTGGCATAAATACTTTGAAAGAAATGATCTTTCATTGGTAACTGGAATTAAAGGCTACCTTGAAAAATTGCATTTTCGCCCAACCACAGCGTTGCCTGGAAAATTTTATCCTCGGAATATCGCGTATATGCCTGTGGTAAAATTTTCCAGGCGCCTCGGTTTTGAGCCAAAATGCTAATTTTGCAAGGTACCCTAAGGCTGTAAGGATTGTTTATGACTGATAATATTTTACCCCCATCACCGAAGGCGCTTGTGGCGAATTGGCAAACGCTGACTCGAACATTTATTCGCCCGGAAAATGAGGAAGCCAAACAAATTCTGATCAAATATATGGAGCAGATTCTTTTTGGTCTCCAGGAATTCTTAAAAGAACATGTGGGGATTACTGAAGAAAAATCGTTAAAAGAACTTGCGGAGCTTTTTTCTGAGACGTCTTTACCTCAGGTACCTGAAAAAATGTTGTCGGAGGTGATCACGGATCTGATCCAGGATATTGCCCCACATGCAGTGAATGTTGCCTCTCCATATTTTGTTGGTCATATGACGGCGGCCATTCCTTTTTTTATGGTCCATTTGAAAACTATTACAGCTGCATTGAATCAGAATGTAGTCAAGTTGGAGACATCTAAAGTGGTTTCCATTCTTGAAAAGCAGCTTCTTGCTAAGATTCATCGTCTAATATATGAGCAGGATGAAGGATTTTATAATCACCATGTGCAGAACACGGAAACTGCGCTGGGGTGTTTTACAGAGGACGGTACCATAGCCAATATCACGGCCTTATGGGTTGCAAGAAATCATCAGTTTGGCCCTAAAGAGGATTTTCAGGGCATTGAAAAAGAAGGGATTGCTGCGGCGTATAAAGCCTATGATGTTGATCGTGGCGTCGTTCTGGTTTCCTGTCTGGCCCACTATTCTTTGCAGAAGGCTGGTGGTGTTCTGGGGATTGGTAACAAAAATGTGATTGCAATAGATGTGGATGCTGACTATCGACTGGATATGGATCATCTCAGACAAACGCTGGATGATCTGCTCGGCAGCGGTAAAACAAAGGTAATCGCAATAGTCGGGCTTGCCGGGGCAACAGAGACAGGTACCATTGATCCTCTAGTTGAGATCGCCGCTATCTGCGCTGAATATGGCATCCATTTTCATGTGGACGGTGCCTGGGGGGGGCCCACATTGCTGTCTCAAAGATACAGAAATCTGCTTGATGGTATACAGTATGCCGATTCGGTGACCATTGATGGGCATAAACAGTTTTACATGCCTATGGGTTGTGGCATGGTTTATTTTAAAGAACCTGCAGCGCTTGACGCCATTGCCTACTACTCTCGCTATATTAATCGACCCGGTTCAGTTGATCTTGGCATCAAATCTCTTTCGGGCTCACGGGAAGCAACCTCACTGATTCTTGATAGCGCCTTGAAGATTATGGGTGTAAATGGATATGCCCTCTTGATTGAACATGGCATTCACACAGCCTGTGAATTCGCAGAAGAAATAGAGCTGCGGCCAGATTTTGAACTGACTTCTCCACAGGTGCTCAATATAATGACATATAGATTTTTTCCGCAGGCATTACGGAAGGAGATTGAAAATAAGTCTTACTCAGAGGAAAAAAGGGTATACGACAGTATAAACAGTATTAACATCACAATTCAGCGGAATCAACGTGAGGCTGGAAACAGTTTTGTCTCAAGAACTACTCTGCGTGGCACGGATGAGTGGCCGGAGGATCGTGTTGTTCTTCGGGTGGTGATTATGAATCCCATGACTGATATTCACATCCTCCGGGATATTCTCGATGAGCAGGAGGAAATTTATCGACAGATAAATCGTTGTTGAACTCTTTATGTAAGTTTACGGCTGCTTTTGAGACTTAAAACAAATGGAATACCCATAAAACCGACAACAGCACAGAGAAAGTAGGTTTTGTCCAGACCAATATGATCTGCAATATATCCAACGAGTACGACCACTGCTGAGCGTGCCATAAAACTTATCATCATGAAGACACCGTTTGCTGCGGACGAGCCGTCTTTGGAATATTCCTGCACCATGGCAAGCATTACCGGTGTCGTTGATAAAAGAGAAAAACCAGTGATAATTAAGACTGGAAATCGTACCCATCCCGTGCTGAAGGTAAAGAGCAAAAGAGAAAGAGGTGCCAGGAGCAGGCAGAAGAGCAGCATTTCTTTTCTACCAAACCGGTCACTGAGGGTTCCTGTTGCCATAACACCAACAACTCCTGCCGCTTCAAAGACTGCAAGAGAAATTCCTGCAAGCCATACATCCCCGGTTTCTTGAATGATATAAAGAGGAAGAAATGCGGTAAGGGAGGCGTGCATGAATCCGCGGGCAAGAACAATTGCTGAAAGAGGAATCAGGAGACCTTTCATCTCTCTGCACGTCTTACGGATAGATACCGTTTCCCGTTGTTTTGGTGGGACGGGCAAATCCTTGAATTTTATAAACATCACAAATGATGCAAGGCATCCCACTATCATTACCGGATAGTAGCCTTCAAATCCAAAGGTCGAAACCAGTGCAATAATAGCAATCGGCCCTATCGTTCGAGCAAATTCACCTCCTGTCATATAAAAACTCATTCCCTGGCCTGTTCTGGTTCCGGATACGCGGTAGACCATCACCGGAGCAGGAACATGAAAAAGAGATACACTGATTCCGGTGATAAAAAGTAGAATCATTAACACGCCATAATTGGGGGCAAGTCCCAGAAGTGACATGGGAATAGCAGTCATCATTGGAGCAAAAATTATAAAATATCTGACACTGATACGGTCGGCGAGTTTTCCTATAAACGGGTTAAGCAGTGCAGGGAGTTGCATAACGGTAGAGAGAAGACCCGCCTGGGTAAGTGACAGGGAGAACTTTTCAATAATAAATGGGAGTAGGGGTGCCAGAAAACTTGAGTAAATATCGTGAATAAAGTGACAGATTGAAAGGAGAAGTACTCGGCTTGTCTGGAAGTCGCCGTTTTCCTTTTTGATGGTATTGTTTGTCATTGATTGGTTCCGTTAAATAAAATACAGTTCGTTTATAAATATTCCACTTTAATACAGTATTGGAGGGAGAAAACCACCGTTTATTTGTATATTGATACATAAATATTGTGGTTGATATTTTGGTAATGAAGAGGTTTTGACTTATGTCAAAGCGATCTCTTATCGTCTGTTTTATCCTTTGTGGATACGTAGGTGTGGATCAACAGACTCATAGATAACAAGGGAGAAAAAATATGTCTGATTGTGGGTGTGGATGCGGCGGGAGTGTGGGTCGTCCCTTTTCTAAAGGAAAG
>CAYTNB010000170.1:0-5651 GCA_964439085.1 uncultured Desulfobulbia bacterium | reverse complement strand
GTTTTACGGAACATAATCCGCAAACTTTTAGTGTCCATCTTTATTAGACCACTCCAATGGAATAATTAGGGGCGTATTAGGGGTGGAAGTTAGACTAAAAAAAACGGGACAGTCAGAAATATCTGAAAGTCCCGTCAATATTGGTGCCTAGGGCGAGAATCGAACTCGCATGGGTATACACCCGAGGGATTTTAAGTCCCTTGCGTCTACCAGTTCCGCCACCCAGGCAAATACGTCTAATATGTAGGGGGATCTTTTTAGCATATTGCCTACGAAAAAGCAATACCGAGCTTGTTTATTTCATTTACTTAATTGCTGCAATTCTTTTTTTCGCTATCTGCATTTGTTCACTCTTGGGGTACTCTTTCAGTAACTTATTATAGACGATTTTGGCAGTGTCATTGTCTTTTAATTTTTCAAAGGCTAGGCCCTGTTTAAGTAAGGCAGCTGGGGCTTTTGCATGTTTTGGAAAGTTGGCAATAACCTTTTGATACTCTAATATGGCAAGCTCGTATTCCTGCTGACTATAATAGCAATCACCCATCCAAAAGCGGGCGTTGGGGGCCAATTTACCCTTAGGGAATTTATTTAAATATTTGTTAAAAGTTTGGTACGATTCGGTGAAATTGCTTTTTCTGAATAAATTAAGGGCTTGGTCGTAAAGCGTATTGTCTGTGTTTGTAGTAGTACTTTTGGTGGTGCTTTTAGGTGCTGAAGCAGCTTTTTTTTGCTCTGCCGGGGTCATTTTTTTTTGGTGTGGGATGATTAGATGGGGTGCTTTTGTCGCTGATTTTTTATAGGATTCTAATTTGTTACCCGCTTCCTCTGCTGCTTCTCTGGCAGCAGAGGCTTTGTCGTCAGCTATTTTTGCCTGAGACATTGCAGCCTTTGCCTGTTCAGAAGATGCAGCGACCGCATTGGCGGTTTTTTTACCCGCTTGTTGAACAGCTACAAGCCGCTCGTTTGTTTGATTTAGCTGATCCGTTAACAGGGAGATCTGATCTGCTAAATCGGCGATCGTCCTGTTTAGATCGATCTTGAACTGTTTATTTTCTGTCTGCATAATTTGGTAATTATGGCTGGTTTCTTCAAGCTGGCCTTTAATCTGCAACATGTCCATGTTGAGATTATCAACACTATTATCGATAGACGCCTGCTTGCTTTGGATACTGTCTATTTGTTCTGGGTTGTTCAGTTTATCAACAGCTTTATTTATTTGGACGACGCGGTTATTAATATTCCGCACTTTTAAATCCAGATTGTTAACGTCTTGAGATGGGACGCAGTGCGTTATAAATGGTGCTACAAACATGATGATTGCTAGTTGACTGATTCTGGATTTCATTTCATTTCTCCTATCTAGGTCTCGTAAGCCATAAAGTGTTACAAAATTACGGTGTGATTTGGCGTGCCAACAAGGCACGACTGGCGGTGCATAGCAGTGCTACGTAACAGCCGTAGCGAAAAGTTGGAAAACTGGGCCAATTTCTCCGGCTTCGATGTCTGCGCTTATCTGTAGTAGGCTCTCTATTCTCGGACAGCCTCCTAGTACTTAAGCCTGGGTGACCACTGTGGAAATTCTTGGTTGCCCTTAAGATTAGTCATGGGTATCACCCCTTTACCTTTGATAAAAATTCGGCAAAGTTGCTTTTTACCATTACGGAACCTCGAAAATATTATCTGTCGGCTGTCCGGTGCCCATGATGGCGATTCGTGATCCCCCCAATATTTTGTCAGTTGGGTGGGTTGGCCACCACTAGGGCTAATTATAAATATTTGGTGCGTACTGCCTTCACGAGCGGTATAGGCTATTGTCTCACCATTAGGGGACCAGTTGGGGGTGGTGTTTTCCGTCCCTTGGTAGGTCAGCCTCTTGGTTATTTTAGTATTCATATCCATGATGTAAATTTGCGGTGTGCCGCTACGATCGGAGACAAAGGCCAAGTGTTTGCCATCCGGGGCCCAAGTTGGGGAAACGTTAATACCTTTATTTTTTGTCAGTCGCCGGATTATGCGGCCATTGACTGCCATGAGGTATAAATCGGGATTGCCGTCCTTGCTCAGGGTAATCACCATGGTTTTGCCATTTGGGGACCAGGCGGGTGCTATATTTAAGCCACGCCGCCATGAAATGGCCTTGGTTACCTTGCTTTGTGAGAGATTGGTTATATAAAGGTTGGGGTTACCTCGATGGTATGATGTGTAGGCCAGTTTTTTGCCATCAGGTGAGAATCTGGGTGATACGGTAATATCATGGTGATTGGTGACTTGGCGGATATTTTCTCCCAAGATGTCGGCTAAATAAACTTCCTTGCTGCCTGTTTGATCGGAGACGTAGGCAATTTTAGTATTACTGACCCCATTGGTACCCGAGAGTTGATAGATTACCTCATCACAGAATTTACGGATCATATTTGATTGTTTTGACCATGGAGCCTTGTATCTCTTGCCGGTAATCATGCTGCCGTCGCTGGTATTTATAAAGCGAATCTCTAAAACCATCCCTGAATTTTTATCACTGTAATAATTCCCCAATATTACAAAGTCGGCTCCGACGTTCTTCCAATTAGTTCCCCTGTCGTTGTTATATGATTTGGCTGGAATAATGTCTATAAAACCATGCAGGGTCAAAGCTTTACTCGCCAACTCAGCCATCTTTCTGCCCTTTTCTGTTATGGCTGTTGGGTGGTGTTTATCAATAAAATGGGGGATGGCTATTGGTAATTTGCGGAGATCGGCCGAAGTGATATCAAGATACACCCTGGCTCTGGCCGGGCATGCATATAGAAATCCGCTCAATAGGATAATGGTTGCTAATATCTTTGGGAATTGTTTCATGTTTTACTACCTTAATCAATATAATCAGTTCATTGAGCTTGTCGAAGTGTTCATTTACCAAGGGTGATGGCGTCGTAAAAAGTACCTAAAAGGGGCATCGCAATCCGACCTACTGCGTTGTAGCAATTTCTTAGGCACGAGGCATACCATATGTATGGCCTTGCACCTAAAAAATCACTATGCCTCGGAGTCTCGCTTCGTTCGCTCGTCTGTATGTCAAACTTTTCGAAGTATACGCTTAGCTACTTAGCCATCCCGAGACTTTTTACAACTCTACCTGACCATTTTAAAATTACCATAAAACGTTGCGCAATCTTTTTGCTTCGGCTGATGTGTATTATATCGACAAAAGAATTGCTAAAACATGCCGCTAGGCCTGAATTTCAGGCCTATTTCAAGCCTGTTCTTTTTGATGTCGGCTGGGAAAGCTGGCATTGGTGCCGAGGCCGTAATTGTTTTTTCAACATACTGGTTAAAATAGATATTGGGTGATTTTTTTTCGAAAAAGGTTTTCAAAAGTGTGCCATTTCGCTGCACGACGATAACAAAAATGGCCTCAAGTGATGGGCTCCAGTTCTGGGTTTCCGGCAACGACCAATTGTCGTGTATTCGCCTTGAGATTGCCATATAGTATCGCCGCATTGCCTTATCGATGGCTGCGCTTGATGGCCCTGTAGATTTTCCCTGCCCGTTGTTGTTTGTTGTGACTGCTGCGGGTTCTTGAGCTTGAGGTAGTGTCTCAACTTGCGCCGGTTTCTCTGGCGGCTCTGAAATGGTATGGAGATTTTTGACCAGATTGGAAAGGGCGTGCTTTACTTGGCGAATCTCGTTTTTCTCATTAATTCTGGCCTTTGTTCTTTCTAAGGCCTGGCGGAGAAGATCTTCGCTGGTATTTACTTTTTTAGGCGGCTTCGGCGGTCGGTTTTTTATTTTTCTGGGTCTGAGAGAATGAACTTTTTCTGGCTTTGTTAATGGGTTGGGCTGTGCGTCAATATTGATTGATTTAGTCTTTGGGGGGGCGATGGGTTTGGCGGCTGGTATAATTTTTTTGACTGGTGGTTTAAGCCTCGTTTTGGGCTGTGCTTTGTGGCGGTGTGCGACAGGCTTAATTTCGTCTGGGGTGAATAAGTTTATGGTCTGGATCTCTTGAAAATCACGATGACGAGTTAAAAATGACGGAGGCATAACTAACAGGACGAGCACAAAAATATGAATCGAGAATGCCAGGATTATGGGCGTCCTCCATTGCATGCGATCGTTGTCGTAGCGCGGCGGGTCAAGTGGGAAGAGTGCGGGGTGATTTATATATTCAGACATCTTTGGTCATGCGGCAGCCAGCCATTCGGGCAGAAACTTTTATTGTAACTATTTTGGTAGAAGCCAAAAAAACCAAACTAAAGCTACCATACCGTAACTGTGCAGGTATGCGTATGCGACAGACACCGAATGAGGTGGCGTTTAATAGCTCCCATTTATCGTATATCGTTTGGTTTGGTGACCATGCCAAGTTTGTTGAAGCCAGCCGCCTTGATATCGGCCATTACTGCGGCCACCAAACCATATTGGATACGCTTGTCCGCCTTCAGAAATACCGGTCGTTTATCGCCACCATTGCGGGCCAGCTTTATAAGTTGTTCCCTGAGCATCTTTTGGCTGCCTCGAATGCGATTGAGGTAAATTTGACCTTTTTTGTTGATGGTGATGACCACCGGTTTTTCCTTCTGACGCAGGGCCTTGGATGTGGTCTTGGGCAGATCAACATCTACCCCCTGGGTCATCATGGGGGCGGTTACCATGAAGATGATCAGCAAAACCAGCATTACGTCCACCATTGGTGTGACGTTTATTTCTGACATCATTCTACGGTTTTTACGTCTCATTACGCAGCCTTACAGTTTGGTGAGCAGATCACGTTCTACCAAATTTAAAAAATCTGTCGAGAACCTCTCCATATCACTTTCAAAATAGTTTAGCTGGCTTGAAAAACGATTAAAAAAGATGACGGCGGGGATTGCCACCGCCAGCCCGGCGGCGGTGGCCACCAAGGCCTCTGAAATACCCGGCGCAACAACTGCGAGTGAGGCAGACCCCCTTACGCCGATTCCATGAAAGGATGTCATAATGCCCCAAACGGTGCCGAACAATCCAATGAAAGGAGTGGCGCTACCGGTGGTGGCAAGGAAATTAAGGGTGCGGCCGAGTCGCTGATTTTCGGCGCTTTCGGCTTTTTTTATGGCCCGTTTAAGATTCTCCATACCGGCCAAACGCATTTCAAATGTTTCGTTGTTACTGCCTTTGCCGGGCTTTTTTTTACCTAATTTTTGTAGCTCGTTGTATCCCATAATGAAAATATTGGCCTCAGGGCTGAGGGGTGATTTTTCCGCCCAATTGAAGGCCTCGGATAACTGTTTGCTTTTCCAGAAATTTTTTAAAAATTTGGCCGATTCCTGGTTTACTTTCCTATAAAGGAGCACCTTTTTGAAAATGATAGACCATGAACCAATGGAAAATGACAAAAGAAGCAGCATGACAAACTTTACCGTTAGCCCGGCGTTTACAAACATATTGATAATACTTAGTTCCTGCATAATAGACTCCGAAGCATGACAACTTCCTGGTTTTACTGATTTATTCGTGGTGTCATCCCTGACGCCGTTTCAAAAGGTCTAGAATAATCAAACTGTCCGGGATTCGCAAGAAGTATTAGAGTAATCTCATAAGGGCGGGCCTCTGTGGCTGCCCTTATAAAAACTTGTGTGTTATTGCCCCGGTGGTTAAATATCTAAAAGATACAGCCTGTATGGCAGCAAAAA
>CAYTNB010000169.1:0-5718 GCA_964439085.1 uncultured Desulfobulbia bacterium | reverse complement strand
ATGATCACTAACGGCATCATCCACGGCATCAACAAAAACATGATTACCGTCGAGTTCAGCGGTGATATCCGCCAAAATGAGGTTGCCTATGTCATCTTTGGGAATCAACGTTTAAAGTCAGAGGTTGTGCGGATCAGGGAAAGCCTGGCCGACCTCCAAGTTTTTGAGGATACCAGAGGCCTGCAAAGGGGCGATAAAGTTGAGTTCAGCGGCGACCTGCTGACGGTGCAATTAGGACCGGGTCTTTTGGGGCAGCTATTTGACGGTCTCCAAAATCCTCTCCATAAATTGGCCGAGCATTACGGCCAATTTCTAAAAAGAGGCAAGGCCGTTGATGCGCTGCCCAACCAACAGCTCTGGCAGTTTACCCCGGCGGTTAAAACCGGTGCCATGGTGCGGGCTGGTGATGCTCTGGGCACGGTTCCCGAAACCCTCTTTAAGCATCAGATCATGGTGCCGTTCGGCATGGTGGGAAATTTAAAAGTCGTAGAGATTGCTGCGACAGCCACATATACGGTTAATGACAAAATAGCTACCCTCAAGGACGACAAGGGAAAACTCAGGCCAATAACCATGAATTTTGCCTGGCCGGTACGCAGACCGATAAATATTTACCAGGAGAGATTGAGCCCCGTTGAGCCTCTCATTACCCAAATTAGAATTATTGATACATTGTTTCCCGTGGCCAAGGGCGGCACATTCTGCATTCCCGGGCCGTTCGGGGCTGGCAAAACAGTTTTACAGCAGCTTACCAGCCGTAATGCCCAGGTGGATATTGTTGTAATTGCAGCCTGTGGAGAGAGAGCCGGGGAGGTGGTTGAAACTATCCGCCAATTCCCTAAAATAACCGACCCACTGACCGGCAGATCACTTATGGAGAGAACCATTATTGTCGGCAACACCAGCTCCATGCCGGTGGCAGCCCGAGAATCTTCCGTTTATACTGCTGTTACCATGGCAGAGTATTATCGGCAGATGGGCCTCGATGTACTCTTGCTGGCCGACTCCACCTCACGTTGGGCGCAAGCCATGCGGGAGAGATCAGGACGGCTGGAGGAAATCCCCGGTGAAGAGGCCTTCCCAGCCTATTTGGAATCAATTATTGCCTCATTTTATGAGAGAGCCGGGCTTGTCCGGCTGCGAAACGGCCATACCGGCTCCGTCACCATCGGTGGCACAGTCAGCCCGGCCGGCGGTAATTTTGATGAACCAGTGACTCAAGCCACCTTAAAGGTAGTAGGAGCCTTTCATGGTCTATCACGGGAACGCTCCGATGCCCGCCATTATCCGGCCATTGACCCCCTGACCAGCTGGAGCAGATTTCAGGGATTTATTAGTTCAGAGCGGCGAGAGATGTTTATAAAACTGCTGTCCAGAGCCAATGAAATTGAGCAGATGATGAAGGTGGTGGGGGAAGGGGGAACCTCCAGCACCGATTTTATCATTTATTTAAAAGGCGTATTTTTTGATAGCGTTTTTCTCCAGCAAAATGGCTTTGATCCCGTTGACGGAGCCACTTCCAAAGAACGCCAAAGCCATATTTTTGCACTCCTGGAAAAAATTATCGCAACCCCTTTCCCCTTAAAAAATAAAGATGAAGCCCGGACCTTTTTCCAAAAGCTCAGGCTCACATTTTTGAATCTGAATAGCGCAGCCTGGGGCTCAGAGGAGCTATCCCGGCATGAAGATCATCTTGCCCAGTTGCTCGAGGAGTCCTGTCAAGGTATAGCGGTAAAACCACGACCGTATGCTAGTAAAGATAATGAGATTAAAATACCAGATCGGCAGTCCTTTATGGAACAAAATTTAGAATCCACTTTCATGAGACCGGCCACGAGCAGAACGGTAAAAGACGGCCTGCCACTCCACTACGATGAGTCTAGAGGGGAAGATGCGGACGATATACAATAAAATATGGCGCATTAGCGGCAATGTGATCATGGTTAAGGCCACAGGAGTCGGTTTTGGCGAATTGGCCCTGGTTTCCGCCCCTGGGGTCTCCAGCCTGGCGGAGGTCATAAAAATTGAGGGGGATAATATCTTTCTGCAGATCTTTGGCGGCAGCAGCGGTGTCTCTACTGGTAGTGAAATACGATTCCTCGGCCACAGCCTGCAAGTTGCCTTTTCTGAAAACCTTGTTGGCCGGATATTTAACGGCATTGGCGAACCCAGGGACAAGGGGCCCAAATTTACCGATAATCTTATTGAAATTACCGGTGAGCCGGTGAATCCTACCAGACGTGTAATTCCTCATAAAATAATCCATACTGGCATCCCCATGATTGACCTGTTTAATTCCCTCGTCGAGTCGCAAAAAATTTCCATATTTACCACCGCCGGTGAGCCTTATAACGCTCTGCTGGCCAGAATCGCTCTTCAGGCACAAGTAGACATCATCATCCTGGGGGGAATGGGGGTTCGCTTTGATGATTATCTGTTTTTAAAAAACACCCTGGAAGAGGGCGGGGCCTTGACCAAGTCAATCCTCTTCATTCATACGGCAGCTGATCCGGTGGCAGAGTGTCTGATGGTACCCGATCTCTGCCTGGCCGTGGCCGAACGTTTCGCCCTGAAAGGTAAAAATGTCCTGGTGCTCCTCACCGATATGACCAATTTCTGCGACGCCTTAAAGGAGATTGCCATCAGCATGGAGCAGGTGCCAGCCAACCGGGGCTATCCCGGCGATCTTTACAGCCAACTGGCGGCCCGCTACGAAAAGGCCGTTGACTTTGAAGAGGCTGGCTCAGTAACCATTCTCTCAGTAACCACCATGCCCGGTAATGATGTAACGCATCCTGTGCCGGACAATACCGGTTATATAACTGAAGGCCAATATTATCTAAATAATGGTCAGATTGAGCCATTTGGTTCCCTGAGCAGGCTGAAACAATTAGTTAACCAGGACACGAGGGAGGATCATCGGGCAATTATGGACTGTTTGGTTCACCTCTACGCCGACTATCAGGAGACTTTAGAGAAAAAAGCCATGGGTTTTAGGATGTCTGCCTGGGATAACAAGCTTTTGCTCTATGGCGCAACCTTTGAGAAAGGCCTGTTGAATCTCACAATTAACATTCACCTATTAGCGGCCCTTGATCGCAGCTGGCAAATTTTAGCCGCCTGTTTCAAGCCCGAAGAAACAGGCCTAAGCAGCGAATTGATTGACAAATTCTGGCCCCTGGAGAAGAGCGTAAAAAGTTAACTTGTTCAGGTGTCCCCCAGAGCAGTTACATTACAGAGTTTAGGGTATTTTCTAGCCCTACCTTACTAAGTAACAAAAATGCAACTCGCTGAAATTGTTACTATTAAAAGACCGGCGCCGCCCGGTTAGTACGCTGAATAGTTACGTAAAAGATAATGAAGAAAATAAAGCTGACCAAAACGGAACTTAAAAGACTAAAGGACGACCTAAAACGCTATGACCGTTACCTGCCCACCCTGCAGATCAAAAAGCAGCTACTACAGATGGAGGTAAGCCGAGTCAGGGTGGAAATACGTCATCTTAACGATGATATGGGTCATCTTGAAACCGACATGGATCAGTGGGCGGCGCTGCTGGGCGAAAATATGGGGCTTACTGACCTATTGACGAGCCAGGAGATTATCACTCGTTCAGATAATATTGCCGGAGTTGATCTCCCCGTCTTTGTGGAACTACCCGTCCAAATTAAGCCTTACAACCTCTTTACCTCCCCGCTCTGGCTTGATCGGGCCGTGACCAATTTGAGTCAACTTATGAGACTACAGGCCCAAAATTTGATTATTCAGGAACAATACCGACTCTTGGAACTGGAATTACGCCTTACGTCCCAACGGGTTAATCTCTTTGAAAAGGTGAAAATTCCAGAGACCATTGAGCAGATAAGGAAAATAAGCATTTATCTGGCCGACCAGCAAGCTGCAGCGGTCGGCTGGGCTAGAATTGCCAAGAAAAAGATAAAAGAGGCCGCCTGATGATTGCCCCCATGCAAAAGGTAACCGTGCTGGGATGCACCGCCTGGCAAGACCAGCTCCTCAGCACTATCCAAGACCTGGGTTTTGTTCATATTATGCCCTTTGTACCTGATAAGAAAGCAATACGTGAGGACGACCTTGCAGAGGTGAAAGAAAATATCCATCTGTTGGAGACGGCGATACATCTTATTCCCGATAACGCCGCAGCCACCCCATACGCATCTGATGCCAACGGCCTGGCCTACGCCAAACAACTGCTGGCTCTTTATGAAAACCAAAAAAATCTGCATAAAGAGATTAAAGACCTGGAAGACGAATACGAGGCATTAGGCATCTGGGGAGGATCTGCGCTTGCCCCGGAACAGCTGGAAATATTCAACGAGAAGGGCTTGGCGCTCCATTTTTATCTAGCCACCGCCCAAGACCTCGATAAAATCCCACCGACAACCTGTATTTATCAAATAGGCCATGCGGGGGGCCAGCATTTATTAGTCACCATCGCATACGATCGTGATCGTACCGCAGGCCTTGATAAAGCCCTAGATGAGCTACAGGAGGTTGCACCACCGTCAAGAGGCATGGAGGAATTAGAACCCCTCCTGGCCGAGAAGAAAAAGGCTCAATCGATAGGTGATCGGCAAATGAAGGCCTTAAAACAAATCCCGGCCCTGAGCCAAAGTCTGAGTCAGCAGCAAGAACGACTCGCCTTTATAGAGGCCAGGAGGGCAATGGGCACTGGGCATGACATATGCCACCTAAGCGGGTTTTGCCCCTGCTCAAACCTGCCAGACCTCAGAACGGCGGCCAGGCGACAGAGATGGGGGCTGTTGTTAGAGGAACCGCTTGAGACTGACCCGGTTCCCACCCTCATTCAGTATTCACGTTGGAGCAGTATATTTAGGCCAGTAATGGATTTTATGGGAGTTATTCCTGCGTATCGTGAATTCGATTGTAACGGGCCATCACTCTTTTTTTTCATTATCTTTTTTGCAATGCTCATTGGCGATGCAGGCTACGGGCTTATACTCTTTATAACCAGCCTCTTTTTTCTTCACCAGGGCCGCAGCCAAAGAGAACCATTTTTTCTACTCATTATTCTGGCTGCGGCAACGATGCTTTGGGGGGCCTTTACCGGTGCCTGGTTTGGGCTTGAAGGCCTTGAGCACACACCACTCGGACTTATGATACTTCCCAGCCTGGCCGCTTCTGCCCCCCAAAATACGGCCTCTGTAATGCAAATCTGCTTTTCGATTGGGGCGATACAACTTATTCTCGCCCACCTTTGGCTGACAGCCCGTAAATTACCAAACCTTGTAGCCTTGGCTGATATTGGCTGGGTTCTGATTATTGGGGCGCTGTATTTCATTTCGCTATTTTTGGTTTTAAATAAACCGATGCCGCCCCTTACCTTTTTATTACTTAGCAGCGGCGCAGCGCTGGTTGTGCTATTTAGTGAACAATCCGAAACCTTTTCTATGGGGGCCATTGCCAAGGCTCTAGCCCACTCGCCACTAACCCTGCTCAGCGGAGTCAGCAGTCTTTCCGATTTGATTTCCTACATACGTCTTTTCGCCGTTGGTTTGGCCACTCGGGAAGTGGCACTGGCAGTCAACCACATGGCCTTAAACATGGGCTTTGAGACTATCCCCACCAGTCTGGCGGCTGTGGCCATTTTATTGACAGGACATGGCTTAAATATTATCCTTGGAGCTATGGCCATCCTTGTGCATGGCGTAAGACTTAATCTTCTGGAATTCTCCCGCC
>CAYTNB010000168.1:0-5746 GCA_964439085.1 uncultured Desulfobulbia bacterium | reverse complement strand
TGGACACACCAGGCCATGCTGATTTTGGCGGCCAGGTTGAACGTGTATTGCGCATGGCAGATGGTGCTCTGCTTCTTGTTGATGCTCAGGAAGGCCCAATGCCCCAGACCTTTTTTGTCCTAAAAAAGGCCTTGGCTACCGGGATGCCGATAATTGTTGTGATAAA
The DNA here is from genome assembly GCA_964439085.1 of uncultured Desulfobulbia bacterium. Lineage (GTDB taxonomy): Bacteria > Desulfobacterota > Desulfobulbia > Desulfobulbales > VMSU01 > JAADIV01. Next base: position 5,580 of record CAYTNB010000168.1, on the reverse strand, counting down.
TAAAATTGATAAGCCTGCCGCCCGTTGTGAATGGGTTGTCGATCAGGTTTTTGATCTCTTTGTTAAGCTTAACGCTCCTGATGAACTTCTCGACTTTCCGGTGGTTTATGCTTCAGCCAAAGAAGGTTATGCCAGGCATGACCTTAAATCTGACAATATGACAATGGAACCTGTCTCCGAGTTGATTGTTAAACATATTCCAGCCCCGATCGGCTCGCCGGAAGCCTCCCTGCAGATGCAGGTCAATACCATCGATTACTCTCCCTATCTGGGTCGTTTGGGTATTGGTAAGGTCGTAAACGGTGTTCTGAAGACGAATAAGGATGTGGCGGTTGCCAAACGGGATGGCTCAATTGTCTCCACCAAGATCTCTAAAATATTTCGCTTTGAAGGTAATGAGAAGGTAGCTTGTGACGAGGCCGGGGTTGGTGAAATTGTCGCCGTTGCCGGTTTGGATGATGTGACGGTGGGAGTAACTTTTACAGATACAGATAACCCCATGCCTCTGCCGATAATCGAGATTGATCCTCCCACCCTGGCCATGAATTTTATTCCTAATGATTCGCCCTTTGCGGGGCAGGAAGGTAAATTTGTTACCTCCAGACACATCGAGGCCAGGCTTGCTAAAGAGACATTGGCAGATGTTGCTCTGCATGTGGAGCCTCTTACCGATGCCGTTGGCTATCGGGTAGCTGGACGCGGGGAGCTTCATCTCTCCATTTTAATTGAACGAATGCGTCGTGAGGGCTTTGAGTTTCAGGTTACCAGACCGCAGGTTATTATGAAGGAAATTGATGGAATCCGGCAGGAGCCCTTTGAAGAGCTGACTATTGATGTTGATGAGCAATATCAGGGGGCGGTTATTGAAAAGCTGGGTGCTCTAAAAGGGCAGATGTTGGAGATGGGGACTCATAATGAGTTGACCCGCCTGGTATATAAGATTCCCACCAGGGGTCTTTTGGGCTTCCGTTCGCAGTTTATGACGGATACCAAGGGCATGGGCATTATGAATTATGTCTTTTCTGAATATGGCCCTTATGCCGGAGATATTATTAATCGGCAGAACGGGGTAATGATCGCCAAGGACAATTGCACCACGGTGGCTTATGCCTTGTTTAATTTGCAGGAGCGCGGCAAGATGTTTCTTAATGCGGGTGAAAACGTTTATGCCGGTCAGATTGTTGGCGAAAATTGTCGGGCAGAAGATATGGTTGTGAATCCTGCCAAAGGTAAAAAATTGACCAATATGCGGGCCTCCGGTTCTGATGAGGCGGTTATTCTTACTCCGGTTACGCCGATGAGCCTAGAGGATTGTATTGCCTATATTAATGATGACGAATTGGTTGAAGTTACCCCCCAAAATATTCGTTTACGCAAGATCAAAAAAGCTAAAAGGTAAATCCGGCAACACTCTACAGGAAGTCAACCAGGCAGAGCCGCATACCAAAAGTATTGCTGCTCTGCCTGCTTATTTTTCAGCTTGTGAGTGAACTTTACATAATTCTAACACCCCGCAAGGGAGTATCGCGGAGTCTGAGCTTACCTGGTACCTTATAAATTCTTTTCTAAAAAACAGGTAAGCGGAGCGAGGCGTAGACTCCGAGAAAACAATCTGTAAGGTACTAAATAAGCCGAATATTGATGGCGTCGTAAAAAATACCCAAAAGGGGTGTAGCAATCCGATCTACTGCGTTGTGGACCATTTTTGTTCGCTCGGCATACCATATGTATGGCCTCGCTCTCAAAAATACCCCACTTCTCGGAGTCTACGCTTACCTGTATATCGAAATTTTCGCAGTCTACGCTTAGCTACTTAGCCATCCCATTGGTTTTTACGAGACTATTAATATTTACCAGTGAAGCGTTTCAAGTATTTATAATTTAGAGGCATGCAACTTTTTTTCACACGAGCCGAATATTTATGGCAAAAATAATGGGTATGGAGACTAGGAAATGACAGAATATGGCTGGAATAACGATATGAAAATGGGCCTTTTACCGAAGTTGCGTATCGATCTGAAGACTGCAATGCTTGGTAAGGATAGCTCCTCTCGTGATACCGTTAGGCAGGTTCTCAGTGAATTGCCTAAACTTACTATACCTATAACACTGGAAAGCGGTAAGAAAACTACTCGTTGCAAGAAGGAGGATGAGATAACCGACGATGATGTTATTGCCATTATTCGTGGTTTGGTTAAGTCTGAGAAAACGGTTCTGGAGTTAAAGCAAGAAGCGAGTTCTCCATATTTGGAATTGTTGGTTACCTATCTGCCGCAAATGGTTGATCGTGACACCATAAAAGTTTGGATTGAGGGCAATGTAGATTTAGGTAAGTTTAAGAGTCCTATGCAGGCTATGGGTTTTGTAATGAAACATTTTGCTAAATCTGCCGATGGCGCCCTGGTAAAGTCTATTTTAGGCGAGATGGCCAAATAGGTAAATTAGGTATGGATATATCTCCCGTTAGGGCCGATGAATTGGCCGAGATATTTTTTCTGGAGAGGGCTATTGAGGGTCAGGTCGGTGCTAGCCTGGAAACTTTGCAGGCTCGTCAGCGGATGTTTGGAACCGGATTCCTGGCAGCCAGAAAAAAAGGTCGGATTATAGGCTATATTGAGACTTGCCTATGGAATTTAACCATTCCTGGATTCGAGCCTCGATCAGATTTTTTTGTCAGTCGGCATTCCTCGTATGGCAAAATACTCTATATAATTTTTATGGGCGTGGAACAAAACTTCCGGCGTCATGGCGCCGGAAGTGCTCTCTTGGCCGCCGTGATAGACGTGGCTCATGAGTGTGGTGTAAAAGAGGTGCAGGCCGTCACCCATCATCATCTTCTTTCCCTGTACACCAAAAGGGGCTTTACAAAAGTTCAGAAAATGCCAAATTTCCTGCCTCATTCAGCCGATTTCTATCTTATGCGATATCGGCAAATCGAGCCCTGAGTTCCTTCGCCCAGCCAACCAATTCCTTTATTTAAAGGGTGTTGAAAAAACATGTAGTTTTTGTGCAAAATCAACCAGTTAAGAATTTTGGCTGATTTACGGTAACTTGTTGATAGTACGTTGTAATTGTGTAATTGCTTCAACACCCTTATTTAGCAATCACAAAGGCACCGGGAAAACTGCTCTCCAGCCGGGTTTCAATCCGATGAGCGGCTGCCAGGGTGCGGCCGGCACGAACCTGTACCCTGAAAAAGCTGTTTGAACCTGTTTTGTAAAAGCGGCTGATGGCTTTATATCCTTGTAATAATAGATTTTCTTTTAAACGGTTGGCGTTTGCCTCTTGGGTGAAGGCACCAACCTGAACGAAAAAATCACCTTGTTTGAAATGCTTATACGGTAAAAATCTTTCAACTTTTTGGCCGCCCCTGGATATTTTTACAGCTTCACCTAAGGCGGTCACTCGTACCCGGGCCGTCCCCTTTCTTAACATACCCAATTTATTAGCTCCAGAATAAGTCATATCAATTATCCTGTTTTTGACAAATGGGCCGCGGTCGTTGATTCTGACGATTATTTTATGACCGTTTTCAAGATTTTCAACCAGGAGATGGGTATTCATGGGCAGGGTTTTATGGGCCGCTGTCATCTCATACATATTGTACGTCTCACCATTTGAGGTCTTACGACCATGAAATTTTTTGCCATACCATGAAGCTATGCCATTTTGGGTAAAGCCATAGGCCGAAGGTATGGGATAATAGGTTTTACCATTTACTCTATAAGGTTTTTGAGTGGCTGGGATTTTGGATCTGGAAGGTGTTCTCTTTGCGGACTTGGTAAATTTTACATAGCTCGGAGGGCGGCTGATTCTCTTGGTTGCGCATCCTGAAATGAACAGGGCTGGAAAAGCCAGGGCTGTTATGAATACGATAAGATATTTATTATGGATCATTGTCAATTAGGATGTAGGCGTTGCTTAAAAAAAACGCCAGCTTTGCCGGTGGTGTGAGGGGTATAGGGTTGGGGCCTGGTTGAATTTTGGTCAGGGGCGGCATTATCGAAAATCACCTCATCATCTTCATTAACATACGATAGATGCATGTCCAAAATATTTCGGCATACCTGTAAAACGCCATTTGTATCACGACATATTCGTACCGGTTCCCAACGTCTTAGCTTGTAACTCTTTAGCCAAATTCCTGCCTGGTCTTGGCCGGAAATCTTATCAGTCATATGTGCATCACCTGAGCCATCATTAAGGAAGAGGTCGGCCTCAAGTTCTTTCTCAACTTCAAAATCTCCCTGACGGGTTAGGGCAAACCATTCCTCAAAATCGTTTGTGTCCTGTCGGATCAGATAAGTGCCCTGGTCGTTGTAACTCCACAAAGCATGACAAACCTGGCAGGCAACCTTTTTTAATTTGTGAGCCGAACTAACGGCCTGTGGTACGGCTAGTTTTTCTCCTTTTACTGTGTTTAACCAAAGCTTGCCATTGCTAAATTGCAGATTGCCAGGATGATATCCCGTAATTTTGTAGAAATGACAAGCCGTACAGGTAATTTTTTCATTGCCGATTCCCATAAGCTCCTGTCCGGAATGACAGTCAATACATGACATGCCATGGCGTTGATGGATATCCGGAGTCAATTGGTGGAATCTTATACCATAAGGTCTTGCTTGTAAGTCGTCATCGTTTAGGGTGAATGGGGTGCGGTATTCCCAGTTAAAATCGTGTTCAAAACGACCGTAATAATCTGCTCCCACGAAATTACCATAATGACAACTTAGGCATTGTTTGTCGCCAGGACTGATAAATTTGTGGGAGATAAGCTTGCCATTTTCGTAGGCAATATGGCAAGCGGCACAGCCCGTTCCATGACGGGTGGCAGGATATGGGTCGCCTTGATAATAGGGATGACAGCGCAGGCAGCGGCGGCGCAGTAAATCATCGGCAAGTTCAAGCGGCGTTGATGGTTTGTTGACTGCTGGTATTTGAAGTAGGGAGGATATTTTTTTGGCTCCGAAGGCTTGCCTTGTCATATTCACAGCTTTATACAGAGTGAAATGGCTCGATTTTGCAACGCTTGCAACAATTTCAGGATGGCATTCAGCGCATTTATCCTGCATTTGCCGGGGTGACGCTGGCGCAATATGCATTCCTGTGTGTGCCTTGTCTTTACTCGTCGCCAGACTGTTGCCGTTGTGGCAGGCAACACAAGTTCTGGCATGGTTTGTGCCAAGGGTGACCGGATGGCATCTGCGGCATCCTTCATTTGTTACAACCTTTTGGACAGATGCTTTTGGCTGTTTTTCCTGCTGTTTATGGGCCTTGCCGCAAGATATTACCTGCAGAACGATAAGGACAAGAAAGAATAGTTTTAGCTTTTGATTTTTAAAGTACATTGGTAAATAATAATTTAATTTTTAGAAAATCGCTATGAATTTGCAGATATTTGGATTACCCTCCTCTCTTTTAATAGACTCTTTTCGATCTATTTAAGAGGGGTGTTTTACATAAATAAATCGTAACTGTTCAGCTACACCTCATCTTTGTCCATTTTTGCTTTCTCACATACCCAAAAGTATGCTTCAAAGTCAAAAATGAACAAACCTGAGGCACATCTGAGCAGTTACA
>CAYTNB010000167.1:1841-5811 GCA_964439085.1 uncultured Desulfobulbia bacterium | reverse complement strand
TGTGGTTTTACTGTTCGCGGGATCAGGTTTTTCAGAACACTTCAATTATGAATGAAAAGATAGTGGGGGTGTGTTTTATAGGTTTTCGCGCGAGTTGACTTTTTTGCCTGCTAATATCCAATTTCAAAAGAACTTGGTTTGTTTTTGAATGGCATCTGGATTCTCGCTTGCTCTGGAAATCATTTTTGTAGAGGAATTAAAACATCTATTTCAATTGTAATCTTATCTTTCCGTATAAATATTTATTAAAACAACTAATTAAATGAGCGATTCTATTCATCTAAAACAAGAACAAAACAGGATTTTATCCATAGACTTTTTTCGTGGTTTTACAATGTTTATGCTGGTTGGCGGCGTGGAAGGATTATTTGGAGAACTGGATCCCGCGAATAGTGGACCAGTAATCAACTTCTTTCATAACCAGCTATCTCATGTTCCTTGGCAGGGACTTCATTCATGGGATCTCATTCAACCTTTTTTTATGTTTATTGTAGGTGTTGCCATGCCCTTTTCATTTTCGCGGCGATGGGAAAGGGGCGATAGTTGGAAAAAGACATTTTACCACGTGCTAAGCCGTTCATTTTGGTTACTAATTATTGGTTGGGCAATTAGTTCGAGTGCTAGCACATCCAACTTTAACAATGTAATGGCCCAATTATCGCTTACTTATTTGATAGCCTTCCTAATAATGCGCAAACAAATAAAATGGCAGTTGCTTGTTTCCTTCGCTTTGATTCTCGTTTCAGATTTGTTGTACCGTTATTGGCCGGTTGAAGGATTTAACCATGCATTTGTTGCGGGGCAAAATTTTGGATCGTGGACAGATATGATGTTAACGGGAAGCATCGACCACGGAAACTGGGTGCCATTTAATGCCATTCCAACATCGGCACACACTATTTGGGGAGTAATTGCCGGTATGATTCTAATGAAAGACTGGACACACCGAAAAAAGATTTTGACACTTTTAATTCCCGGGATTATTGGGGTAATCATTGGTTTTGCAATGAATCCTTTTATTCCAATAATCAAACATATTTGTACAAGTTCGTTTATTATTGTTAGCGGAGGTTGGGCTTTAATAGGATTGGCTGTTTCTTATTGGTTAATCGATGTTCTTAATTTGAGAAAGGTGCCAATGTTTTTTGCTGTATTTGGGATGAACCCGTTATTTATTTATTTGCTGGCCGGCAGTTTACGTAGATTCTTCGCTGGGTTGACCGATCCGTTTATTCACAGGATTTTTGGCTGGGCAAACGAAGTAAGCATCACATTAATATCCACTGTTATTATTGCTGCAATGTTGTGGTATGTTTGTTATTTCCTCTATAAACGCAAAATTTTTATTCGCTTGTAAATTTTAAGGGTGCGGCGATTTCCAAATCGCCGATAATCAATTGATAGTCACGGTGTGAATTATTTTTAAAAGACTATTTCTGAATTATTACAAGATACTGTTAATTAGAGTCTGTCCATAAAGTAGGTGTTTGATTCAGAAAGTTCGAATTCAAGGCTTGCGAAGTCATAAAATTAAGGAGTTTGCTCTTGTAAATGACCGTTTTTCTGACAAGCATAACGAAGAAGTCGGACTTTATGGACAAACACTAATTAACGATTCACGCCGTGACTTGTGCGAGAAAAATAGAGAGATCAATTTTTTCTCTTAGTGAACCTCTGTGTATTTCTCTGCGTTCTCTGTGGTTAAATTTTATTTTTGTTCCACCCCTTTTAACGAAAGTTGAATTCTTTTTCGCGGAATATCCAATTCTTTTATCCGAACTTTTACATGTTCATGCAACTTAACAATTTCGTTGGGGTCGGAGATAAAACGGTCTGCCATTTCCGATACGTGAATTAAGCCTGATTCTTTAATTCCCACATCAACAAAAACCCCGAATTTGGTAATGTTGTTTACAATTCCGGGCAGTTCCATGCCTACTTTCAAGTCTTCAATTTTGAAAATACCCGGTGTAAATTCAAAAATTTTAATTGGTTTTCGGGGGTCGAGTCCTGGTTTTAACAGTTCATCTTTTATGTCGTTCAACGTTGGCAACCCAATTTCTGAGCTTACATATTTTTGAAAATCAATTTTTGAAACCAGCTCTTCATTTCTAATCAAATCTGTGAGTTCACATTTCAGATCTTTGGCAATTTGTCTTACAATTTTGTACGATTCGGGGTGGACCCCGGAATTGTCCAGCGGATTTTTTGCATCTGGAATTCGAAGGAAACCTGCTGCTTGTTCAAAAGCTTTTTGTCCCATGCGAGGTACTTCTTTTAATGTTTCGCGCGATTGAAAAGCTCCGTTTTCTTTTCTGAAATTTGTGATGTTCTCCGCTAATTGTGGGCCAAGTCCAGAGATATAAGTTAACAAGTGTTTGCTGGCCGTATTTAAATTTACCCCAACCGAGTTTACACTTAATTCAACAACAGCATCGAGCCCGTTTTTTAACTTTTTCTGATCGATGTCGTGCTGATACTGTCCAACGCCAATACTTTTTGGGTCGATTTTTACCAACTCGGCAAGCGGATCCATTAAGCGCCGCCCAATGGAAACTGCTCCACGAACAGTAACATCGTATTGTGGAAATTCCTTGCGTGCAACGGAAGATGCGGAATAAACCGAAGCACCGTCTTCGCTTACAACATAAACACGTATTTCGCGGTTGAAATGAAGCTTCTTGATAAAGGCTTCTGTTTCGCGACTGGCGGTTCCATTGCCGATTGCAACAGCATCAATGTGGTACATTTCTACCATCGATGATAGTTTTTTTGCAGCCATTTTCCGCTCTTCCTGTGGTTTGTGCGGGTAAATATTTTCGTTGTGAAGGAGATTTCCCTGTTCATCGAGACATACAATTTTACACCCAGATCGGTAACCGGGGTCGATTGCCAGCGTTCGTTTTTGTCCGAGTGGTGGAGCAAGTAAAAGTTGTCGTAAATTCTCAGCAAAAACTTTAATTGCTTCGGCATCGGCTTTTTCTTTCGAGAGATTGGCGAATTCAGTTTCAATAGAAGGTTGGATTAACCTTTTGTTGCTGTCTTTTACAGCGAGAAGAACTTGCTCCGAACGTTTATTGTTTCCGCGTACAAAAAAGCGCTCCAGGTTTTCTAATGTCCGTTCATTGTCGGGAGTTATTGAAACCCGTAAAAAACCTTCGTTTTCACCGCGCCGCATGGCCAATAAACGGTGCGACGGGCATTTTTTTAACGGTTCGTTCCAATCGAAATAGTCAAGGTATTTTGTTGCTGCCTCCTCTTTCCCTTTAATTATTTTTGATGAAATTACAGCCCCTGTTTCAAAGCCCCGACGAACAATATTTCTGGCTTTTTCGTTTTCATTTATCCATTCAGCAATAATATCGCGTGCCCCGGCAAGTGCTTCGTCTGCACTTTTTACATCTTCGTTTAAAAATGAATTGGCCCGAAATTCCGGGTTGCGTTCCACTTGTTTCACAATAATTTTTGCAAGTTGCTCCAACCCTTTTTCCCTGGCAATAGTTGCTTTTGTTCGGCGTTTTGGTTTATAGGGTAAATAAATGTCTTCTAATTCAACCCCATCAAAGCAGTTTTCAATCCGCTGTTTTAATTCAGGAGTAAGCAGATTTTGTTCATCAATGGTTTTTAAAACGGTCTCTTTTCGTTTTTCAAGTTCACTAAATTTTTCATTTAATTCTTTTATTTGAAGAACCTGAACTTCATCTAAACTGCCTGTGCGTTCTTTTCTGTAGCGCGAAATGAAAGGTACGGTTGCTCCCTCGTTAAATAAATTAATTGTGTTTGAAACCTGTAATTCTTTAATGTTCAGGTTTTGTGATATTATTTCTAAAGTTTTTTTATTCATTATTTTTCTTTTTCAGAATACAAAGGTAGAAAAAGAGAACCGAACAGAGAACCGTTTTCTCTGAGTTGTACAGAACCGTTCTCTTTGTTCGAAAAATAGAAAGAACGGTTCTTTAAAAAGTAAAAA
>CAYTNB010000167.1:0-1741 GCA_964439085.1 uncultured Desulfobulbia bacterium | reverse complement strand
TGTATGAAAAATGGAAAGAACGGTTCTTTCGTTTACGTTGATTGATGAGGATATATAAAAACGATGATATTTGGAAGAAAACGACTGTATTTTTTAAAAGAGATAATGCCTTTTTCAAATTATAATAAGATAACATCTTTAATTCTCATCATATTTTCACATTAATCTTTTCCCATTCAACTATAAACTATATTTTTGTGGCTTATTTTCAAAAGAATTAAAACACATGTTCGAGAATTTAAGTGAAAGGCTGGAGAAATCCTTTAAATTACTAAAAGGCCAGGGGAGAATTACCGAAATAAACGTTGCCGAAACGTTAAAAGATATTCGTCGTGCCTTACTCGATGCCGATGTTAATTTTAAAATTGCCAAAAAATTTACAGAAGAAGTAAAGGTTAAGGCGATGGGACAGCATGTTTTAACTGCGGTTAAACCAAGTCAGTTGATGGTTAAAATCGTAAAAGATGAGCTTGCCACGTTGATGGGAGGTACTTTTGCCGATTTAAAACTGGAAAGTAAACCTGCGGTAATTTTAATGTCAGGTTTGCAGGGATCGGGTAAAACCACATTCTCAGGCAAGCTGGCAAACTTGCTTAAAATTAAAAAAGGCCGCAACCCGCTTTTGGTAGCCTGCGACGTTTATCGTCCGGCGGCTATTGAGCAATTAAAAATATTGGGTGAGCAAATTGGGGTCCCGGTTTATTCCGAAGAAGGAAACATGGATCCGGTAAAAATTGCAAAGGCGGCAATAAAGGAAGCAAAAAGTAAAGGTTACGATGTTGTGATTGTTGATACTGCAGGTCGTTTGGCGGTTGACGAGCAAATGATGAAGGAGATTTCGGCGGTTAAAAAGGCAATTGATCCCGATGAAATCTTGTTTGTTGTGGATGCGATGACAGGTCAGGATGCGGTAAATACAGCCAAAGAATTTAACGACCGTTTGAATTTCGATGGTGTTGTACTAACCAAGTTAGATGGAGATACGCGTGGTGGTGCCGCGCTTTCAATTCGTGCAGTAGTTGAGAAGCCGATTAAATTTGTTGGTACGGGCGAAAAAGTGGATGCGCTGGATGTTTTTCATCCCGATAGAATGGCGAACCGTATTCTGGGAATGGGCGATATAGTTTCGCTGGTTGAAAAAGCACAGGAACAGTTCGATGAGGAGGAGGCCCGAAAACTTCAGAAAAAACTTGCAAAAAATACTTTCAACTTTGATGATTTTTTGAAGCAGATTAACCAAATTAAAAAAATGGGTAATCTGAAAGATGTGGTGGGAATGATTCCGGGAATGGGTAAAGCCATGAAAAATATGGATATCGATGATGATGCATTTAAGCACATCGAAGCCATAATTTTTTCAATGACCCGTGCGGAACGTGAAGATCCTTCATTAATTAATGGTAGTCGCCGTAAACGTATTGCATCTGGTTCCGGAACAAATATCCAGGAGGTTAACCGTTTGTTGAAGCAGTTTAGTGAAACCCGAAAAATGATGAAAATGGTTGCGCAAGGCAAAAATGTACAGCGGATGATGAGCGGAATGCAGCAACAGGGGAGGAAGTTTTAGAAGAAGTACTGAGTACAAAGTCATAAGTAATGTGTACAAAGAAGCTGCAATAATCTAATTCCCCTTTTCAATGAGGGTGGGGGATTTTTGTAACTGATAATATAGAATTCAAAAAAAATAAAATGAATTTAATTGACGGAAAAAAAATAGCCACTGAAATAAAAAAGGAGATTG
>CAYTNB010000166.1:0-5990 GCA_964439085.1 uncultured Desulfobulbia bacterium | reverse complement strand
GGTCCAGAGCATTAACAGGGCATACAGGCAGGCACATGCCGCAACCTTTACATACGGCTGAATTTACTTTTGCAATAAATTTGCCGTCCACTTCTACTTTTTCAAAAGCACTGTATGGACAAGCTTCATCACATTTACCGCACCACTCACAGGCTTTATCGTCAACTTTGGCCACTGTAGGTTCCAGTGCTAATTCTCCCGAATTAATCAGAGAAAATGATTTTGTTGCTGCTGCCAATGCCGAGTTCATCGATTCCATAATATTTTTTGGCCCCTGGCTGGCACCTGAAATGGTTACCCCATCGATCACCGTTTCCACAGGTCGCAATTTCATGTGAATTTCATTGAAAAATTTGTCTCTGCCTTTGGGAACTTTTAGCAGATTACCAATAGAGTTATCTTTTCGCGGCACCATCCCGGTAACGAGCACCACCAAATCGGCAGCCACTTCCAACTCTTTGTCGATGGTAAGAATATCTTTAATCTTCACAATAGTTTCATTGCCAACTTTTTCGACAATTGGTGGATCCTGTTCAAAAGATTGCAAATAAATATCACCTAAACGCGAAGATTCATCATACAGCACCTCCTGTTTTCCATAGGTTCTTATTCCTCTGTTAAAATGGAAATTGTGGACGTTCTTAAATTTTTTCCGAACATCAATGGCCGCATGAATAGTAGCTGTACAACAATAGCGCGAACAGTATTTGTTTTCGCCGTCAACCTGCCTGCTTCCAACGCAATAGATGTAAGCAATGTTTTTTACCTCTTTGCCATTGTATAGTAGCTTGTCATCACAATAGTGAACAATGCGTTTGAACTGGGGCAAAGTAACCACGTTATCAATTTCGCCATAGCCGAATTCCCCTTTTTTAGGTTCATAAGGATCAAACCCGGTAGCCAACAAAATAGCACCTGCTTTTATGTTCAGATATTCGGTTTTTTGGTTAAAGTCAATACTACTACACACCTTTTCACATTCGCCGCAACGGGTACAACTTTCAATGTCGATAGCCGGTAGTTGTGGGTATTCACTGGGATAATTATGATAAATAGCTTTCCGTGTGGTTATGCCAAAATTAAATCTATCGGGAACTTTCACCGGACAAACATCAATGGCTTTTTGTAATTCTCCACCGGCGCATTGAAGCTTGATGTAGCGGGGTGTTATTTTTACCTTTAAATCGAAATTCCCAACACTTCCGCTTTTTTTAACTACTTCGGCACCTGTAAACAGGCTAACGTGTTCGTGTCTCATCACCTCATTATATAAGCGGGTTATCAATTCTTTACCGGTTTCCTCGCTAACAAATAAGTTATCAAATTGACCCACACGGCCTCCCACAAAAAACTCACGTTCAATCAAGAAAACTTCCGAACCGGCTTCAGCCAACTCAATGGCGGCACGCATACCTGCCACTCCTGCACCAATCACTGCAACCGCTTTGGTCGATTTTACTTTTATTGGTTCCAGCGATTCGGCATTACGTACTTTGGCAATGGTAGCCTTTACAATTCGTATCGCTTTATCAGTAGCCCCTACTTTATCATCAGAATGCGCCCAGGAAACCTGTTCACGAATATTGGCGTGAACATAATTATATTTATTTAAACCTGCCCTTTCGGTAACAGCCCTAAAAGTTAGAAGATGTAATTTAGGGGAACAGGAAGCTACGACTACGCCATCAAGTTGTTGATTTTTAATATCCTCAACCATTTCTTTTTGGTTGGAATCGGCACAAGCAAACATCGTTGTTTTAGCAAGAAAAACACCTTCATCATTTTCAACAGCCTTCCTGACCTTTTCCACATCCACATAATCAGAGATATTTCCTCCACAGTGGCAAACATATACGCCTATTTTTTTATTCATTTTGACTCCTCCTTCCGTAAATAACTTGTTGCTTCAGCAGATGCTGCACCTCCTGATAAAATAGAATCGGGAATATCCATCGGACCTGAAGCAGTACCGGACACAAACACACCTTTAATACTTGTTTTTGCAGGACTTGCCAAGATATCAGATTGGTCGATAAAATTAAAAGGATCTAATTTAAGTTTTTCGTTATCAAAAACCTCATCAATTCCTTGATTGGGCAGAACGCCAACGGAAAGCACCACCAAATCATGTTCGGATTCTTTCACAACTCCGGCTTCAATATCTTCATAACGCAATATCAGGTTGCCGTTTTCTTTTTCAGTTATTTTCCCAACTTTACCTTTAACAAATTCCACGCCCATATCTTGAGCCTGGGCATAAAACTCGTTGAACCCTTTACCAAAAGCTCTGATATGCAGATAATAAATTGTAACATCAGCCATGGGAAGTGCTCCTAAAAGCAATTGAGCTTGTTTGATGGAATACATGCAACAAACCTGTGAACAAATGGGGTTTCCCACCGATTTATCGCGTGAACCGGTACACAAGACGTAGGCAATATTATCAGGCATCTTTCCATCGCCCGGCCGCAAAACGGTATTAAAAGGGCGTGTCGGTGCCAACTCACGCTCCATTTGCATGGAGGTAATTACATTTTTGGCTTTGTCAAAATTATACCGTGGAATTTTTAGCGGGTCGAACAATTTAAATCCCGTGGCCGTAATAACCGTTTTTATTTTTACGAGAAATTCTTCTTCTGTTTGTGTAAAATCAATACAATCAGGAGGGCAGGCCCGTTCGCAAGCACCGCAAAGGATGCAGTTCTCAATATCAATAGCTGCCGCTCGCGGGCTAGCAATACTAAAGGGGATATAGGCTGCTTTACGACCCACCAAACCATATTGGTATTCATCGGTAACACTAACAGGGCAAGCCTCCTCGCACAACTGACAGCCCGTGCAGGCATCAACATCTACATAGCGCGGTTTTTGCAGAATAATTGCCTCGAAGTTATGTTCTCCCTTTTTGGTAATTTTAAGCGGTTCTGCACCGGTAAAAACAGTAATATTAGGGTGTCTTGCTATTTCCGAAACTTTTGGGGTAGTAATACAAGCTGCGCAATCAAGTGTAGGAAACACTTTGCTAAGCAATATCATTTTCCCACCAATCGACAATTCTTTCTCAACCAGTAAAACTTTATAGCCGAGATTAGCGAGATTCAAAGCTGATTCGCCACCGGCTATGCCGCCACCAACCACAAGAACGTCGTATTCCAATGTTTTTCTTATTTCTTGCATACTAAATTATTTTTTAGAGTTTGAAATACCTAAAGTGCCTGAAGTACTTGGAGTGCCTAAAGTGCCTGAAGTACTTGGAGTGCCTGAAGTACTTGGAGTACTTGGAGTGCCTGAAGTACTTGAAGTACTTGGAGTGCCTGAAGTACTTGGAGTACTTGGAGTGCCTGAAGTACTTGAAGTACTTGAAATACTTGAAGTACTTGAAATACTTGAAGTACTTGAAATACTTGAAGTACTTGAAGTACTTTAGGCACTTAAGACACTTTAGGCACTTGCTTTACTTAAATATTCGGCAAAACTTTTCACATGTTTTACAAAAGGCTCGCTGCAAACGGAACAGATGGCGGCCATTTTCAGGCGGGCGGGATCCATTCCTTTATCTTTCAGAATTTCCTGGGTAACACGCATCAGCTCACCGGTTTTCACGGTACACGACTCACCGTAAGGACAGTCCGTGCCATCAGCAGCGATAAATACCCCATCGAAACCATGCTCAAGCGCATGCATAATCCAACGGGGTTTGATAGCACTTGAACAGGGTATAGGAATAGTGTAAACAGTGGGCGGATAATGTAATTTTAACAGACCCGCCATATCAATAGCCGGATCGGAAATTTTCTCGGTTGAAAAAACCAGTATCTTCGGGCTATTTTTTACTTTCCCACCAGCCATTTTTACTTTCTTAAAAAGATTTTGAAAAATCCTGATTCTTCAACAGTACCAAGGTATTCGTACCCTTTTTTACCACACCATTTCGGGATATCGCGACGTGTTCCTTCATCGGCTGACAAAACTTCCATAATTTGTCCTTTTTCAATTTGGCCGATGGCCTTTTTTGCTGCCAACAAAGGACCCGGGCAGGATGTTCCTCGTGCATCTACCGATTTATCGGCTTTTACTTGTGCTAATTCTTCTGTATTCATGATATAAAATATTAAATTTATAATTCTTCATTTTTTTAAATAAACAGCTGCATATTGCTTTCTCCGGCATCAGCCAAAAAAGTAGCTACCCCGCAATATCCTAAATTGGGATAGTCAATCATCTCTTCTTTTTTAAATCCCATCAAATCCATCGACATTTCACAAATATCAATTTGTACACCGAGTTCACCGGCCGTAGCCATCATTTCTTCAAGAGAGGCAACCTTTTTATTTTTCATGATTCCTTTCATCATGTCTTTTCCCATGCCTTTCATATTCAGTTTCGAGAGTTTAAGCTGGTCAACCCCTCGAGGGAGCATAGTCCCAAACATTTTTGATTTAAAATCTTTCCCTTTGACTTTTTTATTCTTATCGCGCAGGGCACTAATTGCCCAAAAAGTGAAAAACAATTTCACCTCCGTATCCATAGCAGCCGCACCAATTGCGATAACCATCGCAGCAAGTATTTTATCCATATCATTGGAAAAGACCACCATTGAAAGTTGGTCTTTTCGCTGGTTTTGAAGTTCTTCTACTTTCTTTTCGAGCGCTTCTACTTTTTGTTCTAATGTCTGAGACATGCTATTCGTTATTTGGAATCATTTATATAAACAGGTTTACATCTGCTTCTTCGGCAGAGGAGATGTATTCCCCAATACCGCAAATATCATCAGCGAGATCAATAAAATCGTCGAGTTTGTATCCTTTCCACACTTTTCCGGCAAAACCGCAAATATGAATTTTTACATTGGTCATCTCTTTGGCTGTTTTAAAGGCTTCTGTCCAATGCGGAGTTCCCAACGCTTTGAGCGATGCTAAAAAGTCATCTTTCTTATCAGTAATTTCAGCAACTCGATCGTTGGTCATTGCATTTTCTTTTTTGAATGCAAAGGCTGCTTGTAACAACACGAAAATTTCGACATTCATGTCTTCGGCGGCAGCGCCACCCAAAATAACACCGGCTGCAGTTAATTTATCTACACTGCCGGTGTAAAGTGCTAACGTTAATTTTTTGTTTGCCATTTTTTTGTCCTCCAAATAGATTTTAATTTGTTTTTATTTAACAAGGCAAAAATACTGCGGAGTTTAGCGCAAGACAAGAAAACAGCTGTGAGTTACCTTTCAAAAAAGCGTGATATGTATCACAAAAATTGTAATTTTGCCTGCTTGTTTCTAAACAACAATTCAGATGGAAAATGTTAGCTGTTCGACTTGTTTATTAAAATCACGGTCGGTGGAGAATTTGGGTGAAGAGGAATTACAGGTACTCGGACAAAGTTGTGTAGAGACTGTTTTTGAAAAACAGGATACTATCTTTAAGCAGGATGCGCTTTCATCAAACATCATTTACCTTAAAACAGGGATGGTAAAACTCCTGATAAAGGGGCCGCAGCGAACGCAAATTTTAAGACTGAAAAAAGCGCCATGTTATCTTGGATTACCAACCACCATGGGCGACAAAATTAACCACTATTCTGCCGTAGCGCTGGAAAAAACAACAGCTTGTTTTGTTGATCTTAATACATTTAAAGCACTTCTTAAGGCTAACTCTGATTTTTCTTACGAAATTATAGTCGAATTATGCAAGAATGAACTGGAACAATTTAATAGAACGGTTAAATTGGTACAGAACCAAATTTATGGACGGCTGGCTGGAAATTTGCTCTATTTTTCAGAAGAAATTTACAAGTCGGAAGAATTCGACCTCCCGCTCAGCCGCAGCGAGCTGGCCGACCTGGTTTGCACCTCCCGCGAAACGATTAGCCGGTTGCTCAACAACCTTTCACAGGAAGCAATTATTGCCATCAAAGGGAAACACGTCAAGATTCTCGACATGCAACGCCTCGAAAAAATAGGTAAAAACGGATAACCCGCGGCATACATTGCCGC
>CAYTNB010000165.1:0-5992 GCA_964439085.1 uncultured Desulfobulbia bacterium | reverse complement strand
CTTTCAGCACCAAATGCAGATTTCACTTTAATGAGCCCTAAAGGTGAAATTATACTAACAACACCAGATGCAACCATAAATCTTCAATAGGAGTAGAGCATGAGTATCACAATAAGCTCGATCAGACCGAAGGAGGAAAGCTCTCTTGTTGCGGTTATTAAGTTCACGGATGCGGCAAAAACCCCCATAGCGCCTATTTCTGCGACATGGACACTGACCGACTTGAGCAAGAATGTTATAAACTCCCGCCAGGATGTGACCATATCTTCCCTTGGCACAAGTGCGACTATTGTGCTTTCGGGAGATGATCTTGTATGTCAACCAATAGATAAAGATGATGCGATCCGCGCTCTGGGTGTAGAGTGGATATACAATTCAACGGAAGGAAATAATTTGCCAGGCAAAGCTCAGATAGGTTTTACAATAGAGAGGGTATATGCAAATATGTCTTAATTATCTCATATTTTTTGGTAACTCAAAGTTACCAAGTTACCAAAAAAGGGATTCAGCAAATTGCCTGAATCCCTTTTTAAATACTATGGAGCCGGTGATGGGAGTTGAACCCGCGACCTACGCATTACGAGTGCGTTGCTCTGCCACTGAGCTACACCGGCCGATATATAAACAAGCAGAAAAAATCCTACTTGGAATGGGACATTGGCATCCAAACGGCACTTAACTTTAAAGTCTCGTACCGAGGGGCCAAGTCGTGTCAAGCTAGTAGCAATTTTATGGTGACCTGTCAAGGATTGTCTAGCCTGTAAGATATTTTTTATCCAATAGGAATACCGTTTATTTCCTCCACACCATTTTTACTGCGGCACAGTACTACCCCAGGTAAAGGGTTGCCGTCACAGCTTTTTTTCGAATAACGAGCTACTAGACCAGCGGCATGTTCTAAATCACTGCGACTTTGCAGATAACGTAATACCGCCGTAGGGCCAGGACGATCTTTAGGCATCAAGCAGATGTCATTTGGCTCAGCCATACCCTCAAGAATTGGATTTTCTGAGGCATTACGCCCAATAACCAGCCAACTGCCATCGGGCAGGGAAAATTGTCGGCCCAGCATTAGAAGCCTCATATCGGCAATAGTTATTTGGTCATGAGTATTATAAAACTTCTTAATACGCTCACCAACGATGGGGTCGGTGAGAATACATCCTCCCGCCGGGGTTGGATAATCGGCAATACCAAAATTGGCCGCCATCTCCATCTGCCCAGTCCGCCCCCGACCCGATAAACCGGCAAGCTGGTTCCGATCTACCAGACCGTCGAGTTCAGGTTTAGTTTCATTAAGCCTTTGTGCGCATAAGGGACGGAGCAGGATACCATCACAACCAGAGTTTCTCTCTACCACTCGTAGGGCGTCCCTTCTCTGTGACATGGGGCGCTGCCCCACAACCTCACCGGAAACCAGGAATGAAGCCCCGACTTCGGCCATCATCTCACGAGCCTTGGTCATCATAAATATCTTACAGTCAAGACAGGGGTTGAAATGTTTACCATATCCATGGGCTGGATTTTTCAGCATAACCATATACTCTTCGCTTATATCCCGGAGTATGAGATTAATGCCGTATTTTTCCTTAACCATGCGACAATGGTCAGGATCATCCAATAATTCATAGCCAAAAAAAGGGCTGATAAATTTAACTGCCAGAACATCTATCCCTTGAACCGCCAGCAGCCGGCAGGCTAATAAACTATCCAGCCCCCCGGAAAATAGAGCAATGGCCATTGTCTTACTCATATACTATCTCCTCAGTAGCAGGGGCTGTACGACTACGAACGTATGGGGTTGGTACCGAGTTACGAGCCAACAATTCAGCGGCAAAGGCCATTGTCTGGCCAGAGACTGACTCACCGTCCAGCATTCGTGCCAATTCCGCCGGACGTTCTTCCTCGGCGAGCCGGTTAATGGAGGTATGTGTCCTGCCATCGGTCTGCCCCTTCTCTACCACAAAATGAACTTTCGCACCTGCCGCAATTTGCGGGAGATGCGTAATGCACATAACCTGATGATGCAGAGAAAGCTCTTTAATCTTCCGAGCCACCGCCTCGGCGGCTTTGCCGCCGATACCAGCATCTACCTCATCAAAAATAACCGTTTCCACCAGATCTTTTTGAGCCAAAATGCACCGCAAGGCCAGCATCAAGCGTGATAATT
Organism: uncultured Desulfobulbia bacterium; assembly: GCA_964439085.1. GTDB lineage: Bacteria > Desulfobacterota > Desulfobulbia > Desulfobulbales > VMSU01 > JAADIV01. Next base: position 3,822 of record CAYTNB010000165.1, on the reverse strand, counting down.
CTCCTCCCGAAGCCACTTTTGCCAAGGATTTTAGTGGCTCACCAGGATTAGCTGAGAACATGAATTCAAGGCGATCCAACCCGGTACGACGCACCTCATCGGATTCATTTTCCAGAAAGATTATCTCAAATGCCGCTTTGTTAAAATTAAGCGACCGTAATTCTTCTCTGATGGCCTGTGATAATTCCGTGCCTACCCGCTGCCTACCCTCAGATAATTTTGAGGCTTGCTGGCGCATTTCTTTCTGTAGCCCCTCGCATAAGGTTTCTAGTTCGGCAAGTCGTTCGTCTAAGGCATCAAGCGCCTCTAATTCTTCCTTGGCCTTTTCGCCATAAGCCTTAACATCATCAAGCGTTACACCATATTTTCGCTTAAGCTGCTGCAACAAATCAATTCGGGCGCTTATTTCATCTAACTGGCCATTATCAGAGGGGAGCTGGTTCATATAATCACGTAGACGTGCCGCAAAATCAGCAACTAAATAACTTTGCTCAGCAATCCCCTCTGAAACCTCGTCTATAGACGAATCAAGTTCGGCCATTGCGCCAATTTCCTTCCGGGATTGAGCCAAAAAGTCCTCAGCCGAAGCCAGGTTACTTAGACCATGTCGCCCCAATTTGCGGAGATTGTCCGATGATTTCAAACGCTGCCGCAACTCGGCTAATTGTATATCCTCTCCCGGTTCTATGGCGGCCACGTTTATCTCGTTATGCTGATAGGTTAGAAAATCCCGACGCTGCTCCTTTTCCATCTCCTTTTGTCGCAATTGCCCCAATTCATTATTAGCAGCATACCAGTGGTCATAAAGAGCGGCAACAGATTCTCGCAGTGTCCATAGATCCCCGGCCAAATCAACAAAGTCAAGATGATATCCTGGTACCAGGAGTTGCTGATGATCGTGCTGACTGGCTACACTTAATAAGTTTTCCGTAATCTGGGTAACCAGACGGGCCGTGGCTAGGCTACCGTTTAGAAAAAATCTGCTCTTACCGTTTACAGAAAGTATACGTTTAATCAGTAACTCGCCTTCACCCTCAAGCCCCATATCCTCCATCTTCTGTCGCAGGGCCGGGTTGTTCGGTAATTCGAAAATGGCTTCCACGATCGCATCCTGAGCGCCACTTCGCACCCATGATGATGATGAACGCCGCCCGGATAGAAGAGCAATGGCCTGTAGGACAATTGACTTTCCAGCCCCGGTCTCACCTGTAAAAGCTGTAAGACACGGCTCAAATTGAAGTTCTAGCTCCTCAATAAGAGCCAAGTTTTTAATTCTTAATTCTCTAATCATTTTATTTTAAGTGATACCTGTCAGTATATACAAACGAATATCTCCAGGAGATAAAATTAATGGCTAATTTCCGCTGTAAAATTATTCAATTAATTGTATATTACAAAAATGACTTATCGACAAGTATTCACCATGCTAAATAAAAAAATTAACTTTTGTCAATCAGCGGCCAAAGGTAAACAGTTGGTCATATTTTTCTGCCTCACTGCCCTTCTAATCCAGCCTCTTTTAAGCCGACCGGCCCAAGCTTTTTCCGTAAGTGAAGAAAGGAAAGTAGGTGAAAAATTATTGAGCATGGTGCGAACATCCTTCAAGGTTATTGATGCGCCAGATATAACTCAATATATAAATAATCTTGGTCAGAGGATTTTAAAGGTTACCGGCCCCCAATACTTTAAGTATCATTTCTTTGTTATTAAGAATAAGGATTTCAATGCCTTCGCCGCCCCTTCCGGTCTGATCTTTATCCACTCCGGGCTTTTGGAGGCCATGGATAACGAGGGTGAGCTGGTAAGTGTTATGGCCCATGAGGTTGGTCATGTAACCAGCCGCCATATATCAAAGCAGGTTGATAAAAGCAAGAAAACCAGCATCGGCACTGCGGCCTTGCTCATTGCCGGTATTGCTCTAGGAGGAGGAGCGTTATCGCAGGCTCTGATTACCGGTTCCATGGCCGCCAGCTCCTCCATGAACCTGAAATTCAGTCGTGAGGACGAAGAAGAAGCCGATCGTCTGTCATACAAATGGATGGTGGCCATGAACATGGATCCAGCCCCCATGGCCACCATGCTTGAGAAGATGTACAAGATTAGTGTCTATCAGATGGCCAATATTCCTCCTTTTCTTCTCTCACACCCTGAGCCTCAAAGACGCTTGAGCTATATTCAAGACATGTTATTGTCGGCTCCTCCCCATAAATACACGCCCAGGGATGATTTTTCTTTTTTAAGGATTAAATACCGCATAATGGCAGAGACCAAAGATCCAGCAAGTCTGCTGCCCATTTACCTGCGTCAGGCCAAGGAAGGCAATGAACCCCAAAAAACCATGGCCAACTATGGTCTTTATCTACTGTATTTGAATGGAGCAGAATATAACAAGGCGGCAATGGCTTTGCGCACGGTGATGAGCCATTTTAAAAATGAGGCCATTCTGCATTCCGACCTGGGAATGATAGCCTTCCGAAAGGGTGAATATAACGAGGCGTTAAAGGATTTCAAGCTGGCGCTAGCTGCTAATCCTGATGATGCCTATAGTGCCTATCATCTTGCCGAGGCATTAGAACTACAGGGTAGAAAGGCTGCGGCCGCCAAAATTTACCAGAGATTACTAACCACTATTCCAGATTTCACCAAACTTCATTTCCGGCTCGGTAAACTTCTGACGGACAGTGGCAAAACAGGTGCGGGGCACTATCAACTGGGGCAATACTTCTGGCTAAATGGAGATCATAAGACTGCTAAATATCATCTCAATCAGGCCTTGAATGACAAAACAAGTGACCCCAAAATAATAAAGTTGGCAAATAAGGAATTGGATAAAATTAAAGAGGTTGAAAAAGAATAACGGCCAAAGGGAATTATTTTTTAGTGACCTTCCTGATTGCCATAACGGCAAAATCCCTAAATAGACGTACTGCCTTTATACGGCTCTTGTCCAGCAATGGTCTACCCTTCTTGCGATCCAAATAAATAAGCCCTATCCCCTTTTTATCCAAACAGATAGGGAATAAATAGACATTTCTATCCTTAACCAAATACTGTAAATTATCGGGAAATGTTCCAGGCTTATTAGCCGGAATCATCATATCTTTGCAAACCTTCAGGGCCTTGGGAATGGCAAATTGCATTGAGGTCATAACGTGTTCAAATTTTTTAATTGCCTCCGGTTCGATATCCCCTAAACCAAAACGTCCCACTAAAACTATCTTACTTGGCTGCACACTTACTATAGCCAGCAGCACCCGGTCAAATCCTATTCCACGATATAACCCTTCGAGCAGGTTCGCATAGAAATCATTCAAATCAAAAGGCCCCATGAGGGTTTCGGTAAGATCTCGAATAAAGTCGTTAATAGATTTATCATTACTTATGGGCAGCTCATTTAATTCTTCTACCTTGGCATTCCCCCTTCCTGCACCAGCATCGACTGCCCGGTTATCCTTTTCGGAACTTCCACTATCAGACTTTATTTTAGCGGGTTTGACAGACGAGAAAATACCATTTTCAAGATTTTTTTCCACGTTACGTAATTTACTGCGAATTTTCAACTTGCTAAGGCCGTAACGAATAGAGTCTGAGATATCTTCTGATACCTCAATAGATTGCATAACTTTTTCAACGACCTCTTCCGGATCAACCGACAGTATCTCACCATATTTTTCCATTATGGGGGCCAGATCCGCACCATCGCATAAATTATCGATTAATTTATTGGAAAAATTGGCGAGATTACCAAGATAACCGTCTGTGTCATATTTATTTTGTGGCGGGGCAGGATCACCCCCCATAGACATGACGACCTTGTCCGAT
>CAYTNB010000164.1:0-6077 GCA_964439085.1 uncultured Desulfobulbia bacterium | reverse complement strand
TTCCTTGACTGCGTAGTGATCTATCTTGACCTCTTTGCAAAGACCTAGATCTGTTAATTTTTCTCCCATCATAACCTTAGTCGCCAGTTTGGCCAATGGTACATTGGTGGCTTTGCTGACAAAGGGGATAGTTCTTGAGGCCCTGGGGTTAACCTCCAGGACGTAGACCAAATCGCCCTTAACGGCAAACTGGATATTCATAAGACCTATGACCCCAAGCTCCATGGCCATGGCCTTGGTAGCTCTGCTAATTTCCTTTTTAATAGAATCAGTTAGGGTGTGGGCAGGTAGGACGCAGGCAGAGTCGCCGGAGTGGATGCCGGCTTCTTCAATATGCTCCATAATAGCACCAATTATGGTTGTTTCTCCGTCTGAGATGGCATCAACATCCACTTCAATGGCGTCCTTCAAAAATTTATCGACCAAGATCGGGTGATCTGATGAAACATCAATGGCGGTCCGCATATAACTGACCAGATCGCTTTCGTTATAGACAATCCGCATTGCCCGCCCACCCAAGACGTAAGATGGCCGAACGACAACAGGGTATTGCACACGCTCGGCGATGGCAATGGCATCGGCAGGGCAGAGGGCTGTATCATTGGCTGGCTGAATTAAATCAAGTTTTTGCAGGAATTGCTGGAACCTTTTACGATCCTCGGCTCGATCAATGCTGTCTACAGATGTGCCAAGAATATTGACCCCTGCCTTGGCAAGATCCGCCGCTAGATTTAGAGGAGTTTGGCCACCAAACTGGACAATCACTCCATCGGGCTTTTCTTTATTAATTATATTCATGACATCTTCGCTGGTAAGCGGCTCGAAATACAGCTTGTCCGAGGTGTCATAATCGGTGCTGACGGTTTCCGGATTGCTGTTTACCATTATGCTTTCAATGCCAAGTTCGGCAAGGGCAAATGAGGCGTGTACGCAGCAATAGTCAAACTCAATTCCTTGGCCTATACGGTTGGGGCCGCCGCCCAAAATCATAACTTTGCGTTTGGAGGAAGGCCGAGACTCATCTTCCTGCTCAAAGGTGGAGTAATAATAGGGGGTAAAGGCTTCAAATTCGGCGGCACAGGTGTCCACCAATTTGTAAACGGCTTGGCAGCCCTGTTGTTCCCGTAGTTTCCTGATATCCTCTTCGGTAGTGCCGGTGAGATGGGCTAGTTGCCGGTCGGAAAAACCATATTCCTTGGCCTGCCGGAGTATCTGTGGAGCAAGCCCTGAGAAGCTTGCCGCAGCAATAACTTGCTCTAAACTGACAATCTGCTTCAGGTTGTTCAGGTACCATGGATCAATCTTCGAGAGTTCGTGGATACGGTCAATAGACATACCACGTTTCAGGGCCTCATATATATGGAATACCCGTTGCGAACTTGGGCTATTTAAGGCCTGCTCCAGATCAACCTGATCCATATCCTGATGGTTAAACTTTTTGTCGGCTCCAAAACCGAAACAACCTACTTCAAGAGAACGCAGGGCTTTTTGGAAAGCCTCTTTAAAGGTCCGGCCTATGGCCATGGTTTCGCCTACAGATTTCATGGCGGTGGTTAGATGGTCTTCAGCTTCCGGAAATTTTTCAAAGGTCCAGCGTGGTATTTTGACGACGCAATAATCAATACTTGGCTCAAATGAAGCGTAGGTCTTTTGGGTTATATCGTTGGTGATTTCGTCCAGAGTATAACCCACAGCCAGTTTTGCGGCAATTTTGGCGATGGGAAAGCCGGTGGCCTTGGACGCAAGGGCTGAGCTTCTTGATACCCTGGGATTCATTTCAATAACCATTAATTCGCCGTCAGCAGGATTAACTGCGAATTGTACATTAGAGCCGCCAGTTTCCACGCCAATTTCCCGAATAATGGCCAGAGATGCGTTACGCATGATCTGGTACTCTCGATCAGTTAAGGTCTGGGCAGGGGCTACGGTTATAGAATCGCCAGTGTGTACACCCATGGCATCAAAGTTTTCAATGGAGCAGATAATAACCACATTATCATTTTTGTCGCGCATCACCTCAAGCTCGTACTCCTTCCATCCCAATAAGCTGCGCTCCAGCATTACCTCAGAGTTAAGACTTAGGTCTAAGCCGACCTTACAAAGGTCTTTTAGCTCCTGGGTGTTGTACGCTACCCCGCCGCCAGTGCCGCCCAAAGTGAAACTCGGCCGGACGATGATCGGAAAACCGATCTGTTCAACTGCTGCCATTATTTCACTTATTTCATGTATAATCGCACTCTCCGGAACCTTGAGGCCAATCTTGTGCATGGCTTCCCGGAAGGAATCACGACCTTCGGCCTTGCGGATAATATCTGCATTGGCCCCCAACATCTCGATATTAAATTTGTCGAGTATGCCCATATCCGCCACTATTAAGGCTGTATTCAGTCCGGTTTGACCTCCCAAGGTGGGTAATAGGGCATCTGGTCTTTCCTTTTCAATTACCTTGGCCAAAATTTCCGGGGTGATAGGTTCTATATATGTTTTGTCGGCTATTTCCGGGTCGGTCATAATGGTGGCGGGATTGGAATTAATCAATACCACCTCATATCCTTCCTCTTTCAGGGCCTTGACTGCTTGTGTGCCAGAATAGTCAAATTCACAGGCCTGACTGATAATGATAGGGCCTGATCCAATAATGAGTATCTTTTTTATATCTTTGCGTTTAGGCATAACTTGTTTTTTTTAATTGGTTTGGGTTAGTCTCGTTTGAGGCGACTATTAATTCGAGGTCTTTACTTCATCATTTCAATAAAACGATCAAAAAGATAAAGGGAGTCGTGGGGGCCTGGAGCGTTTTCCGGATGGTACTGCACCGAAAAAACAGGATATTTTTTGTGGCACATGCCCTCCACGCTGTTATCATTAAGATTAATATGGGTTAATTCCACGTCCTCGGGATTTAGACTGTCAAAATCAACACAAAACCCGTGGTTTTGAGCGGTTATTTCTATTTTGCCGGTGGAAAGGTCTTTGACCGGCTGATTGGAACCGCGGTGGCCAAATTTAAGCTTGTAGGTGTTGCCACCATAGGCGAGTCCGAGAATCTGATGGCCTAAGCAGATACCAAAAATCGGTTTTTTGCCGAGCAGATTACGAACTGTATCCACAATACCAGGTACACCGGCTGGGTCGCCTGGGCCGTTGGTAAGGAATATGCCATCCGGGTTCATTGCCAAAATATCATCAGAACTAGTACTGGCTGGTACCACTTGAATCTGGCAACCTCTCTCTTGCAGGAGGCGCAGCTGGTTGTATTTAAGGCCGAAATCTAAGGTGACGATCTTGTATTTACCGGATGAGGCGGTAGTGAAGTTTGCGCCGGGAACGGGGCTATTGTTTGCCCAGCCGTAGGGCTTTTGGCAAGTTACAGAGCTAACCATATCACGGCCAAGTAGGCCAGACCAGGATTTTGCTCTTTCCACTAGGGATAACGGGTCAAGATCCTGGGTAGAAACAATACCTTTCAGTGCTCCAACTTCCCTGGTGTGTCTTGTTATTGCTCGTGTATCAAGTCCTTCCACACCCAAGACATTTCTTGATCTTAAAAAATCGGCAAGGTTGCCTGTTGCTTTGAAATTACTGTGAATTTCACTGTATTCCTTAATCAGAAAAGCATCTGGATGAACAGAGCCTGACTCCATATCATCCTCATTTACGCCATAATTGCCAATAAGCGGACAAGTCATAGTCACAATTTGACCGTTATAGGAGGGGTCAGTGAGAATTTCCTGATAACCAGTCATGCCAGTGTTAAAGACGATCTCTCCCAGGGCCTCACCCGTACCTGTAAAGGATCGTCCTTCAAAAATTCTACCATCTTCTAGAGCAACAAGAGCTTTCATTGTTTAGTTTCCTTTTAATCTTGCGGTATTAGATTTTGCAAGATAAGTTTAACCTGTCGGTGTGCCGCACCCTGCTGGGATCGTGCAATATCTTTTGCCGCCTTGCCCGCTAGGATGTATTCGTCATGGTGTGCGTCGAAGTAAATAATCTTCTCGATCAGCTCATTTGCTGAATCAATTTGGAATCCAGCCTTCTTCTTATTAAAAATATGGGCAGCATCAGAAAAATCTTTCATATGAGGGCCATAAAAAGGGGGGGTGCCCCATATCGCGGCTTCCATTATATTGTGACCACCCCGGTCGACTAAACTACCGCCACAAAAGGCGAAGTTGGCTACAGAATAAAGATTAGCCAGTGCCCCCATAAAATCAACTAACACAATCTCTGCAGTCCTTTTTGATCCTCTAATTTCGCTTAATTTTTGATATTTTATATTTTGTATTTTAAAAATAGTCTCTACGCTAGCCAGGCGATTAAGGTGCCTAGGGGCGATAATTGTTATGAGGTCAGGGAACTTGATACGTAACGCCAGATGCGTCTGGATTAAGGCTTCTTCTTCACCACTGTGGGTGCTGCCTGCCACCAGAACTTTTTGGCCCTGTCTAATTCCAAGGTTGTTGAAAATGGTTTTAATATCTTTCCCATCAGAAGCATCTTTAGATTGATTTTCATTTTGTCTTGTAGAAGAATTATCTAAATCATATTTGGCGTTGCCGCAGACAATAATCTTCTCCGGCGGCAGGCCAAGGGCGACATATTTCAACTTGTCACTACTGCTTATGGTTGCGGCTGATGACAGGTGGCTCAAAACCTGTTTCATGAAACCAGCCAAAAACTTATAATGGCTAAACGACCTGTCCGATAAGCGACCATTCAAAAGCAGAGACTTAACGCCTTGCGTGTGGGCAATTCTTAGCATGTTAGGCCAAAGCTCGGTCTCCAAACATACATATAAAGTTGGCCGGATTACTCGAATAAACCTCTTTACGACCCAGGGAAGATCAAGTGGAGCATACAAGCATACAACCTGATTGCCTAACTGCTGTTTGGCGATTACTTGACCCTGCTCGGTCACAGTAGACACTATTATATCGGCTTGTAGATCAGCTTTGTTTAATTCTGTGATTAAGGCCTTAGCGACCTGTACTTCACCAACGGAAGCCGCATGTAGCCAGATACGGGTTTGATGTTGCCAGTTAAACTGGTCGGAATCAAAAAAACCAAATCGTTGTCGTATACTAACAAAAGTCTTTTTAGTAATCAGGCAATACAGAACAAAAAAAGGCATAGATACAAAAGCCAAGACCACGCCAACAGAACTATATAATGTGTAGAGCAATTACTAGTGCCTGTATGTTGTATAAATCAAAAAACAAATTACCAAGGAAACTAGGCAAGAAACAAGGGGGACTATTTGTAGTTTCTCAAACTAGATGTTAGGTAACATCCCCAAAAGCATCTCATAAAAAATCAGCTAATTAAAACTGGAAAGAGCTATTTAGTCAACCTGAATTTACGAGAATCGGGAAACACTGACTTGCACGGCATAGAAATGCACCATATATCTTATCATTGGCTATTATTACCGTGAAGCTATTAAAGATGCTAACACCACATGAGGGGGTATCGGAGTCTACACTTACATGGTACCTTGATAAACTCTTTTCTGAAAAACAGGTAAGCGGAGCGTAGACTCCGAGAAAACAATCTGTAAGGTACTGATCGGAATTATGAGTGCAAGGAAAGAAGAATGATATGGCGGCGAGGACTCGGGGTTGTATGTGCTTTTCTAGGAGGCTGAACCAAATAGGAATGGCAATAAAGTTTAAGATAGAAGTCCCTGAAAGAACGTCTTAAAATAGGCGCTGTAAAAGAAGGCAAATAAAAGGCGTTGACATGGTATGGGTGGTCGACTATGTTGTCGGTCTTCCGGGGCAACTTTGGCGGCGACTTGAAAAAATAAAATTTAAAAAGACGTTGACAAGACGAGCTGGAAATAGTAAAAAGTCTGGATCTCTCTTGCAGGGAAAAATGGCAAAGAGGTCACGAACGATAAGTATAAGGCATGGTTAAACAGCCGCCTTGTAGGCATCGATCTTTGAAAACTGAATAGCAAACAACGGGCCAACGAAGAAGTAGAAGTATGTTATTGTTATTTACCGACTTTAGCAGTCGGTTGAGAAGGATTTAAACTGGAGAGTTTGATCCTGGCTCAGAACGAACGCTGGCGG
>CAYTNB010000163.1:0-6319 GCA_964439085.1 uncultured Desulfobulbia bacterium | reverse complement strand
CCCTGCTGCACGCACTTAAGTCCCCCAATATACAGAGGTATTATCGGGGGACTTAAGTGCGTGCAGCAGGGCGTCCCTGCCCCCCTTACATTCCGAGATGTTATAATGTCAAGAGTGTGCTTTGTTGAGCGCTTACTCATAGCTGACGAGCAGGAAAAATAAAAATTTTGTCGGTATCAAGTAATTGACCATCTTTAAAATTCACCCCTTCCTGCTGCAATAAGGCAATTTTTTTAAAAATGGCTGCACCACCCCGCTCTCCCATAAAACCGCCCAGACTTAAGTCACTTTTTATAACCCGGTGACATGGTACATCCGGGGCAAAGGGGTTCCGGCGCAAGGCCTGACCCACAGCTTGAAAGCTGCGGCAATTAATGGCTGTAGCCAATAACTTATAGGTAGTGACCATCCCAAGGGGAATCTTGCTGACGGCTTGATAGACCCGTATATCAAATTCAGAAGGCATAAAAAAATTAAACCTCAACACAAAGTGCAGGCTTTTCGTTGTGCTCCTTTTTGTAGCCTTTGATTTTGGACATGATGTCTAAACCAATCAGTAAATGATTATCCGTAAACTTACAAAAAATATCTTTGGCACTTTCCTTGCTTTTAATCCCCCCTTTACGCATGGGCAGGTCTGAAATTAACATTACGGCACCAGTCGGGACATTCAGGGCATATCCAACGGAAAACAGGGTGGCAATTTCCATATCAATGGCCAAAATGCGATGCTTCAATATATATTCGATAAACTCCTCATCGAATTCCCACATCCGATAATCAGTGGTGAGCATAATTCCCGATTTTGGTTTTACCTTCATTTTTTGGGTAATTACCTCTTCGCATATCCGGTTGATCCAAAATTCCGGCTGAGCTGGCACATCCTGGGGCAAATAATGTTTACTGGTTCCCTCATCACGGATACTGGCTGTAGGAATAATAATGTCCCCAATATTCACGCCGTCATCAATACCACCACACATCCCTAACATAATAACGCATTTAAGATTGTCCAAAAATGACAGGCAATGCATGATAATTCCAGCCGACGGTGAACCAACACCATGATTAATTATGGATACATCACGTTTATGATCATGAACTACCTGCCAGTAACCAGACTTAACTGGATTATTAGTTATTCGAGAGAATTCATTGATATAACGCTCGAAATTACACAATATTACATGAGAGCAGAACTCATCAACAGAGGAACCGGTATATCTTTCCAAGGTGTTACGGGCGTAACTGTCCGGACGCAATAATGTCATATTTATCCTTTTTTTTAAACTTGATGCACTCGTAAAAAGTATCGGGGCGACTAAGTAAAACAATACGACAAGACACCAAAGAAATACTGGTTATCGGAGTACCCTCTTACGAACAAATAATAGTTTTGATATGTTAAGCGGTCAAGTAAGAAATGAAACTACATTGACCTATGAGTGATTATGCATTACTTTCTGGGCCAATGAAAATAAAATTATCCAAAACCACTACGCTTGTAATTATTTTGTCTGTCTGGATGCTTTTTACCTACCTGACAAGGAACAATAATTCTGGCACCTGAACGATTCCAGCGCCAATTCCCCAGGCAGGGGAAATAAACACGACTACTCGATAATTGTTCATTCGATTACAACATATTAGATAAAATTTCCCGGAGGAAAATAAATGCTCAGCGACGCTTGCCTAAGTCATGCACTAGAAGAACATTTTTGTCCCAATTGCAAAACACGCCTAAGTTACTGTAGAACCCCCCCCATCCACGTTGGTGATGGCCTGGGTTGGGGTACCGACTCCTTTTTTATCTGTCTCAATGACGAATGTCCCATGTTTGTGAATGGCTGGAAACATATCGAAGAACAATACGGTAAATCATCTTCCTACCGTTATATGTTGCTGCCTGGCGAAAAGAGTGGCATGCCAATGATGGTGGGTAGCAGAATAGCATTTACCGATTCTGTTTTTAACCCTGAAGATTTGAAAAAAACCAATACCAGATACATCCAGGAACAAAAATCTTTAGAGGAATTAAAAACCTGCGTGGCTGATAAAAATGTGGCTCCGCTTGTTAACCTGATTACCGACGAAGAAGCCAATCTGGAGGGCAGGAACAAGGCATGTAGCCTTTTGGAAGAACTTAATGATTTGGCCTGTATAGATCCCATCCGTAATCATAAATTTAGACACACGGAAATTGGTCAATTTGCCAGTCTTGCTATTGGGCGAATGTTAAAGAAACAGTTTAAGCGGGAATGCCCCTATTGTTCAGAAATTATCAAGGCCCAGGCCAAGATTTGCAAGGATTGCGGCAAAGAACTTGATTAATGAACCCCCTTTAAATGGTGGTATGACACACAATACGCGTATAGATAAAAATTGCCGATATCGGCCCTTTTATTCTTGCCAAGCCAACAGCAATCCGTTATATGTATTTTCTAATGTTGCTTTAGAGTATAAAAGTCAACGTATCTGCAATGTATGGTGGGTGTAGCTCAGTAGGTTAGAGCGTCGGGTTGTGGTCCCGGAGGTCGTGAGTTCGAGACTCACCACTCACCCCATATTTTAAAAGGGAAAATCGAATCTTCGGTTTTCCCTTTTTTCATTCCGTCTGAAGATTATATATGCTGAAATTAGATTTAATGAATTTAAGCCTCCCAGAACTTACAAGGTTCATTAAGGAGAACGGGGAAGCTATTTTCAGAGCAAAACAGATTTTCACATGGCTGTACCGGCCCCAAATAAGTTCATTTGAGCAGATGACGAATCTTTCTTTGCCTCTAAGAGCCAAGCTGGCGGAAATCTCCCGGATTAGCCGCCTGGATATAGCAGAAAGAGAGCAATCAGCAGATGGAACCGTAAAATATTGTTTTTCCCTGGTCGACAGTGAAAAAATAGAGACTGTTTTAATCCCTGACGGTGACCGCAATACTTTGTGCATCTCATCTCAGGTTGGCTGTGCCATGGCTTGTGCCTTCTGTCTCACCGGTACCATGGGCCTAAAACGTAATTTGTCCCCAGCTGAAATCATTAATCAGGTTCTTTTTGTAAGCGATGAGCTGGTTGAGCAAGGCAAGGGGGGAATTAATAGTATCGTATTCATGGGAATGGGGGAGCCCTTAGCCAATTTTGACAACCTGATCAAGGCCCTTGATTTACTGACAGATGAGAGTGGTTTTAATTTCCCATCCCGCAGAATTACGGTTTCTACCTGTGGACTGGCAAACAAAATAGCCGAGCTTGGCTACCAGGCCAAGGTGAATCTGGCCATCTCACTACATGCGGCAACAGATAATGTTCGTGATAATTTGATGCCGGTAAACCGAACTTACAAGATTGCTAAAGTCTTGGCTGCCTGCCGGAATTTCCCTCTCCCCAAACGTCGGCGGATTACAATTGAATATATATTAATCAAGGATATCAATGACACGGTTAAAGACGCCAGGCAACTGGTAAATATTTTACACGGTCTGCCCTGCAAAATTAACCTTATTCCCTATAACAAGTGCAACTCACTGCCCTATAAACGGCCAGCCCAACCCATAATCGAGACTTTCCAGAATATTGTCCGCAATGCGGGCTTTACCGTTATGATCAGAGAGAGTCGAGGGGCAGATATATCTGCCGCTTGCGGCCAACTGGCTAATAAGAAAAACTGATTTTTCAAATCCAGTCCCTGCGTTTCAAGTACATTTATCTCGCAATTATTACGACTATTTACTAAATTTTATAGCGTGATGTCATGTCCTTATTCTTTCCTCCCGTGTGCTAATATATATTTTTAAAAAAAGTTACCATTGGGTAGATAATTTTATATGATTAACGTTGCAAATATAGCTCAAGACCGTGAACTTAAACGAGAATCGTATGAAATTTATATCTTATTACACAAAACCACTTTCTTTCTTGCTGACAACTGCCATTTGTCTTGGTGTTACAGAAATAGTTATTATGCTGATGATTCATTTTTTTCCCCCATTCCCCCCAACTACAACAACAATCATTGATTCATTTGCCCTATTACTTGTCTCACTACCAATTCTTCATCTACTTTGGTTATACCCAGTAATAAAACTAATTAAAAAGAATCAGGCCACAGAAATATCCCTGGAGGAATTGAGTAATAATCTTGAGCTTAAAGTCAAAAAGAGAACCTCCGCATTGCTCAAAACAAAAGATGAACTTGAGGTGGAGGTACTGCAACATAAGGATACTCTGAGAAATCTTGAAAGATCGGAATTAACCTTCAGGTCAGTAATCGAATCATCAAATGACGCAATCATTGTTAGTGATCGCAATAGTAAAATTATTTTTATTAACGAAAATGGTACCAGGATGTTTGGCTACTTGAAATCTGAGATGAATGGCATGCCAATTTCTCAAATCATTCCAAAGTGTTACCGGCAAGGCCATCTCAATGGTATAGAAAGAGTTGTTTCAACAGGAATATCAAAATTTCCACACAAAACATTAGAGTTTGCCGGATTAAGAAAAGACGGTTCCTTGTTTCCCGTGGAACTTAATGTCGCCTCCTGGCAGACGACCAGTGGCGAAACATATTTTAGTGGAATGATAAGAGACATTTCTGAACGTAAAATTACTGAACATGAATTACAAGAATATGAGATAAAACTTGATGCGATTTTTAATAACGCCAGAGACGGGATATTAGTGGTGGATATTTCATCACAAAAATTCATCATGGCCAATAGATCTATATGCGAGATGCTAGGCTATACGGAATCGGAGTTTACCAATTTAGGAGTTAAAGACATACACCCGGCAAATGATCTGCCGATGATTTTAGAATGTTTTAATAAACAAGTTCACGGCAATCTTGAGATAGCCATGAATTTACCAGTTCTTAAAAAAGACGGTACCATTTGCCAGTTTGATATAAGTTCCTCTACAGTATTAATAGAAGAAAAGAAATGTATAATAGGTTTATTCAGGGATATTTCAGAAAGGCTGCAATACGAAAAGGAAAAAAATGCCCTTAGAATACAACAGGAACGATCTCAAAGGCTTGAATCTATCGGCACCTTGGCTAGTGGTATCGCTCATGATTTTAATAATGCTCTAACACCTATTTTGGGATTTTCTCAGCTTCTATCTGAAAATTTCGAGGAAGACAGCCAGCAACAAAAGGATGTTAACCAGATAATTAATGCCGGTAATCGGGCCAAGGAACTTATCCTCCAAATTTTGTCATTTTGCCGAGGTACGAAGCATGAGACATTTCCCCTCCAGACCCATCTTATAGTGAAGGAAGTTCTGAAGCTTGCCAGAGCAGCAATCCCCGCTGAAATCGAAATTAGAGAACACATCGAAACCAACAATACGACCATTTTAGCCAGTCCTGACCAGATACACCAACTGGTTATGAATCTCATGATTAATGCCTATCACGCTATGCCTAAGGGCGGCATTCTTGACGTGTCAATGAATATAATCTTATATAATGATATTGACTCGCCAGTGGTATTATCTCAGGTAGACAAAAATTCACAATATTTACAGCTTGTTTTCAAAGACACTGGTTGTGGAATGAGCGAAGAAACAATGTTGCAGATCTTTGAACCATATTTCACAACAAAAGCAGAGGGGCAAGGTACTGGTCTGGGTCTAGCTATAGTACATAATGTCGTCAAGCATATGAATGGCGTGATAGACGTCAGCAGCCAACTTGAAGCAGGAACTACATTCTCAATTTACATCCCGCTTATTGATGGCAAGGCTGCGGCCTGCGACAATAAAAGTTTAAAGTCAATAACGTCCGGTTGTGGCCGTATTCTTGTTATCGATGATGAACTCCCCGTAGTTGATCTCACCCAAAGAACCCTCGAATATCTCGGTTATTCGGCCAAATGCTTCACTAATCCCCGAAAAGCATTAGAATACGTTCGAAAAAATCCGGGTGAATTTGATGTGATTATTACTGATTCGTCCATGCCTGAAATATCAGGACATCAACTCATCAAGGATCTTAGGAGGATGGCCATAAAAGCACCAATAATTTTGGTGTCTGGTTTTGATTCTCCCATGGATGAAAAAGATGTTAAAAAATACGGCGTTTATAAATCCCTAACTAAACCTGTATCTGTACAAGAATTTTCAATTGTCCTAGATGAAGCAATAAAGTTAAAATCATAATAAATTGGTAACCATTTAGCATGGTGCTCCAATTTAACAAAACCACTGAAAGGTATGTTAAGATGTACCTTAGGTGCAAGCGACAAGGTTGGTTAGTACCTTACAGATTGTTTTCTCGGAGTCTGGGCGTACCTGGTTTTTAGAAAAGAATTCATAAGGTACT
>CAYTNB010000162.1:0-6333 GCA_964439085.1 uncultured Desulfobulbia bacterium | reverse complement strand
CCTGTTTAGGCATGAGTAACGGTGTCCTTGCTTCGGGCGAAGTCTGTGCGTCTACTACCAACAGGAATTTTAATGGCCGTATGGGTAAAGGCGGCATTGTGCATCTGATGAGTCCACTTTCAGCGGCGGCTGCCGCCATTAAGGGTGAGATTACTGACCCGCGCGATTTTATATAAATCCCAAAGGGTATTTTTTAGTGCCTTAGTGCTGAGGTATCATAAAAAACACGAATGAAAACAGTAGAGTGAAACAAACTTGTTTTACTCTACTGTTAAGGCACTTATCCCCCCTTGTGGGGTGTTAAAACAGGAGAATAACAATGAAAGAATTTGGTGGCCCATGCATACTTCTGGACCGTAATGACATAAATACCGATGAAATAATCCCTGCTAAATACTTAACTGAGAACTCGAAGTTAGCCCTAAAACCCTATATATTAGAAGATCTTAAGCTCGAAGGTTTTGAGCCGCAAGGTAAAAAGTTGCAAGATGCCAAAGTACTTATCACCCGCCAAAACTTTGGTTGCGGATCATCAAGGGAACATGCGGTATGGGTGCTGGAGGTAAACAGCATCAATTCGGTTATAGCAGAGAGTTTTGCCAGAATATTCCGTCAAAACACCTTTAACTGCGGGATGATGGCTATAGAACTGCCTAAAGAAGACATTGAGGCAATTTTCGACGTTCAACCCTCTGACATTAACATTGACCTAGAACAACAAAAAATTACCGCCAGCGGTGTTAAGGAATACACCTGTTCCTTTAAGCTTAACCAATTCGACAAGGAACTGGTTAAGTCCGATGGCTGGCTTGCCTATGCTGACAAGAATTACTAAGGTCTGTTAAGAAAAAATTACCTGGCTGATATTACGCTTACCTGTTCAATTACCGCATTCAAAGATGACCCGAAGATAAGATGTAAGAATGGCCAGGTTATTTTCTTACAGGCCCTAATTAAGGTAAGGGCAGTTTCCAATACATACTACCCCTCAACCTAAACCGGATAAACCAGGCAAAAATCTCCAAGCTACTAAAAATATATAAATGTCCCTTCTTAATATTTTTAAGCCCAAGTGGCAAAGTCACGATCCATTGGTTAGATTAAAGGCTATTGCTAAACTTGCCTCTGATGACCCGGCAACAGACAAGATTATTGCCACGGATACCAACCAACAAGTGCGTCGGGCGGCTCTGGATAAAATTGCCGATTGTAACCATTTACGAGAGCTCGAAGCTGCCATTAGTAATG
The DNA here is from genome assembly GCA_964439085.1 of uncultured Desulfobulbia bacterium. Classification (GTDB taxonomy): domain Bacteria; phylum Desulfobacterota; class Desulfobulbia; order Desulfobulbales; family VMSU01; genus JAADIV01. The sequence continues at coordinate 5,085 of CAYTNB010000162.1, read as the reverse complement.
AAGTAGTTAGAGAAGAGATCAACTCCTGTATCGAGCAGCTTCTTCTGAAAGATATGCTGAAGGCCGAGACTCTTGAAGCCAAAAAAAAGGCCTTGGCGGCAATAAATTCCGAAGATATTTTGAGCCAATTGGCCGTCAGTGAAGATAATCCCCATATCCGTCTATTGGCCGTACAGAGAATTCATGATGAGCAAACGTTAGGTCTTATCATTGAAAAAAAATGTGGCAAAAAGCCGGCATTGGCGGCCTTAGCCCAAATCAATAATGAAGAATTACTAACCAGAGCCGCAGCACAAGCCAACAATCGTTCTGTCCGCGCCAAAGCCGCCGAGCGTCTTGCAGCTCTGGCGGCAGCTCACCATAAAACCACTCCCCAAGAAGTCTTGGACGAGCAATTATCCGAGTTGCTAAGAAAAACAAATAAGATAGCCGCCGCCGCTGATCCGGAGAAGGCCTGGCAGGATTTCAAGAATATATCCAAGTCATGGAATAGTTTGAATCCTCCACCAGATCATGACCTTATCACTCTGTTTGATGAATTACGCACCAAAATCAATGAACGTTATAATGCCTTTATCAGCTTCGATGCAGAAAATAAGAAAAAATTTTTCGCCCAGGAAACTCACCTGCACCAACTAAGCGAAATTATTTCATCAATAAAAGACCTATGCACATCACTTGACGTAAATTGTTCTGCCAAATTCACTAACTTGCAAAATAAGTGGCGGGACGTTTCCTCTTACCCCGGCCTCAGCATAACAGCTAAACTTCTGGATCAGTTCAACCAAATTTGCCGTAATTACTCGGATAATCAACAAATTATTAATAGAGAAAGAGCGGTACTAGCGGAGTTCATGGCAAAGTTGCCCAATATTGCCGCCCTTTTACAAAAGAATAAGTTTGAACAAACCTTTGCGGCCATATCAGATCTTTCCAACAAGGTAAAAAGCTGGCAGCCTTCCTTCCTGGATAATAGCGAAATAGCCAGACATCTAAGCAATCTAAAAGACGAGGCAGAGCAAAAAAAGAAGAGCCGAAATGCAGAGGACGACAAACGCCGCCGGGAAAATCTTAGCAGCCGTCTTGCCATTCTCGACCAAGTAAAGACAATGCTCACCGCAGCAGACATTGCGAAGTCCACCAAACAGCTTGCAGAGATAAAAGAGATCTGGGCTAAACCCGTAAAACTCCCCGATGATGCCCCGGATATAGATGCTCAATTCCAGAACTTACTAAAAGATTTTAGGATCCTGCATGATGAATTTTTTCGAATCCGAGACTGGCAGTTATGGCAAAATAAAACATTAAAAGATGAGCTAATCAAAAAGGCTCAAGAACTTGATCTGGAAAATGATCTGCACCTTATATTCAAAAAAATTAAAGGGATCCAAAAAGAGTGGCGTGAAATAGGGCCAGTCCCTGCTAAAGAGGCCAATAAATTATGGCAAAATTTTAAACAGGCTACTGACCGCAATTTTAATCGTTGTCAAATTTTCTTTCAGGAACTAGATGAAATAAGCGTGGTCAACTTGGGCAAAAAAATGGCTATTTGCCGGGTGGCCCAGGATTTACAAGACTCCGAACAGTGGCGAAAGACTGCGGATAAATTGAAAGAGTTGCAAAAGGACTGGGTAAAAGCAGGTCGTGTTCCTAAAGGTCGTGAGGTGGAGGTGTATGCCGCCTTTAGAGAAGCCTGTAATCACTTTTTTAACCGCCGCAAGAACTATTATCAGAAACAAGACAAGCAGCGTCTGGAAAATATGCACAATAAAGAGGGACTATGCCAACAGGTCGAAGAGCTGGCCACCACACCCCTGCTTGAGCATAAAGAGGCAATTAGATCCCTGCAAAACCACTGGAAAGAAATCGGCCCCGCCCCCAAAGAACACAATGATAAAATTTGGCAGAGATTTAAAACGTCCTGCGACTCCTTTTATCAATGGCTTGACACATTAAAGCCCCAGAATCTTGTCCAAAAGGAAGAACTTTGCGGTAAGGTCGAAGCCCTCGTTTCTACTATTGGCCACAAGACCAAATTTGTTGAAATGGCGAAGGAGATTGCCAATCTACAGAAAAAATGGCAAACCATAGGCCCCGCCCCCGACGACCATCATGAACAAATATGGCAACGCTTTAAAAAGGGCTGTGATATATTTTTTAATGCCCGCCGCAATTTTTTCGCCAAGATTGACCTACAGCGCCCTGGCAATCAATTTCTCAAGAGTAAGGTACTGGAGCGCCTGCATGAATTAATACAATCAAGGGATAAGGGAGCCGTAAAAAAAATAATAGCCCTACAAGAAGAGTGGCCCCGCATAGGCCCGGCCAGTAAAGAAAATGAAGCCTTTCTGCAACGGCAATTCTCTGAGGTCTGTAATAATTTCTTTAAAAATCGCCATGAAGCATTTCAAGAAATTGATAAAGTTCACCGGGATAACCTTAAGCTAAAAGAGGCACTCTGCTTAAGACTGGAATTACTCACAGGTATTACCCATACCACTATGGCTAAACCTAGCAGCAACCAGGCTCTCACCCTAGCCGAACAATTGCAACTTGCCTTTGAAAGCAATTTTGTTATGGGTGGGGCAAAAAATGACGGCAAACGGAAGGAAGATGAATTTGAACTAATTATGCAGGAATGGCAAAAAATAGGACCAGTACCAAAGGAACATGAGCATATCATTAAAAGACGATATGAAACAGGTTCAAGGGCCTTTTATAATTCTAACACCCCAAGAGGGGGGGATAACGTTTTCATACATTCAAGGTAACTAATGGGATTAAGTAAAATAAAAGTTGGTGTAATTGGCGTAGGCTATCTTGGCCGATATCATGCTGAAAAATATGCCAATATGGCAAACGTTGAATTGGTGGGCCTAGCAGACACACATACAGGTAGAGTCCAGGAGATAGCCAAAAATCTCCAGACCAGAATGTTTACCGATTATCACGATTTGATGAAACTGGTTGATGCCGTTAGTATCGTTGTGCCAACCAAAAACCACTTTAAGGTGGCCATGAACTGCCTGGAATACGGGCTTGATATTCTAGTCGAAAAGCCGATTAGTACAACCATTGCAGAGGCTGATGCCATTGTCGCTATGGCTGCGTCATGCCAAAGAATTGTTCAGGTAGGCCATATTGAACGTTTTAACCCGGCAATTCTGGCCATGGAACAATATATTGACGAACCAATTTTCATTGAGGCCCATCGGCTCCACGCCTTTAACCCAAGAGGAACAGATGTAGATGTAACCCTGGACCTCATGATTCATGATTTGGACATAATTATGAGTATTGTCAAATCGCCAATCAAGCAGATTCATGCCATTGGATCATCTGTGGTCACAGATACCTCTGATCTTGCCAATGCCCGCCTGCTCTTTGAAAACGGGTGCAGTGCTAATCTCACCGCCAGCCGAGTTTCCAAGACCAACACCAGAAAACTTCGTATCTTTCAGCGAAAATCATACATATCCCTTGATTTCAATAAAAAAGAAATATGGATCAGCAAACAGACATCCAACAAAAAAGGCGATTTTTCAGAGGGCAAAACCGATCTATTCAGTTTTGCCGATCAAGATGCCCTGGAAACTGAGTTAAAAGCCTTTATACTCAATGTCCAGCAGCGAGCCCGCCCGATGGTCAGTGCCATAGAGGGGAGATTAGCCCTGAAAACCGCCCTCCAAATTATTGAGCTAATAAAGACCTTTAATCTGGAGCACCAGGAACTGCTCAGTTCCTAAACCTATTATGTCCCCAACAAAATCAATCGCAGGTCAGGTCATGATCGTGGCCGGAGAAGCCTCCGGGGACATGCACGGTGCCAGGCTTGTTCGGGCCATGAAAACGAAGGCCCCCCACCTTACCTTCTTTGGAGTAGGTGGCAAATACCTGCGGCAGGAAGAAGTTGAGATAATGTATGCGGCTGAAGAACTGGCCGTAGTTGGATTGTTCGAGGTTTTTTCCAATCTCAAATATATCCTTCAGACCCTGAAGGGCTTAACCAACCGCCTACGTTCTCAGCACCCTGCCTTGCTCATCTTAATTGATTTCCCTGATTTCAATCTTATCCTGGCTAAAAGAGCCAAAAAACTTGGAATCCCAGTCTTCTATTATATAAGTCCCCAGGTTTGGGCATGGCGTAGTGGCAGGGTAAAAACTATTGCCCGGCGAGTCGATAAACTGGCAGTTATTTTACCATTTGAAAAGTCTTTTTATGAAAAGCAGGGGGTACTAAACAAAGTTGAGTTCGTTGGCCACCCCCTGGTAGATACAGTGCGAGCCTCTCTCAGCAACCAGGAATTTCGACAGAAATATGATATTGACAGTAAAATAGTCATAGGCCTTTTGCCAGGCAGCCGTAAAAGCGAAATTAATGCAATTCTGCCCAATTTTATCGCCACCGCTAGTCTTTTGCGTCAGCAGGATAAGGACATCACCTTTATCTTACCCCTGGCTCCATCCCTCAGTCAAGATGACCTAAATTTAACTACAGTCGAGGCAAATGATCTCAACATCCGCATAATCCGACACGAACGTTATAATGTTATGGCGGCCTGCAACCTGGTTATGGCCGCATCCGGTACAGTAACTTTGGAGCTGGCAATATTACAGATACCAATGGTTGTCGCATATCGTATCTCACCACTCACCTATTTTTTCGGCAGACGCCTCATTAAGATCAAATACGCATCATTAGTTAATCTGGTGGCAGGACGGGAGGTGGTTCGAGAATTATTGCAAGATGACCTTACCGCAGAAAACATGCAAAGGGAATTAAAGCGAATATGGCCCGGCAGCTTACAACATCAACTGGCACGCCAAGAGCTGGCCGAAGTAAGCACCAGTCTGGGTGTGCCAGGTGCATCAAATAACGCCGCAATGCTGGCGTTGAGTCTTATATAATTATAATGGCGTCGTAAAAAGTACCCAAAAGGGGCATAGCAATCCGCTCTACTGCGTTGTAGGAGGCATACCATATGTATGGCCTCGCACCTAAAAAATCACTACGCCTCGGAGTCTCACTCCGTTCGCTTACCTGTATATCAAACTTTTCGCAGTCTACGCTTAGCTACTTAGCCA
>CAYTNB010000161.1:0-6343 GCA_964439085.1 uncultured Desulfobulbia bacterium | reverse complement strand
GGGATTCGAACCCACGACCTTCGGCTTCGGAGGCCGACACTCTATCCAGCTGAGCTACCCGCCCGCACCTTTTCATGTTAAAATATTGAACTTCTTCTTAGCATGAATGGCCATATCAGTAAAGATATTTATCTTGGTGGCACATTGAAACTTTAAGAATTTTGCCAGTGTTAGCGGTCACTTGAAATTCATCATTAATTCGTATTCCTGGTAGTGCCACAATGTTTTCATCACTTAACAACACGGGAGTTAGACGACGTACACACATTGGCATTTTAAGATCGGATAAAAACTTCCCCACACTTTTTCGGCCAGGACAGCCTAAGGGGATAAAACAATCACCATTCTGGCGATTTCTCAGTTTTAGAGGAAATGACAATTTATCATAATCCAGATAATCAGCATCCGGCGTTTTTAATTGCTCCTCTGGCAAATGACTTGTCAAAAACTCTATCTCAATGACACTATTTATTTCAGGGATTGCATAAATGCCAGTTTTGGGAATTAAAATCTCAAATCTAACACATTCAGTCTCAATAAAGTTCTGCCGATTGCTGGTTTGACCAGCAGGAAAAGACAAACGTAAAAATTTACCATCCTTAAAAACTCGCAATCCACCCGCCAGGTGAATCACATGCGGCGCACTAACCACAGCCGCCATGATAGATTCTATTTGTTTGAACCCAGGCTTACGATTAAGTACCAAAATTGCCTTTTCCAACAGCCGCCTTTGAATAGCAGTATCTAGTTCTGTGAAATACGACAGGATAACGTCTAGAAGTTTCTCACCATTTTCATCGCAAGTTTCAATAACTGTTTGCCCGTAGGCCTGATCGGTTATTTTCTCAAGAAACTTATTTTCGTCCTGTAAAATAGAGGCTGTTTGACATAAAACTTGTTTTATATTGGGATTAAAATCCGCCGCCAACTTAGGCAATAGATCAAGACGAACTTGATTACGCCTATATCTTTGATCCATATTGGACGAATCAAGCATATAAGGAATGTTTTTGTCTTGTAGATACTGCATAATATCAGTTCTATAGATATTTAAGAGCGGACGGATAACCTTATTTACCCTTTTCATTTCCATACCGGCCAAGCCTTTACTGCCAGTTCCTCTAAGCAAACGCAACAAAACTTCTTCCGCTTGATCATCGGCATTATGAGCCACAGCTATTTTTGATGTCTGAAATAAATGCCCCACTTCATCAAAAAAGTTATAGCGTAATTCCCTGGCAGCATGTTCTAAAGATAGCCCTTTATCCTCTGCTAGATTTCTAACCCTGAGTAAAGAAACTTGGTATTTAAGCCCCAATAAATCAGATTGTTCACGCACAAATTTCTCTTCAAGTGGTGATTCCAGTGGACGCAGTCCGTGGTTCGCATGGGCCACAAAAATCGATATTTCAAGTAAGTCAGACAAGGCAACCAAGGCGTACAACATTGCCATTGAATCTGGGCCACCCGACACCCCGGCAACTACCCTCTCCCCGGATTTAACAAGTTTATGGTTTCTGCAATTTTTTAAAATCTTTTTTTCAAATGGATGCATTTGGGAATAAACTTGTGGAATTATTAATTATACATATAACGGGATAAGGAGCTAACACCCCACGAGGGGTATCGGAGTCTACGCTTACCTGGTACCTTATAAATTCTTTTCTAAAAAAAGGTAAGCGGAGCGAAGCGCAGACTCCGAGAAAACAATCTGTAAGGTACTAAAACGGAGTCCTGGTTTACTCCAGCTAAAATAATGCCAATATAACATAGACCAGGAGATAATAATAAATGTCTGCAAAAAAATACTGGAGGACTTGCATGGATTGACCAAAGGAGAGCGGCAGGGCTTAACGAAAAAAGGCTTCCAGTTCACCCTGAAAGCCTTTGCATTATAAATTAACTGGTCGGGATGAGAGGAATTGAACCTCCGACCCCTTACTCCCGAAGCAAGTGCTCTACCAGACTGAGCCACATCCCGACACTAAATATGCAATGAACTACGACAAAATACCTTCTCTTTCAGAAAGGTCAAGAAAAACTTTCTGAAACCCCAATGAATACATGAACTCCAACGCCGCAGAGCATTTTTCAGTTTTAACAAAGCGAGAAATGTCTCCAGCGGATAGTTCAATAAAACAAACCTTATCACGCAGCCGTAAACGACATCCTTCAAAGCCTTGCGAGTGCAACCACTCCTCGCCTCGGTCAACTAAAGAAATGGCAGAAGCCGTAATTTCATGCCCTTCTGCGATTCTGGTTGCAAGACACGAAGCTGACGGCTTATTCCAAGTAGAAAGTCCAATCTTGCGGCTTAAAATTCTAATATCGGCCTTAGTCAAACCAGCCTCAAGCAATGGGCTTCTTACACCTAACTCCTGGCAGGCCTTAAAACCAGGCCTTACTTCCTGTAAATCATCGAGATTTGTGCCGTCTGCCAGAATCTGTCCCGCTTGCAGACTGAATTTTCTAAAAGTGCTAAAAATTTTCTTTTTACAGTAATAACAACGCTCACACGAATTGGCTATAAACTCAGCCTCATCCAACAGGTCAAAATCTATTATTTGCAGTGGAACCCCAATCTTCTTAGCAAATTCCACGGCAGCACCCTTCTCACCAGCCGGCTGCACCAAAGAATCTGCGAAAAAAGCTGCCACCTGCCCAGGGAATACATTATGGACAACTTGCAGGAGAAACGTACTATCCACCCCGCCCGAAAAGGCAATTGCCGTAGGGCCTAAAGATTGAACTATATCACGAAGAGAGGTGTATCGCTGCGATAACTCGGTGTTAATCATTCACGAAACTTCATTTGGATTCGGAACCGTCCGGCAATAACTGCACAGGTGCTTGTAAATAAAATTCTCCAGCCATAATCCACTTTCTCAAGGATTCGGCAATCTCACGTGCCTTTACCACACTGGATAAGGGCGTAGCCGGAATTTCTTGACCATTTACCTCTATTTTGCCGGTTCTTAACTGAGCGTAACTAACCTCGCCATAATTACGATTGATCCGGTTGGAATAATCATAGGCATAATCAATTATCTGTGTATAAATCTCAGCATCGGAAACACCTGTGAAGCCAGCCATTTCCTCATTTAAAATGGGGATAGGAATGCCAATTCCCACGGCCAAGGAGCAACCATAGCCACGAATGGCTACACCTTTAAGCCAAGCTGGTGACATTTGTTTCAAATCTCCTTGCACCATAAGAGTTCCAGCCGGACTGTGCGGCGTACCGTTTTCGGCACGTGAAACCTTCGGATTATGCTGTGTGCCATGCCAGGTAACATAGCCAATCCCGCCGCCTAAAAAAATCCTGGTTCCCAAGCCAATGGTCTTATACAACGGATCATTAAGCAACGGACTCAACTCACCAGCACTGCAATAATTAGCGCTGCGACCGTTGGATTTTATGGTACCCATATAAGTATGAATGGTCTTGTCAGATAAATTTATGGCACAATTATAATTTTGATAACAATTTCTGGGATTAGTGAGCAAGGCATCGCCCAAATCAGCAATAGTAATCTCTTTTTCCATGCTCTGATTGGGGTAACAATCGGTGCCATAGGCTGTAGCCTTTAAAAAGACCTTACGACCAGCGGCCAGATCCTCAATTACATGTCCGCCGCCATACGCAAAACTGCCGGGATAAATCTTATTTAGTGGATCATCTTCGCTGGGCTCGGTGGCACCGATATAGGCATCAACCGCCGCCAAACCTGCGTAGGAAGGGACATTGTTCAACCACACCTTGGAGGCCTTAATTGTGGGGGTGGTCTGACCAAAATTAAAAAACATTCCCGACGAGCACATGGGAGAAAATGTACCAGTGGTAACCACGTCAATTCGGGCGGCAGCTTTTACCTTTCCTTCTTTCTGAACAATAGCCACCATCTCTTCCGCTGTGACAACTACAGCCTTCCCAGCTTTTATTTTGGCATTAATTTCTGCGTATGTTTTATTTATTTTATGTTTATTCATTTTTGTCCAATATAACTGACTTGCAGTTTAATCCATTACAGATAACACCTTGTGCCCTGCCGACTCGAGAGACGCAACAATAGGATCAGCATCGCATCTCTCTAGGCGGAAATAATAAACTTTTTGCTTGGATGTCCCGCTGTTATCTGTAGCCATATTTAAAATATCGCCGCCATTTTCCATGATAATTCTGGCCACAGTATCGACATTTCCACATTCCTCATTAACCTGAATATCAAGGCGGGTTGTCGCCTTCAACAACCCCATAACCTCAATAAAAGCCGCAAGTAAATCAGATGAGGTAATAACCCCCACCAATTGATCGTCTTCCAAAACGGGCAAGCCGCCAATCTTGTTATCATGAATTATCTTTGCGGCCTCTTCAACACTGGCTTCGGCATCAATTGTAATTGGGTTAGTAACCATTACCTGATGTACGGGGATGTCCTCAACCATCGACGGGAATGAAAACTGCCGCAAATCACTTTCCGTCACAAAGCCAACTAATTGCCCGTCGTCAACAACCGGTAAATGTCTAATGTCATGTTCTTTCATCAGTCGCACGGCATCTTGAAGCAAGGTGCCCCGATCTACAACAACAGGATTTTTACGTATCCAATTCTTAACTTTCATCTAGAAATCACCTTTAATAAATTTTATTTCTAACAACCCACGAGGGGGGTATCGGAGTCTACGCTTACCTAGTACCTTATAAATTCTTTTCTAAAAAACAGGTAAGCGCAAACTCCGAGAAAACAATCTGCAAGGTACTAATAAGCCGATAATAACAAGCAAAGTATGAAAAAGCTCTATTATAAGCCAAAATTTCAAAGCGTCACCAGGCAGGCTATACGGGGAAATGGGCCAATTGCTCCGACTTCGATGTCAGCGCTTATCTGCAGTAGGCTCTCTATTCCAGGACATCCTCCTTTCCTAGCTGATTATGAGTCTCACAAGCTCACAATCTGATCTTATGCGAAGGACATTAGTCAAAATTTATCTTTGCAAGAAACTACAATTTAATATAACCTGCATATTTACGATATTATTTGATGTAGTCAAGATAATAAATCAAGGGACATAACATAAAAAAATGAACGAGACGGACAAAAACCTCCCATTAGACGGGAAAAATGAAACAATGACCAGCGTCAGGGACAGAATTGATAACATCGACAACCAGATGCTTTTTCTGCTAAAAGAAAGGCTTTTATGCGCCAAGGAAATAGGCCGTTTAAAGAACAAAGACAATCGTGCCAAATGGGATCCCTTGCGGGAGAGGCAAATTTTTGAACGTTTGATATCCCTGAATAATGGTGTTTTCCCAACCGAGCCTCTGCACAGTATATTTAGAGAAATTATTACCACCTGTCGCCTGTCTCAGAAGACCGTGACCGTCGGTTATTTAGGTCCGGAGGCGACATTTTCGCACCTGGCCGGAGTAAAATATTTTGGTCAATCGGCTAAGTTCATTCCCGCAGATACCATTGAAGATATTTTTCACGACGTTGAACACGGGCGAGTTACCTACGGCATAGTACCAGTTGAAAATTCCATTGAGGGTTCGGTTACCTCCACCCTAGACTCTTTTATGAAATACCGGGTTAAAATCAGTGGTGAGGCTAACCTGGCAATTAAACATAATTTAGTTAACTACAGCGGCGCCATAGATGACATTAAGACAGTGGTCTCGCACTCTCAACCACTGGCCCAATGTCGGCAATGGCTGAGAAAAAATCTGCTCAATATTCCTTGCCAAACGGTATTCAGTACCGGGGTCGCCGCTCAAATGGCCCAGAAGGATCATAGCATTGGGGCCATAGCAAGTTCCCTGGCTATCAAAACCTATGATTTACAGGTTGTAGCACAAGGGGTAGAAGATTATCGCGGTAACACGACCAGATTCTTACTGATCGGCCAAAAATCTCTGACAAGAAGCGGTAAGGACAAAACATCTTTGCTACTGAGTCTTCTAGACCGCCCGGGTGCCTTAAACAACGTCCTTAATATTCTGGCCGAACGTGGGATCAATTTAACCAAAATTGAATCACGACCAGTAAAGGGTGAAGCTGGCAAGTATATGTTTTTTATGGATATGTTGGGACATATTGATGACCCAATAATAAACCAAGCCATAAATCAACTGCGAGAAACTTGTGCCAGTTTTGAGTGGTTGGGGTCATATCCACAAGTGGAGGAAACGAATTAGTACCTTACAGATTGTTTTCTCGGAGTCTGCGCCTACCTGTTTTTTAGAAAAGAATTTATAAGGTACTCAGTAAGCGTAGACTCCGATACCGAGTTATGATCGAAAGTGGTGTTTGAGAGAGATCAAAAAAGATAAATGACGTAT
>CAYTNB010000160.1:0-6355 GCA_964439085.1 uncultured Desulfobulbia bacterium | reverse complement strand
ACAGGGCCTACAGGAAGTGGTAAGACAACGACCCTTTACTCCGCACTTTCAGACCACGACTTTAACAATATCCTTATGGCCATAATGGGCAACCTCAGCCTGGCCAAACATTTTCTGGCTCCCGGGGAGAAAAAGATATCACCTCTCATCTTAGCGGCGGAAAAAGCCTCCCTTCGGGCTAAAGATCTCACCCAACAACTCCTTACCTTCTCACGAGGTGGTGATCCTGTCAAGGAAACCTCTGCGGTGAAGGAAATCATCAAGGACTCGGCAGACTTTGTCTTGCACGGTAGCAACATTAAATGCCAGTACAGTATTGCCGACGACCTCTGGATGGTGAATATTGATAAGGGCCAGATGAGTCAGGTTATCCAAAATCTAATTATCAACGCCAGGCAGGCCATGGGCGATATCGGCAAGATTAAGATTAGCGGCAAAAATATTTCAAATCCCAAGGTAGAAAATTTTTCTGCCCTGGATTATGAACACAAATACATTAAAGTCTCTATTGACGACAACGGCCCCGGAATTCCGTCAAAGGCTCTGCTTAAAATTTTCGACCCATACTTTACCACCAAAGAGATGGGCAGCGGCCTGGGGCTGGCAATCACTCACTCCATAATTGCTAAGCATGACGGCTTCATAAGGGTGGACTCTAGCCCAAAAGGAACTACATTCTCCATCTATCTGCCAATTACCGGGCAAACAAAACATAGCAGAAAAATGCCGCCGCCGACATACCCCATCTTAACGAACCAAAAACACCGCAAAATTTTAGTCATGGACGATGAAAATATGGTAAGAGAAGTCGCCAAGTCCATGCTGACTCTCGCAGGCTATGAAGTGGTTCTTGCCGAGGGGGGCCGGGAAGCATTACGCCTTTTTCAGAAAGCCCAAAAAACCGACACCCCCATAGCCGCAATTATCATGGATTTAACAATCCCCGGCGGTATGGGCGGTAAAGAAACAGCAGAAGAGTTACTACTACTTGACCCAACGGCCAAGATACTCGCCTCCAGCGGTTATTCCAATGACCCCATCTTGGCCAATTATCAGCAATACGGTTTTTGCGGCGCTATTGTAAAACCCTACCAAATGACAGAATTACAAAAAGCATTAGCCGCCATTTTCTGAGCCACCCTCCCTCCCCTCATACCTTACAAACTTGTTTATCTGACCATATGCGGTTGACAAAAACAAATATTGCCATATAGTAATATAAAAATCAACACGTGAAAAGGAGTACAGATGAAACAATTAATCAGAGTGATGAAGGCGATGTCTGATCCGGGCCGGATTAAAATTTTAAAAATACTTGCCAAGAAAGAGATGTGCGTCTGTGAGATCAAAACTGTTCTCGGCCTAGCCCAGCCCACCATTTCCAAGCATCTCAAGATTTTGGAAGATGCCGGTCTGGTAGAGAGCAGTAAATACAAGATATGGGTAAATTATCACCTAGCCGACGGCAGTGAATCAGAATATGCTAAGGTCATGCTGAAAAATATCAAAAGCTGGCTGAACGATCATGCGGAAACCAACGATCTGATTAAACTGGCTCTGCATACCAAACGAGAAGATATATTCAAATAATGTAACTACGGTGGTTATTTAAAGTAATGCGCCACCCCGTGAGTAGTTACCAAATAATGACGATGAAACCAATTCAACACGACCACAAAAATAGTAAAACTCAGCAACACCCCACAAGCACTGGTCGTCAGCCCGGTACAATAATCAAGTTCATCATCCTGGGAGCTGCTGGACTTGGCCTGTGGCTTATAATCTATGAGCAATTATTGCCCCTGGCTAAATTTCTGTCTTATTCCCTACTAAAACTTCAACATGGCAGCCATGCAGGCTCGGCCTTAGAATTTTTTCTTTACGAAAGCCCCAAGGTTCTGATGCTCCTTATCCTGGTGGTATTTGGAGTTGGGATTATCCGTAGTTTTTTTACCCCAGAAAAGACAAGGCGAATTCTGGCGGGTCGCAACGAGGCAGTAGGAAACATTTTGGCCGCCGCTTTGGGCATAGTTACCCCATTCTGTTCATGTTCGGCAGTTCCGCTATTCATCGGCTTTGTAACCGCAGGGGTCCCTCTGGGTGTGACTTTTTCGTTTTTAGTATCAGCGCCCATGGTTAATGAAATTGCCCTGGTGTTGCTCTACGGCTTGCTAGGTTGGAAGGTGGCCGCCCTATATCTGGTCACCGGCCTCCTGATCGCCATAATATCTGGTTGGGTAATTGGTCGCCTAAAACTGGAGAACCATATTGAAGACTGGGTCTTAAAAATTCGCAACGATACCAATGCCGTTCCCGAGGAAAACCTGACTTGGTCCACCAGAATCCGCATGGGTAAGGAGGCTGTTCAGGATATTGTTGGCAAGGTCTGGCCATACATGCTGGCCGGTATTGCGATAGGGGCCGGAATCCATGGTTATGTTCCAGAAAATTTCATGGCGGCCCTCATGGGCAAGGCCGCTTGGTGGTCAGTGCCAACTGCTGTGGCCATAGGAATACCTATGTACTCCAATGCCGCTGGCATAGTCCCCATCGTCCAGGCCCTGCTGGAAAAAGGAGCAGCACTAGGCACGGTACTAGCCTTTATGATGAGCGTTATTGCCCTATCCATGCCGGAGATGGTTATTCTCCGCAAGGTTTTAAAGCCCCGTCTAATCACCACCTTCATTGGCGTGGTCGGATGCGGTATACTAATTGTGGGATATTTATTTAATATGTTATATTAAATTATATTGACCGCAGCAACGCTGCAGATAAAGATGAAAATTTCGTTTGGAGAAATTTCTTTTTACTCCTAACCCAGATAAACTGGAAAAGATCAAAACTTTGATAACAATCCCTGGATAAGTATCTTAACGGCAGGTTGCAACTTGGTGAGATTAATATAGTAAATCAAAGTCTTGCCATAAAAAACACTAAAAAGTCGATGAGATTCATAAGTCCTCAACGCTTTATGCCTTTTTCTGTGTGTTGCTGTCACTAAAAGAAAAGGAGAAAATTATGGAAATAAAAGTTATGGGGCCGGGATGCGCCAATTGCGAAAAACTGGCCACTCTTGTCCAAGAGGCTTTAGAAGAGACAAAAATTGAGGCAACGATTGACAAGGTCACCGATTTCCAGAAAATGGCCCAGGCCGGAGTCCTGTCCACTCCAGCCCTATCCATTAACGGTGAGGTAAAATGTGTGGGCCGGATGCCAACGAACCAAGAAATCATGGACTGGCTGCAGTAATGGAAGATACCCCACTCCAGCGCCACATTAAAATTGGTCAGGCCACCATTGGCTTGGTGGGTCTTGACATTGCGCTTAGCCAAGTCATTAGCAAAGAAATCGACCGTTCAGAGGCTGTAAAGATACTCTTTAAAACCATTGCCCGCCAAAATTATATACCTAACGGGATGCAGGAGACATACAGAGAGGCCGTGGCTCGGGAATTTGATCGGCTGCTTGGCAAGGATACGGCCAACAAAGACGAGAATTTAACTATTAGAATACTGGGGCCAGGCTGCGTAAGCTGTAATAATATCCAGAAATTAGTTATAGAAATAATGAGTGATCTACAGGTAAAGGCGGATGTATTTCAAATACATGATCTTGACGAGATAGGCCGCTTAGGTGTTATGCAAACTCCAGCCCTGATCATCAACGGCCAGCTTAAATCATCTGGTCGGCTCCCCACCAGATCCCAGATTGAGGAGTGGCTGAGGAAAGAAATAGAAGGACAGTAACAACTGGCACAGAAGCAGAGTGCTGAGAACTTTCGCCCCCCTCTGTGCCTTCTGTAATAATCAATCGTAAATAATAGAGGGGTAACGGGCCAAAAGTTCTTCTGTTTCTTTATCCAGGATATCAGCCACCTCATGAATTTTATACTCTTTCAGACATTTTTGACAGCGCATCCGCACCTTCCAGCATGAGCGAGCAACCTCAAGTTTCCCCTGACATTCTTTGCATTGCATGGTCATGACGCTTAACCCAACAACTCTTTTCTGGTGAAAATGGCCTTTAGGGGATATCCGGCCTGAGCAAGAACCTCAGCGCCGCCTTCCTGCCGATCAACCACCGTAATAACAAGTCCTACCTTATATCCCTGCGCCTCTACCCGGTCAATAACCTTAAGAAGAGTACCGCCGGTGGTTACCACATCCTCTAGTAGAGCCACATTAGCTCCAGCCGGGATATTACCTTGTCCCTCAATATAGGCACCAGTGCCATGCCCCTTGGCCTCCTTACGAACAATAAAGGCAGGGATTGGTTTTTTTTCCAAAAAGCTGACCATAGATGCTGCCGTAACCAGAGGATCGGCACCCAGGGTCATGCCTCCCACAGCTCCAATGGTCTGTGGATGTTGGCTGATGATATTATAAATCATTTTGCCGCATAAATAAGCCCCTTCGGCATCCAGGGTAGTCTGTTTACCATCCACATAAAAGTCAGAGGTACGACCCGAAGTCAGGGTAAATGTGCCCTGGCGATACGATTTTTGTAAAATAATTTCCTTTAAACGATCTTTTTTCTGACCCATTTTTATCTCCATCTGGCTACCTATCTCACACATTAAAACGAAAATTTATACAATCACCATCCTGGACCACATAGTCCTTCCCCTCAAGACGCCAAAGGCCCTGCTCCTTGGCCACTGCCTCACCACCGCAATCCACATAATCCTGATATGAAATAACCTCAGCCCGGATGAAACCACGCTCAAAATCCGAATGAATGACCCCGGCAGCCTGTGGAGCCCTAGACCCCACCTTGAGGGTCCAGGCCCTAGTCTCCTTTTCGCCTACCGTAAAATAGTTCATTAAACCCAACAGACCGTAACCAGCCTTAATCAAACGGTTTAGGCCAGATTCGTCCATACCCATATCATTTAAGAACTCCAGATGTTCCTCTGGATCCATATTGGAGAGTTCTTCCTCAATGGCCCCTGAAATTACAACTACGGGGGCATTTTCCTCATCTGAAACCACCTGTTGTAAGGCATCTACAAAAGCGTTTCCTTTGACAATATCCTCCTCCGCAACATTGGCCACATAAAGAACCGGTTTGTAGGAGAGCAAACATATTTCCCGCAGCAATCGCCCCACAGCGTCTTCCATGTCCGAGGTAAATTTAACACTGCGGGCGGGCTTCCCATCATCCAGAGCTTCCTGAATCTTCTCCAGAATGATTAACTGTACCTTGGCTTCCTTATCACCACTCTTAGCAATGGAAGTGGTTTTTTTCAGGCGTTTGGCAACAGTATCAAGATCGGCCAGAATCAATTCGGTGTTGATGACCTCACGGTCACGGAGGGGATCAATACTACCATCCACATGCACAATATTTTCATTTTCAAAGCACCGAATCACATGGGCGATGGCATCTACCTGGCGAATATGACCAAGAAACTGATTTCCCAGCCCCTCGCCCTTGCTGGCACCACTCACCAATCCGGCTATATCGACGAATTCCATCTGAGCATGGACTTCGTTTTTGGTATTTGCCAGTTCTGACAATTTATCAAGCCTCACATCAGGCACCGGTACCATTCCCACATTTGGTTCTATAGTGCAGAAAGGGTAGTTAGCCGATTCAATACCCGCCGCAGTCAAGGCGTTAAATATGGTTGATTTGCCCACATTAGGCAGGCCGACAATTCCACAACGAAATCCCATTTAAACACTCCAGTTTTGTTTTTTTCTATGTGGCACTATACACTAACTCTTATTTAGTCGAAGTCCATCGACTCCATGCCTAACTAATTCAAGATACCTGTTCCCCTCATCCTGGCGGCCATGCTTCAGACAACCCTTCCCGTAGATCAGACATTTACGAGACAACTCTTCCCGTGCCAAACTCTCTTGTGCAGTAGATAGCACACCACTTTCCAGTAAATTGGCAAGGGCTTTGATCCTGAATTTATCCATGCCCTGTCTGTAGAGTTCGGAAAGTTGATCAGGCCTGCCACCTTCCTTAACCGTCAGCGGCTTATCGACCAACAAAAAAGGGTAACTAACGGCTACTCGCAGCCAGAGTTCATAATCCTCGCAGCAGGGAAACGACTCATCGAACAAGCCAACCTCTTCGAACAACTGCCGCTGCGCCATTATGGTTGACATACCCACGACACAAAGCCCCAAACAGCGGCTAAAGAGGTTGCCGCTCTCTTTACGATGCCGTTTCTTCTGATTTAGATGTTTACCCCGACGCAACCATTTTTCCTGAGTATGAGAGACTAGAGAAAGTGGATTATCGAGCATAGCGGCCAACTGTAGCTCTAACTTGTCCTTCATAAACCAGTCATCAGAGTCCAGAAAAACCAGAAAATCAGCCTGTGCTGCCCTTATTCCTG
>CAYTNB010000159.1:0-6388 GCA_964439085.1 uncultured Desulfobulbia bacterium | reverse complement strand
ATTATTTCAATATGTTAGGCTTAGAAAATGCCTTTTTAATTTTGCAAGAGGCTCACTGGAAAGATAAATAAAATGTAAGGATGAACACATGGCATCAGTAATCCCTCTCCCCAATAAAAAGAATGAAGGATTCTACGCAGACATCGTTAAAGATGGCTATCACATCTTTAGTATGAATAGTGCGAAGATATCTGGCTTTTATCCTAACGAGTTTCCCGACTACCCAGGTGTCAAACTTAAATATTTATCTATCGGTGACAAAATTACAGTTAGAGCATTCTTCCCTATAGGTTCAGGAGAGCCAGTGCAAGTTGATGGTGGTTACATTGATCTCGAAATAGAACATATTGACAAAGATCATGTTTTTGGAGTGATTGTTACACAACTGCCAGATGAGTTCCCCCTAGGTGCTGGTGATTCTCTTGAAATTATGGAGGATGAAATTCTGTATAGAGCTAATGAACAGGAACATTGAGATGAATGATAGAGATGCAGGTTACTGGCTAATAGAACAAGCTGTTGTTGTGGGGGCTGAAATTGAAGTAGTTGACTGCGACCACCAAACTTTTGACAGTGGTGGTTCTCGAAGCCAAGTAACCATAAAAGTTACGGAAGATGATATCGAGTGGTGTGCCTTTGGCCTCATCTACGCTATCGCTGTTTTGTCTTTTGCTGATGCTCGACCACGAGGTATGTCTGGAATTGATTTTGAAGACGCCGATGAGTTCTCTGTTAAAGATTTTTTTGAGTGTCTACACTACGAGCATGGACAAATTAGGTTTCATGCTGACTACATCCGTGGACGTTGTGTGAAAACGAGTATTACCGCTGAAAAAGATGGTACTGTCAAGATAGTTACTGTCAATCGTGGAGAAGTTGCGAGTCGCTGGGCAGACAAGTTGAGGGGGAAGAAACTTTTGGCAGTGGTTGGCAAATGAAAAGTGCCTCAAAAACCTTGTGTAATTCTGGTGTAATCGTGCCGAGAAAAGTATGGTCTTTAAAAGAAAACTATAGAAGTTGCTGGAACTCTACTTTTAATAGAAACATCATAATATCAACTAGATGAGAAGAATTTATAATTAATGGTAACTGTGTCCCAGTACACTTAAAATCCCTCTGGTGTATACCCATGCGAGTTCGATTCTCGCCCTAGGCACCAGTAAAAGCACGGGCCAAATCCTTGAAAATAGGGGATTTGGCCCTTTTTTTTGTTTTTAGGGAAAGTTGCTTTTGACTTCCTTTGACATCTTATGCAGACTGATCCTTCCCCGATATTGTGGACACCAAGTTAAGTCGTTATAATGCAAACGACAGGAGAAAAACAATGAGTGTACTCTACAATAATTCCCAGCTAAAAACTGAAGCTTGCCATTTTTTTGTTGACGCGCGACACTAAAGCGTGACATGTTAGTGTCACGCTTTAGTGCGAGTGGGATTGCTGTTATACGACGATTGCACGACAAAAACAAATAGATCTGTTTGTGCTGAGTTAAGAGGAAATGATTATGTCACGTATAGTGTCTGCTAAAGAATTAAATTTGATCGAGCAGGTAGTCTCAGAATATCCAGATGGAATTGGAATTTCAGCCCTCGATGAAGCCCTGTCTCTCCAACTGCCTAATATCAACCGACGAACCTTGCAGCGCAGGTTGAAAATCCTTCAAAAGAACAACCGTATCACAACCGAAGGAAAAAGCATTGCCCTGGTTTACAAGCCCGCCCGAAGCGTGACTCTTAAGGCGGAACCTATAACAGCTGAGGCTTCAATTAATGGTGTGGTGGAAAGTTATGTGCCGGTGTCAAGAGAAGGAGCTCTCATCCGTGATTTTGTTGGACAGCCAATTATGCAACGCAAACCAATCGGTTATCAGCGTTCATTTCTAGATGAGTATACACCCGGCGCCACCTTCTATCTTCCTGAATCATTACGCTCCCAACTCCATGAAATGGGTCGTACTCCTGCCGTAAAGTACCCAGCAGGAACATACGCAAGGGACATCTTGAATAGGCTGTTAATTGACCTGGCCTGGGCATCTTCTCGCCTGGAAGGAAATACCTATAACCGTCTCGACACACGTAACTTAATTGAATTTGGCCAGATAGCTGAAGGCAAGGATATCCTGGAAACCCAGATGATCCTGAACCACAAAACAGCCATTGAGATGCTCATTGCAGAGGCTGATCAAATCGGATTCAATCATTTCACCTTTCTAAACCTGCACGCCATTTTATCAGAAAACTTACTCCCCGATGAAGAGGCCTGTGGGCGGTTACGGCGCAGGCCCGTAGAAATTGGTGCATCAACCTTTCTGCCGCTGGCTATGCCACAGGTTCTAGAAGAGTGTTTTAATATTTTGCTGCAAAAGGCCTCTGCTATCCCAGACCCTTTTGAACAGGCTTTTTTTGTGATGGTTCAGTTGCCTTATTTGCAGCCATTTGAAGATGTCAACAAACGTGTCTCTCGCCTAGGAGCAAATATCCCGCTAATTCAGAATAACCTATGTCCTCTCTCATTTGTCGATGTACCAGAACGTGCATACATAGATGGCACCTTGGGAGTCTATGAATGCAATCAAATTGATCTGCTTCGTGATGTGTTTGTCTGGCTCTATGAACGTTCCTGTCAGCGCTACCTCGCTATCACCCAAACCGTGGCCGAGCCAAACCCTCTGCGAATACGTTACCGTGAGATATTGATCCAGACAGTGCAAACAATCGTCCAAGGCAGGCATGCGCCCTCTGAAAAAATTATTAAAAAATTGACAGATAATCAGGTTCCTGAAAATGACAGGGTAGAGTTTGTGAAAATAGCATTTGATGCGTTAAAACATCTGCACGAGGGCAATGTGGCCAGATACCGGCTAAAATTATCTGAATTCCAGGCATGGGCTTCAGTTCGGGATGCACGATAGCCTGACTTAGTATCGATTTGACACATAACACTGACCAGTAATAAACAGAAGAAACCGGCATCCGCCTTGAAGAAATAAGAAACAGCGTGTATCAAGAAACAAAAAAACAGGAATAAAAGTCATTTTTTCAAAGTCCTTACCCCTCTGCAGTTGGCGAAAAACGCTGGTAAAAGGTGCGCATAGAGATGAAATATCCACTGGATCAACAATAGTGCGCATTTGACTATCACTTGGGATATTAGTAATACCATAAATGGAATGCAGATTCTCAGGCTCTTCTTTACGGCGTCGATCAAAGGCAAGTAAAGATGGGTCTTTGAACTGGAACATAGCAAAAGCCGACATCAGGGCATCATCTAATGATATTTTTGAATTGCCGGCACGATGGTCAGGTATATCCCGAAATTTATTTCTTATGTTCCTGATCAGCGCATCAGCGTTAAGATGTTTTCGCACGGTTCTGTTGGGTTTTGCGAGGTTTTTCCCCAGAGCTTCAATTCGATAAATCTTGCGTGACTCCACGGCGTTCCCCGGTGTAAGTGTTTGATATTACATAGAAAATCGCTGGCCCATTTCGGGGCCTTGGTCAAGCAAAAAGTTGCTTATATTGAAATTATTTTCACCTTAGATATCATATAGTTATGGCCTATTCCATATTTTGTCGCGCTGGTGATTCATTGGCAGAAAGTCGTTAAAAGTTTACGAAAGGGCATCTTCACTTTCATAATCAAATCAACAGTTTAACCCTTGACCGGGAATTACTGATAAAAAACGACATCTTTCCTGACAACAACCAGAAGGGGCAAAAAATGTTTTTTTGTTTATTACAAAAAGATGCGATTACATTCTGCTTTTTCCCTTCAAGACTCCACCGTAAATACCCATACTTTTCGTTCAGCAGATTATTAATTTGACTTTTCATCCTATTTTATTGGAGAATAATAAAAGCTATTATCAATAATTTTTGTATCCATTCAGGTAAAGCTACAAAATTAAAGAGCGATATAGATATAACTCATACTACTCCCGATCCGCTTACTTCCCCATACGCAAAGGCTGACATGAAGATACTACTATTAGACGACAACCCCGTAATCCGAACCATGCTTAGCCGCCAATTAAGCGTGCTGGGCCACACAGTTGAAGAAGCTGACAACGGCCAGCAAGGCTTTCTAATGGCTACCACCAAGCCTTTTGACCTGTTTATTTGCGACATCATAATGCCGCAATGGGATGGTTTTAAGTTTATTGAGGCCATGACCGTAGCATGTCCAAATCTGCCGGTACTTGTCGTATCTGGGTCATTAGACCAGGAGAATCTGCGAGATAAATTAAGAAAATACCCTAACGTGGCGGCCATTCTTCCCAAACCGATTCAAATAGATAAACTCACCGCAGCAATTAACTTAACAGCTGGACAGTCAGTTGCCAACATTCGCAAAATGTCTCGTATCGTCTGCACAATCGGGCCCTCATCTTCCAGTCAGGAAACCATTGAGAAAATGATGTTGGCCGGTATGGATGTGGCCCGCCTCAATTTCTCGCACGGCAATTTTACAGAACACGAGAAAGCCTTAAATTTCATCAGGACAGCAGAGAAAAAATGGCATAGACCAGTAGCGGTTCTTATGGACCTATGCGGCCCGAAAATTCGTACCAGTGAGATGCAAGATGGCAAAATACAATTGTCACCGGGCAGCCAAGTCATTATTCAGGCCGATTCAATCATCGGCACAGCGGAATGTTTTTCCACCATCGCTCCAGAGGTACTAGCTGATCTCCGGCAAAGCGACCAGATTCTACTTGATGATGGGTTGCTTGAATTAAAAGTTGAGCAGACGGGCAGTGACGAGGTAATTTGCCGGGTGATTAGAGGCGGCACCCTTGGTTCTCATAAGGGCATTAACTTACCATCCACCCCATTAAGTTTGCCAAGTCTTACCACCAAAGACCGTGATAATTTAGAATGGGGATTGAACCATAGCATTGATTTTGTTGCCCTGTCTTTTGTCCGATCCTCCGCCGATATCGTTGAGTTAAGGCAGATCATCGACAAATCAGGCAAAAGGGATCTCAAAATAGTTGCTAAAATCGAAAAGCCGGAGGCAGTAACCGATATGGAGGGCATTATAAGGAGTTCAGATGCCGTAATGATCGCCAGAGGCGATCTCGGGGTTGAAATGCCGGCAGCCAGAGTACCGTGGATTCAACGAAAAATAATAGACCTATGCTGGGATCATAACACACCAGTAATCACAGCTACCCAGATGCTGGAGTCAATGACCACCAATTCCAGACCGACCCGAGCCGAAGTAACCGATGTCAGCCTAGCCGTTTCTGAAGGGACGGATGCAGTAATGCTCTCCGGCGAGACAGCGGCGGGCATTGACCCGGTGAACGTAGTGCGAACCATGGCCGAAATCATCAGCGAATCTGAACGACACAGTTCCATAGAATATGATCACTGTCAATTGCTTAGCTCCGAACATGACGACAATCTAGCCCTTACCGCCGCCGCCAGCTTGGGCAGTGCTGCCGCCACCCTAGTCATCGATTTTGGCAAAGGCCTTTACCAACACGTCTCCAAATGGAACCGCAAAACCCCAACCCTTTTGGCCACTAATTCAATACACGAAGCGCGTCACTCTTGCCTTTACAAAAATATTATCCCCATTATCATTAAAAAAAAGTTAAGCCGCGACCAAATCGTTTTTTGGGCAATTAATGAGGCGAAATCATTAGGTTACCTAAAAACAGGTGACACCTTGGCCGTTTTAGAAAGCAGCCGCTTAACCCAAGGCGGTATACCACAGCTTGGAGCCCTCCAGATCGTCAAGGTAGAATGACAAAAACGCAAACGACCTTTGATTTGATTAATTTTTCCCTGCCAGGTTCCTTAATACCTAATAAAACCTCAATATCGTTTTTCTCCCTAAAGAAACTCACTTACCACCCGATAAAGCAGGTTGGTTAAAAATGCGGACTGAAAGTCCAGCTATACCGGCCACGGCCGGTTGACCTGGTCAAGTAAAAGTGGACATTTTTCTAAGCAGCTTTTTTCAAAACCCATATTGTTTCAAATTCCATTGGGTTCATATACCCCAGATAGGAATGGCGCCGCTTACAGTTATAAAACATTTCGATATAATCAACGATGTCAGCCTTAGCTTGCTGACGAGTTATGTATCTTACTCAGTGAACCTGCTCTGTTTTGAGAGTACCGAAAAAACTTTCTGATGCGGTATTATCCCAACAATCACCTTTCCAGCTCGTACTGGATAATATACCGTACTGTTTGAGTAACTTCTGGAAACCATGGCTGCAATACTGACTACCCCGATCTGTATGGAAGATTAGTTTGCGAGAAGGCTTTCGGTGCCAGATCGCCATGGTCAACGCATCCATAACCAGTTGTTTTGTCATTCTTTTATCAATTGCCCAACCAACAATGCGTCGAGAAAAAAGATCAATAACCA
>CAYTNB010000158.1:0-6432 GCA_964439085.1 uncultured Desulfobulbia bacterium | reverse complement strand
TACAGTAGGCTCTCAATTCTCGGACAACCTCCTTGTTATATGCCTTCTCAGAAGGCTTGCCTCCGATGGCATCACCCATGAAGATATATTTAAAGCCCGTATCAATAATCGCAGTCTCAATTTCTCTCCTGTTGAATTGCGGTACATGACGCTTTGCGGGCAAACTATTTTTCTAGCCACAGAAACACACAGACGGCAGGTAAGCGAGCCCGAGACTCCTAAAACTTTAATTTACTGGTACAATAAAATAAATTCATTGGAGATATCGTGAGATTGGCTGTGATGATTTCACGGTTTAGTAGCCAAATTCCTTTAGAAGCCGTGGGTTCTTCGTCCAGTTTTTTTGCACCTTTACCCAGAGCTTCAGCATGACTTTTTGATCCAGCAGTTTTTCGATATCTATGCGGGCAGATGTGCCAATCTGCCCCAGCTTTTTCCCGCCCTTGCCGATAATTATACCTTTCTGCGAATTTTTTTCGATAATGATTGTAGCATGGATGGTCGTTAGCTTACGCTCGTTATCCTCTTTGAATTGTTCAATTATAACTGCGGTAGAGTAGGGGACTTCTTTTGAAGTAAGCAGGAATACCTTTTCCCTGATAATTTCTTCTACTATAAACCGCTCAGTGGCATCGGTGGGAATATCCTCCGGATAATAACGTGGGCCTTCCGGCAGAAGCTCCATTAATTCAGTAATTAATATGTTCACTCCCTGCTTTTTTAGGGCCGAAATGGGGATGATTTCCTTGAAATTGTAGAGGGATTCATAGGCGTTAATCAGAGGTAATATCCTCTCTTTATCTATCAGGTCAATTTTGTTAATCAGAAGAATAGCTGGGGTAGATTTGACCTTAGACAGATAATCAGTTGGTGCCTCTTTTCCTCTTGGTATTGGGGCGGTAGCATCAATCATGAAAACGATAATATCTACTTCTCCCATCGTGTCCATGGCGGTTTTGACCATATCTTGATTTAATTGCGAATCAGATTTGTGCAGGCCCGGCGTATCTAACAGAACGATTTGGTACGTTGGATCGTTTACAATCCCCACGATCCGGTTTCTGGTGGTCTGTGGTTTGGGTGAAACAATAGAAATTTTTTGGTTTAGAAGGGCGTTAAGCAGTGTAGATTTGCCGCTATTTGGAGGTCCAACCAGAGTGACAACTCCAGATTTTATCAGTTTGTTTTGTGCTGGATTCATGTTAGTTTCCTAAGTTGCTTGGCCTAAAGCCCTTTATAGTACCTTACAGATTGTTTTCTCGGAGTCTGCGCTTACCTGTTTTTTAGAAAAGGATTTATTAAGGTACCTAGGTAAGCGTAGACTCCGATACCCCCTTGTGGGGTGTCGGTATATATCCCCGCAGATTTTAATATAATGGCTGGGAAATCGTTTTGGCCGGTTCGCTGAATACTCATAATTCAAATGGATACCATAAAATATGCAGGGCAGGATAATCGAATATATTGAACAGGGCAAATTTATTTGTGCCCTGGTTCTTGGCGAATCAGGTAAACGCCTACATTTATTTAATCAAAATGGACGTGAGGTTAATTTGCCAGCGGCCAGGGTGCTACACGAAAATAAGGATAGAATCCCTGAGTCAATACCCAGGCAACAGGTGCGGGATATTTTACGTGAAATCTCCGAGACTAGAAAAAATATGTTTTTGCCGGTTTCCTTGCAAGATGTCTGGCAGTTGGTAATTGATGAAGAGGAAGAAAAATTAAGCCTGGTTTTCCTGGCCGAATTGTCTTTTGGAGGCACGGCTAATGATGATCAGGTGGCTGCTCTCTTGCGGGCCGTATTTAACGATAAACTCTATTTTAAATATAAGGGCGGTGAGTTGTGGACTCATACCCCGGAGGTGGTCGAGCAGCTTTTGGTAAAAAGGGAGGATGAGCGGCAACAGAAATTAATGTTGTCTGCCGGAGCGGCGGCACTTCGTGAATTATGGGATGGTAAGGATAACGCAAATGTCTCTCAGGAATGTCTGAATATTGTACGTGACTATTACCTATTCGATAAGGAAGCCGATAATTTTCTCCTAGCTCGAGAGCTTTTAAAACATGCCGGACTTACGGCCCCGCATGATATATTCCATCTATTGGTAAAATGCGGCCAGTGGTCGCCGCACGAGAATATACCTCTTTTACGTTATCAATTGCCACTCGACTTCTCCGATGAAGTAAAGGCTCATACCGATGAAATCCTGACCCAGTCAGTTTCGGAAAATTTATGTGCAGGCCGCATTGACTTGCGTGAGCAGTCGGTACTTACGGTTGACGGCTCCTCTACCCGTGATTTTGATGATGCGCTGCATGTAAACCGACTGCCTGACGGTAATTTTGAAGTAGGGATTCATGTAAGTGATGTGGCTCATTATATCTCTCCAGGCAGCCCACTTTACCGTGAGGCAGAGTCCAGAACTACCTCTCTTTATTTTGCAGATGGTATGGTGCCTATGCTGCCCCCCAAATTATCGGAAGGGTTTTTAAGCTTATTGGTAGGGCAAGACAGAGCCGCTCTGAGCTATATTGTTAAACTTTCACCACTTGGCGAAATTGTTGATTCTAGGATTACCCGCAGTGTGATTAATGTAAAACGACAGCTTACATACGAAAAGGCCGAGGACTTATTGGCGGCTGATCCCGATTTACAGAATCTGGTTATGTTAAGCAAACATCTTTACGATAATCGTATTGAAGCCGGAGCGTTGGTAATTCCCATACCTGATGTTGCTTTCCGTTTTGCCGCAGACGGTTCAGTAGACCGGATTGATCTCCTGCCCGTTGATACGACGATGCGGCTTATGGTGGCGGAGTTTATGGTTCTGGCTAACAGCTTGGCGGCCCGTTTTTTGGCCGATCGGCAGGAACCTGGCTTGTTTCGGTCACAAAGACCGGCTCGCAAGAGATTTTATAAGCGGCCTGACAATGATATATTTACCCTTTTCAGGCAGCGCCGTTTTCTGTCCAGAGGTATTCTTGATACTACTCCTAAACGCCATGATGGTGTGGGAGTGGATCAATACACTACCACCACCTCACCTATTCGGAGGTTGCTAGATTTGGTTATGCAGCACCAGATAACGGGTATTTTGGCGGGGCGGGGATCAAAATTTACAGAGCTTGATTTAAAGGGAACAGCAAACCAGATCAGCGCAGCCCAGTCAAGGCTAAACCTGGTTCGCCAGCAACGGCACCGTTATTGGCTGTTTAACTATCTTGAGAAACATAAGGATGTGCGCTTTCCGGCTTTTGTACTGGATAAACGGAACAACAAAATCCAGGTCGTCCTGAAGGATCTTCTCCTTGAGGGTGAATTGCCAGCCAATCAAGGAGTTCATCACGAACTTGGAGATGTAATTATGGCCAAGGTGGGGGCGGTTAACGCCCTAAGTAACAGCTTTCGTCTTGAATGGTAGCTTTATACTATAACTCCCGCAATAACTGGCGGGCGGCCTCTACATCAGGGAAATCCTTACCGCCCTTGGCCAATGCTATAGCCTTCTGCAAATATATTTTGGCTTGTGTTGTCTCCTTTAGTTTAGCAAGGGCTAAACCCAAATGGTAGTTGACTGTGGCATTTTTAGGCAACATCTTTTGGGCCTCCGCAAACTGTGTTCTGGCCAGGCCATAAGAGCCACGTTTGTAATGCACCCACCCCACAGTATCTGCCACATTTGGGTCTTCTGGGCTAACTGATTTCGCCACCATCGCTAGACGTAAAGCCTCTCCCATATCAGCATCGTGAGTAGACAAATACCACGCCAAATTATTGGCTGCTGGAGCAAATTCAGGTTCTTTTTCCAGTATTTTTCGATACTCTTCAGAAGCCTTCTTGCTATGTCCCTGTTGCGCCAATAATAGACCTAACTGCATTCTGACTCCGACCAAATCAGGATTGTCTTTCAGAGCTGTTTTGTACTGGGTAATGGCCTCTTCTAGCTTGCCGGTTTTTTGTAAGATTGTGGCCAGCATTGTGTAGGGAGCGGCCAGTTGAGGAGCCAGCTTAATCGCCTGACGAAAGCTCTGCTCAGCCAGGTTATTATTTTTTAATTTCATTGCCAGGAGACCTTGCTGCATGAGCAGAGATGGATTCTTGGGGAATTTAGCGGCCTGAACCTTGATCCTTTGCATGGCGGTATCATCTTTATTTTTTTTAAGTAAAATATTAATGATATACCCCATGGCCTTGTCGGATTGTGGCACCAACTCCAGAACCTTTTCAAATTGGGTCATGGCCGCATCTAACCGCCCCTCACTGAAATAGCTAATCCCCATGATATTGTATGATCTTGGATCTTTCGGGAGGGCTTTCTGGATCTGGGTTAAAAGCTTTTGGGACTTTACATAATCTTTTTCAATAACCATGCATTGAGCCAAAATTAGTGCCGCCCTTAAATTGCCATTTTCAATTTGGAGAACGTTTGAGGCCTCTCTTTTTGCATCGTCAATGGCATTATTCCTCAAATACATTTCGGCAAGTAATAATCTGGCTTTATAATGCCGGGGTGAGTATTTAATCGCTTGTAAAGCGGCGGCGGTTGCTAAATCAAAATTTTGTTGGCTATAATAGGTCATTCCTTTAATGAATGATGCTTCTGCTGATTTGGGATTTTCTTTAAGAATTTTGTTTACCAGGGCTAAGGACTCATCAATTTTATTATCGTTAAGAAGCAGTTTGGCTTTTACTAAAAGGCCATTTAGATTGGCCTTGTCGGCATCTAAAGTCTCCTTGTCCATTGCGGCTGCCTTTTTTAATTTACCAAATTCAAAATATAGATTGGCCAGCATCCCCTTGATGCTTGCAGGTTTTGGTGTAAATCTTATAGCCACTTTGTAGGCGTTCTCTGCCCGAGGTAAATCTTTACGCTGTTGATAGACCTTGGCGGCCGTTATATGCAGATTTACATCCTCGGGGGCCAATTTTAAGGCTTCTTCTAAGGCTTTATTGGCTTTGTCTAGTTCCTTGTCTTTCTCATAAAAAACGGCCAACATAAGTAAGGCTTTCGGCTTGTCATCAGCCGACACCGAATTAGTCATGATTATAAACTCTTTTTTGGCCTGCTCTATTTTCTTCTGGCTTAGATAAAAAGAGGCCATGGCCTGATAATTCCCCATGGCCTTAGGGGCTAATGAAATTGCCTTGCGCAGGGCTTGCTCCGTCAGTACATATTTTTTTTGTTTTTCAAAAATTCTTGCACGCAGGATTTGTAGACGGGAGTTGTCTGGTTTTTGGCCCACTGCCTTATCTGCCGCTTTCAGGGCCGCTTTAAGATTATGGGTAGCTAAATTCAAATTGGCCATGAGTACCAGCGCATCAAAATGGCTAGGCTCTTTTTGTAGAATTAAATCCAAATTTTTTCGGCAATCGTCATATTTTTTTGAAAGAAAAAAGACAGTCGCAACCTGATAATGGGCGTCAATATTGTCAGGGTCAAGAGAAGAGGCAATTGACAACTCATGAAACGCACCCTTACCATCCTTGTTCTCTAAAAGAGCTTTGCCCAGCAAATAATGTGAACGAGAGTTCTTGGGAGAAAGTTTCGTGGCGTTTTTAAATTCAATAATGGCGGTTTTGATTTCACCTGCCTGCATGGCTTTTTCACCTTTGCTCAGGTACTTCTGCATCTTTTCTTCTTTATTGGCACAGGCGGCAACCAGGAACAAAAGACATATCAGGACAAAACCCTTTAAAAATCGTGATTTATTTATTTGCATAATTCCCTCCGCATATGATCAGGTTATACCGTTGTTGTTGTTGGCTAAAAGAAAAAGAAGGTGGTGAAATGGTAAAGATTAGTCTGAAATAGTCTATCATCATTGATTTTAAAAAGCAAAAGCTTATACGTTTAATAAAATATGACACAGTATAACACCCTATGAGGGGGGATCGGAGTCTGCGCTTACCTAGTACCTTATAAATTCTTTTCAAAAAACAGGTAAGCGCAGACTCCGAGAAAACAATCTGTAATGTACTGATATGGCTGATATCCGTAACACATTTGATCTACCTGCTGGTTATAAGGGTAATGTATGCCACTAGTTTTTTGTAACAAGCACGATTTTGGGATGGCTGAAGTAGTGGTATGATATTGTTATTCTGAATCATGCTGGAATTCTTAAGTTATTTGCCTCACCGATTTAATTTACAAAACGATCTATTCAAAAACAACGTTTGTAAAGTGGATGGAAATACTTGACAAACTAAAATAAAAGACGTATTGAACTAATTAGTAATAATTATTATTTAGGGGAGACGATGAAGTATACAGCTACGTATAATTTGGCGGTTATGATGAAAGAATTTGAAAATTCCTGTCGTGAGGCGGGGCTTAAAGTTACTCATCAACGTCTTGAAATATATCGGGAACTGGCACAGGCGCCGGATCATCCTTCTGCCGAGGCACTTTACCAGCGAATAAAAAA
>CAYTNB010000157.1:0-6462 GCA_964439085.1 uncultured Desulfobulbia bacterium | reverse complement strand
ACTATCTGCTGGTTAACCAGGAAATTCTGGCCGAATCTCTTTTTAGGAGCCAACTGATTGCTTTCAAGAACATCTCGAATACCTTGACGTGTATACATAATAATTACAATTAATTAAGGATATGTTTCTTTGCGCTTTTTTTTTGCAAAGAAACAAAAAAATGCAGGGTGCCGAAATAGGCAACTATAGCGAAAGGAATGGCCAGAACAACTCCGCCAACGAGCATCACGATCACCGCATCAAAGCCAAGCTGCGAGATGGCATGGAGAGACTCTTCTAATCCGGCGTGCGCTAACAAGGTATTAAGTACGGATGAAATTCTGGCCCAGGATAAATCATATGGCGTTAACTTATTACCAATCAGCCAGGATAAATAATACTGCGGGACATAGGTCAACGGATTGCACATGAGCATACTCGTTAAAAATGCGGCTACTAGATTACCCCTAAGAAGCGGCGCAAAAACCAACAAACTTATGGTGTGGAGAGGGATGGTGGGTGTTGTTCCAAAAAAAGTACCAATTGCGGCGCCCCTGGCGATTGTGCGAGGATCACCCTTGAGACGAATAAAACGTAAGTAATAGAATTTTAACAAACGGCCAGGTTGAAATTTCATAGCAAAAATGAGGACCTGGAATAGACATCCATATCGTATGAGTTGATACTGTTATCAACAAAATTATATGAACCGGCCAGAGCAATCATGGCGGCATTATCTGTACAGAATTGTTTAGGAGTGAGAAACAAGTCCATGGTTTCCTGCTGACAGCGTTCCTGTAAATATTCTCGCAAACGATCATTCGAAGCCACCCCGCCCGCCGCAACAATTTGGCCAATTCCCCGTTGTTTGGCAGCCAGAATCGTTTTTTCTACCAGAACCTCGATAACTGCTTCCTGAAAAGAAGCACAAACATCAGGGACATTGACCATACAGCCTTTTTGCTTACAACGATTGACATAATTTACTACTGAGGTTTTAACACCGCTGAAACTAAAATCCAGGCTGCCGGTATCAAGCCAGGCCCTAGGAAATTTTATGGCCTGCCGATCTCCAGCCATTGCCATTTTACTAACTATTGGTCCCCCTGGATAGGCCAAGCCTAATAGCTTCGCAACTTTATC
Organism: uncultured Desulfobulbia bacterium; assembly: GCA_964439085.1. GTDB lineage: Bacteria > Desulfobacterota > Desulfobulbia > Desulfobulbales > VMSU01 > JAADIV01. Next base: position 5,340 of record CAYTNB010000157.1, on the reverse strand, counting down.
AAAGGCCTCTCCAGCAGCATCATCTCTGGAACGACCCAATAACTTATATTGTAGTGGGGCTTCAGCCTCAAATATGCTACAATGTCCGCCAGATGCGACTAGTGCTACAAAGGGAAATTCTGGATTTTTTTCACCTAGAAAGACAGAAAAAAGATGCCCGGCCAAATGGTCCACACCCGTATAAGGAATTTTCTTAACCAACGAGACAGCCTTTACAAAAGAAAGGCCAACCAACAGGGCTCCAATCAAACCAGGCCCCTGTGTTACAGCCATGCCATCAATATCATCAAGCACAACTCCAGCCTGATCCAATGCCTCTTGCACAACAGGATAAATATTAGCCAGATGATGTCGTGAAGCAAGCTCGGGAACAACTCCACCGTACTTGGCATGCACATCTATTTGTGAGTTAATCACATTGGCCACTAACACACCGTCCTCTAGAATGGCGGCGGCAGTCTCATCGCAGGAGCTTTCTACCCCAAGTATCAACATATTTAGTGCCTAACTCCTGAAAGTTTTTCATGAAGAACGGGAAAACGATGACTCCGAGAAAACAATCAGTAAGGCCCTAAGTCCATTTCCACTTTAGGGGGTTTGTTTTAATCTTTGTTTTATACGAAGCCATCCTAACAGGGTATGAACTATAGCAAACAACGGCTAAAAACAAAATAAAACAATTGCTTAATCTACGTTTTCGTGTCAAAAACGTCCTAAATACAATAACGTCACAATCTTAAACAACCAGTAATTTAATCATGTTATCCAAAAAAAAAGTACTTACCGATACCTTTGCCAGAACAATAAACTACCTAAGGGTATCTATAACCGATCAATGTAATCTACGCTGTATGTATTGCACCCCAGTTGATATCCAAAAGATGGCCAATATTGAGCTGCTAACCTATGAGGAAATCTTGCGGGTAGTTGGTTTGGCTGTTGGCCTGGGGATTAAGAAAGTACGTCTAACAGGTGGCGAACCTCTCGTTCGCCGCGGGGTCCTTGATTTTATTCGACAACTCGCTGCCCTACCCGATCTGGAAGAAATACGGTTGACCACCAACGGCGTTCTGCTGCCGGATATGATTGATGATCTCTATGATGCTGGTATTCGTAAACTTAATATTAGCCTGGATAGCTTACAGTCTGAAAAGTTTAGACAAATTACATCCCTGGACAAATTTTCGAAAATATGGCAAGGAATCGAACGTGCCAAAGAAATGAAATTTGAGGCCATAAAAATTAATGTAGTCGCCATGCGGGGAATAAATGATGACGAAATCATCGATTTTGCCAAATTAACGCTTAACAATCCCTATCAAATTAGATTTATCGAGTTTATGCCCATTGGCCCTGCGGTGGAAGCTCAAAAAAATAAATTCATATCCTCAGCGGAAATCATACAACGTATTTCCAGCCTCGGCACCTTGACTCCCGTGGAGCGCCATAAACTCCACGGCCCGGCACGCATCCTGCGACTACCAAAAGCAATTGGTAGCCTTGGTTTTATAAGCCCCTTGACCAATCATTTTTGCGACACCTGCAATCGGCTCCGACTAACCTCTGAGGGCAAGTTGAGGGCCTGTTTGTTGACCGATCAGGAGTCAGACTTGAAGTATGTTTTACGCACCGGCGGCAGTGACTCGGAAATCAGTCAACTAATTATTGATACAGTTAAGAATAAGCCCAAAGGACACTTATTGTCCAAAGCACAGGAAAAGGGGAGCTGTCACGGTCGCATGTCCAGGATAGGAGGATAATATTGTCTGAAGTAGCCCCCTGGATTTTTAGAAAAGGTGTGTCAAAATTTTCATTCTCTCCCCTACAGGGTTCGTTTTATCACAGCTAGTACCTTCTTTTGGATTACAATCAAGAAGAATGGTCATTACCTTATCTGCAACTCTATAACAACCCGCATCTTCTAATCTTGCCAACAAGCCGGACATCAATTTATTAAACTCCACGCATTTTTGGTAATCAGACGTGGTTCGCAAGTGAAGGTTAAAAGCCTTTTCCAGGTCTTTTTTGATATCATCGGGAAGTTCGGTCATATTTATAAATCCTATTATTCATCTATCCTAACACATCCTACATCATCATTCTGAGGAGGCACGGTTCAATCCGATAATAGACTCTTTTTCCTGGGCACAGCGCCACGCCCACGCCTCTGCTTGCCAAGGACTCTTGTATCCCCTTTCGGTTTTTTCGGTTCCAGCGACCTACCGCCCCGGCGCAGTTTTTTGCCAATCTTTTTTTGTTCCCCAGGCGTTTCCCGCCCCCCACCCTGTTTCTTACACTGCTTGGGCTTTTTCGGTTTTTTGGCTTTTTTCGGGCGCACCTTCAGTTGGCGGGTCAACGGGACATTATGAGTCGGGATAAAACCGGCAACGACCTCACGCACTAGAGTCTGGCGGATCAGAGTCTCAATCTTGGCAAGATGTTTTACCTCGTCTGCACTAACCAAAGAGATTCCTACACCCTCAGAACCGGCACGTCCGGAGCGGCCAATGCGGTGGACGTAGTCTTCAGGAACTTTGGGCAGATCGTAATTGATCACGTAAGGCAGCTCAATGATGTCGATACCACGTGCGGCGATGTCAGTGGCGACCAGGACACGAATTTTATTCGCCTTGAAATCGGCAAGGGCACGAGTACGCTCTCCTTGACTCTTATCTCCGTGGATTGCCACAACGGAAATGCCGTCTTGCGCCAATTCATTAACCAGATGATTAGCTCCAATCTTGGTGCGGGTGAAGACCAGTAGCTGTTGCCAGCCTTTGTGGCGCACCAGATGACTGAGCAAGCCCGACTTCTTATTCTTGTCTACCTCATAGACCCACTGCTTCACACTCTTTGCCGCAGAATTTCGCGGACTGACTTCTATCTGGAGCTGATTTTTAAGTAGACCGTTGGTGAGCCTGCGAATATCGTTGGAAAAAGTGGCGGAGAAGAGGAGGTTTTGTCGCTTTTTCGGCAACAGAGCCAGGATCTTGCCGATGTCTTCTATGAACCCCATATTGAGCATCCGGTCTGCCTCATCTAAAACCAGAATCTCTATTTGAGCAAACTTTACGGCATTCAGACTGAAGAGATCAAGTAAACGTCCCGGTGTTGCCACCAACACATCAACTCCACTGCGTAGTTTCATCATCTGCGGATTTATCTTCACTCCACCGTAGACCACACCAGACTTTAGTAAGAGGTATTTGCCATAAGTGGCAACGTTGTCGGCAACTTGCACTGCCAGTTCACGAGTTGGGGTCAGAATTAAGGCACGAATGTGGTTCGCCTTCACTTTGGAGCCGCTGGTAAGACGCTGTAGCAACGGCAGGGTAAAACTTGCCGTTTTACCGGTGCCTGTCTGTGCTGCGGCCATGACATCCTTACCAGAGAGTACCGCCGGAATCGCCTTAACCTGAATAGGAGAAGGTGTAGAATAGCCCTTTTCTTTAATAGCACGAAGAAGAGGTTTTGAAAGTCCGAGAGAAGAAAATGTCATAAACTAATATTGCTCCATGTAATAACTTTGAGCTCAATCATGATTGTCTACAAATCCGACCAACAAGTCGTTTCAAGCGGTCTTTGGCGACATCAATATTGGCAAGGCAGTCAAAGGCCTTGACAGCATAGGCGTTGGTAAGGTCAAAACCACCGCACAATGGATGACGTTCCAACAGCGCCGTAACAAAAGCACGATCTTGTCGATCATCTGGTTCATCGGAATGTTCCGTCTCTGGTAGATTATACCAGTTCCCAAATCGGGACTCACGCAAATACTGCTGCGCCTCTTTCTGGAGAGCCAGTGTAGCAGCAAAACCATGCCTGAAAAGATCGGCTATACACCAAATATCCAATAAATCAGAAGCTTTAAGAGCGGCCTCTGAACTATCCAGCCTAAAATCAGGATTATCTTGGGCTAACAGCGATTCCATCCCTAAAGAAACAGTGTCCTTCACCCGTTTAGCAATATCTGTTATTTGACTGATGTCTTGAGTTTTTTCACCGTAGGCGATGACCGCACTGTTTATGGCCCAGACTACTTCCTGTTCCAAGCGGGCCAGAAAATCTCGATCAACAATCAGGGCCAGGGCCTGCCGCAACAGAGTACTTTCGGTAAATGAGTCGGCATAGACTGCTGGCAATCGTGTAGGCGTATCGTCTAGCGGTTCATGATACCTGGGCAAGGGCTTAATGCTCGGCCTTGAAAAGAGAACAGCTGCCTCCTCTGGTGGCACAAAGCCGATATCTTCCATCCGGCCATTACGAAAATGCAACGCTTCTTCTGAAATTTGAGTAGGCAACTCCACACGAACCTCACTAAGAAGCCGATGCGCCGCTGCAGAATCAAATTGGTACATGGCGTCCAGAAGCGTAAATGGATGAATTTTCAGTTCATTTTCGTCCTTAAGTTCTAGAAGATAGAAACCGTCTGGGGTCATAGCGCGATCCCTTAGTTTTTCCTCGACCTCAGGAGGTACCTGGTCAGTATCTGGATCATACACGGTAACAGTTTGAGCGAGAAAAAGGAGTTGAATAACATAGTCCAATGTAAAAAATGTCTTAGCCAGGCTTTCTGGGCCTGCCAGGGCAAAAGCTGCCAGCCATTCATCAAGATTGGCTGGGGTAAAGTCGTAGTGGTTCCAGCAATCCAAATCGACACAGGCCTCCAATTGTTCTTCACTCAGTTGACGGAGAATGGGTAGAGCTTGCTTTAGGCCTATCTCTCGAACTATGTAATATGCTTCCAGTGGTTCCAAGGCAGCTACATCATTGGCTAAATCAGTCGAGGCTATAAGATGCTCACCCCGGCGGATCAGATCCTCGCTCAGATCCGCACGAAATGGATTTAATTTTATGATATTATTGGGGGGCATATTATTTTTTCTCCGGTAAAACTTCCAACCAATATCCATCAGGGTCTTTAATGAAATATATGCCCATATCTTTATTCTCATAGCAGATGCAATCCATCGCCTCATGCTTCTTATGTGCTGCATCGAAATCATCAGTAACAAAAGCGAGATGCAAATCATTGTCTCCGTGGTTATAATCTTCTTCACGGTCTCTCAGCCAGGTAAGTTCAATCTGGTAATTGTTTAATGCATCAGAGATAAAGACAAGTTGAAATTTACCTTCAGGGTGTTTGATTGTCCGTATTTCCTTCAATCCAAGGGCGTCTTTGTAAAAGTCTAAACTTGTCGCAAGATCACGAACGTTAATATTCGTATGTGCCAAATTAAATTGCATTATTGTTCTCCATTTTTTACTGTGGTTGTTAATTTATTATCTGAAGTTTCACGCTTTTAAGCTTACCAATTTGCCTGTAAGCTTGGGGATTGG
>CAYTNB010000156.1:0-6483 GCA_964439085.1 uncultured Desulfobulbia bacterium | reverse complement strand
GCAATTTGGCATTGCAAACGGGTACCACAGCTACTCCATCAACAATATCTACGACTTCTGAGACCTGCGCTGCTTCAAGGGCAAAGGCTACCCTGGGGGCAAGATCCCAGCCATAGGATGAATGACAGAACACAACAACGTCCGGATTTTCTGTCGCCACCACATCGAGAATAAGCTGCTTATGAAGATCTGGATTATATTCACCGCAAGATTTTGCATCGGCAAAATAAAGTTTGCCGTCATAAGAGGGCAGTACACCTTCACTTCCCACAAGAAACATAGCACTCTCGCCACCAATCTTTTCGGCAAACGCAACCAATTCATAACTGCCGCCAAGCAATTTTCCTTCCCTGCTTTCTGCTATAAGTAAACTTTTCATTTTTTTCTCCTCTACTACGCCAGAACGCCAGTTTTCTCTTTCAAAATCTTCAGTAACTGATCTGCCAGATCCGCGACATCACCCTCAAGAACAAGACCACCACCCTTTTTTTCAGGAAAATACATTTTCGTCGTTTCCTGTCTCGCCTCTATCTTCAACAGATCAGCCACAGGAACAGAAAGCAGCTCTTTTCTCTTAGCTTTCATGATATTTGGTAAAGTCGGGTAACGTGGGGTATTAAGGCCAAGCTGACAGGTAACAACCAACGGAGCCTGAAGTTTAAGGCACGCCTTGACACCACCCTCCAACTCACGCTTGAGCTCAACAGTACCCGCGTTATAGGCGAATTCAACAACGGTTGAAACCGCAGGCAATCCAAGCATTTCAGCAACCAGTACCCCCACCTGACCTGATCCCCGATCCTGAGACTGCATACCGGTAAATATCAGATCAAAATCCTTATCTCCAGCGTACTCTGCGATAATAGACGCAATCTGATACGCTTCCCTGCTGCTGGAATTCTCATCTGCTATCTGGACACCACGGTCACACCCCATTGCCAGGGCTTTTTTCATGGTCTCTTTTACCTGATCGCCACCTATGCACAAGACAGTCACATCGGCATCTTTTACCTGCTCTTTCAATTGCACTGCCTGTTCGACGCCATACTCGTCATATTCGTTCATCCGCCAAGCCAGATCAGTTTTCTCGTACCAGGTACCACCTGTATCAACCTTAAATTTCGATTCCATATCTGGAACCTGTTTTATGCACACCAGAATTTTCATATTTTTCCTCCAATTGTCATTCGAAAACTCAAACTATTCTTTCGGCAAGTATCTCTGCAATATCCCTGGGCTTCAACAATTCTTCAGCCTCAGCCCCCTTCACACCATCTTCAAACATCGTCAAACAGAAAGGACAGTTAGAAACCAGCACATCTGCCCGAGTTTCAACCGCCATTTTTACACGTTTAATGTTAATCCTCTGGCCAATATTTTCTTCGGCCAGAATCCTGCCTCCACCGGCACTGCAGCAAAATGCCTCAGCCCGGTTTTTGCTCATCTCAACAAGTTGACCGCCTGCTGCTGCAATAAGCGCACGGGGAGCATCATAAATATCATTATGACGTCCAAGGTAACAGGAATCATGATACGTACAGGAAAGGTTATCTGCCTGTATCTGTAACCTTCCTGAGGTGATGAGTTCTTCTAAAAAGAGCGTGTAGGTTTCAACTTCAATTTCCAGACCAAAATCCCGATAATCTTTTTCAAGTGTATTGTAACAATGGGGACAGGTAGTAACTATTTTTTTCACACCATAAGATTTCAACAGTTCAATATTTTCAAGTGCCAATCCCTGATACAGATACTCATTGCCCATTTTTCGCATGGGCTCTCCACAACATTTTTCTTCTTTACCAAGAATTCCGACCTTCACTCCTGCTGCCTGACAGAGCTTGATAAAACTTTGAGCTACAGCGATATTTCGTTTGTCAAAAGATCCGTAACAGCCGACAAAATAGAGCACATCAACCTGAGAGTCTTCGGCAAGAGTTTTAATTCCAAGTTTCTCGGCCCAATCTCCACGTTCTGCGTAACCAATACCCAGAGGGTTACCGTTTACTTCGGTGGCTTCCATGGCAGCCATAACTTCATCACCTGGAAATTCACCTTCCATCAAAACCATACTGCGCCGCAATTCTACTATTTTATTCACATGTTCTATTGCCGCAGGACAAATTTCCTGGCAAGCGCGACAAGTAGTACAGCTCCACAGGACATCCTTACCTATCACATCAATAAGATTAGCATCGGGATTATTAAAAGCTGTTTCTCCCAGCTGATTAATAAATTTCATTGGGGAAAGTGGTTTATCTGTCGCAAAAGCAGGGCAACGATCCTGACAACGCATACAGAGTGTACAGGCCTCAGTATCAAAAATATCTTTCCAGGTCATCTCTTTAATGCTGTTGGCCCCAAAAGTTTCTGCATCTTCATCTTCAAGATCAAGGCTGACAAGTTTTCCCTTTGGTCCAAGATCTGAAAAGAAATAGTTGGCGCTGGTTGTAAAGATATGCCTGAACTTAGTCAACGGAATAATAATGAAAAAACCCATGACAAGTAAAAGATGGAACCACCATGTCACTTTATGAAACGCAAGCAGACCACCCTCTCCCATTCCTGCCAGTCCCTTAGCCAGTACCAGCCCGACAGGAGACCATATTGCCAGCGGTGTTCCAAGTTCAGTTACGGCCATCCGCGCACCTTCAATCAGAAAACCAGTTACCAGAATAGCAAACAGCAAACCGTGCATAATCAGATCATCGTTCGAGCTCTCCAACCCTTCAGGAGCAAAAAAATACCGGCGAATCAGCAAACTACCCAGCATCACAATACAGACCAGACCTGCAAGGTCGAGAACAATAGAAAAGATCTTATAAAATGTGCCTTTAAGGAAGATAATATCAAAAAACAAATCGGTAAAATCAGCCTGAACAACGATAAGAGTCGTGCCAATAAAAAGAAGACCAAAACCCCAGAAGAACAGGCCATGCAGCAACCCCGGCCATCGAACCTTCGTCACCTTTTTTTGCAACAAAACATTTTCAAGCATCAGTCTGATTCTTCTGCCCAGCTGGTCGGTCCTGTTAAGAGGCATACCGAGTTTATACACGTCAATCCCACGCAAAAATCCTTTTATCAGCAGTCCAATTGCCGCGATTGCAAATAGATACATGGGAACCAGAGTCCATGCATTATGACCGACATTCCAGTAAATCTCCCGGGTAAATTCCATTATTTTCTCCAGTTACAAGTACTCATCATATTTTCTAATTATTGCGTAATTTCTTCTATTGTGAGCAAATACGAACCCCATCCCGAAAAACCTTTTCTCCTGGATATCAGTCCCTAAACGGCCTCCCAGCAGTCAATAAAACCAATAAATATTAGCCAACTCTTTATAAATAATGCTTACGTAAAGGTCAAGAATTTTTCTATCCTCGGCAATTTTCCCTATAACCGTCCAATAGCAGCATTATATTTCTTTTTTTTTATTTGACAGAACAGTAGCGAGCATGATATTTTGCCAAAGACATATTACGTAAAGGTAAAGTAAAAAGAGTGTATTCATTGTTATTTACAGCGAACACATTCTCAAATTCACTATCGATGCACAAACAGACCAGAAATTCAGATCTGGTACAAGGAATTATATTATGAGCACACCAGGGGCCAAACCAGTACAAATTGGAGAACTGGCCAAAAGTCTTGATATTACGACCCGAACCATTCGCTACTACGAAGAAATTGGCCTTATGGGTAAAACCGAACGTCTTGGCGGCGGTACACGAACGTATACACAGGACGACATCCTTCGCCTGAAATTTATCCTGAAATTGAAAACTCTCGGTATTGCTTTGAAAGAGATACAAGAACTTTCGGATATATTTGATATTAATGAAAAGAATTTTCATAAGATAACACCAAAACTCATCCAGATTCTGGATAGTCACATCTCAAAAGTAGACGAAAAAATGGCGAGCCTTTCCTCTTTACGAAAAGACATCGTAGATTACAGAGTTCGAATTACTGATTTTCTTTCCCAACATACAAAAAAATAGCTCCATCTCCGATTGTCACCTATTATCCCGTTTACGGAGTAAGAACTATTGCTGCCTGATCATCTATACTTCGTATATGCAGATCAGACTGGGGAAAAGGTATCTCAATACCCGCCTGGGAAAACTCACTCTCTATTTCCTGATTCAAGTCACTTAATATCTTAACTCTACTGGAAAAATCAGCTATCCACACCCGCAATTCAATATCCAGCGAACTCGCACCAAAAGCAAGAAAAAGAGCTTCAGGTCTAGGTTGTGTCAAGACCTGTACATTTTCATCAGCACAGCGCATTAATATTTCAATAACATTCTGAATATCAGTGCCATAAGCAACACCGACCGGCACTTTTAATCGTGCATTTCTGCCAGAGAGTGTCCAATTCGTCACGGGGGCTGTGATAAGATCTGAATTGGGAATAACAATTTCAGCGTTATCAAAGGTACTGACAACTGTAGCCCGCAGGCCAAGTTTTTTCACCTCACCAAGATCATCACCAATCTGTACGGTATCACCAACTTTAATAGGCCTTTCAAAAAGCAGAATAAGACCACTGGCAAAATTATTCACTATAGCCTGCAGCCCAAAACCAATCCCCACTCCAAGAGCACCGCCGATAATTGTCAATTTGGTTAACTCAAAGCCCAAAAGATTCAAAAGAATAATAAATCCAATCACCAAAACAGAATAATGTATCAGGCGAACCATAGAAAGCTGTACACCAAGATCCACTTTATATTTGGGGAAAATACTGTCCAGCAGACTTTTTTGTATTGCCCTGGAAAACATATACACGGCATACACCGTCCCAACAGCGAGTAAAATCGTCCTCGGCGATATTTCAAAACCACCCACCATTACCCCCATAGATAACAGCGCATTTGCCGCAGCTTCCTGGGTGGGATAAACATGCCATTCTTTCAAAAGTATAAACACATATAATAATACAGAGCAAAGACCAACTACGGGAATCAAACGATTAACAATGGCAAACCTGTTATCGTGGACAAGTTTTGATGGAATCTGCAAAAGGATAATTTCCACTGCCGCAATGGCAAGAAAATAAATAAGAAACACGACACGAGCAGCAACAACTCCAATTAACAGTGAGGTGAAAATGTAACGGGCAAATGGTTCATAACCCAAAATCATACCAAAAAATGTAACTGCAAAAGAAATTGAAACTAAACGTAAAAAGAAAACTCGTACTTTTTTCTTCTTTTGCCTTTGCAGGTACCAACTCTGCCACAGACAATAAAAAAACATAACCAATGAGAGAGTCGCAATAAAAAACTGCATAAGCAGCGTGGGTAAGTTAATAATTCTGAAAAGCCATGTGACAATCAAAAGGAAGGCAAACGAACGGAGAAGCCACAACTCCGTTGAAGTATATCCGATAAAGATATTCATCAGCAGAATAACAGTTATGCTAACAAATATTTGTAGTATTATTTCTAGATTTATAAGCGTCCCTGCAAGTGCAGAATGAAAAATGAGGTAAAGAAGTGACAGAAAGAAAAAAGCTACTGATACAGGTTTTTGAGCAAAGAAATACCATTTCTTAGACGGTTCGACAAAACGTGTGCTGTATTTTATACCAACCGCCAGAAAAAAGAGTGCAATAAAATTAAAAACCAAAAAATACACATGATCTGCTGCAATCCGCACTATATCCTGGAACGCTTTTTTGGCCCTTTCAAAAGTAATTTGAAAAATATTCACCCCGAAGAGTTGAAAAAAGTCTACCGAGAAAAAAGACGGCATGGTCTGTTCAACCCCTTTCTCTTTTCTTTCTTTGATGAGTTTACCAACAGATATGGAAAGGGCATATGTTCTCACCTGGAGTTTGCTGACTTCCTGCCCGGTTGCAATCGCTGGATGCAACGCATTATCTATAAGATTCAGAGCGCCTACAGTTGCCTTAGTCAACGTATCAATATTATTGCGCACCATCGCAAAAGTTGTGTCCTGGGAAATGGCCCTTTGCCATTCTCCAAGTTCTTTTTTTTCCCCTGACCAGTCAACTTCCCAGCGTGAGAGCAACTGAATACTTTTTGTCAGAGGAGCAGCAATTTTTTTTAGGGCCAGTTCTTTTCTTCTCAGCTTAAGGTCGAAAATAGATAACTGCTCATAGGGCATATCAGGATCGGTTTTTGCCATCTGTATCTGCCATTTAAGCCGATCAATTTGTCGAGAAATTTCTACCAGCTGCTCCTGATATTTCTCCGGATCAACTATCTCACCCAATCTATTCTTTAAATCGACAAGATTTTTGGAAAATTCTGTCTCAAATTGAATAAATGTAGCGAGATTCTTCTCTCCCTCTGAACCACTCACTGTCAGCGCATGGAAGAAACAAGTCAACAGTACAAAAATAGAAACAATTTTTTTATTCGTTTGTTTATTTTTCAAAAGAAGAACTCTTCATTAAGGCCTTGTAACGAAATAAACTTTACAATATTACGCAGGATTTTTGTTCAT
>CAYTNB010000155.1:0-6505 GCA_964439085.1 uncultured Desulfobulbia bacterium | reverse complement strand
TATGGAAGTTAGATATGGCAAAATTGCCAAAATCAGACTTTTTACGAGACCATCATTCTTTACAAAGAAATAAATTATAAGGCACTAATATGACGACACAAACTGTAAAGCTCTCATTCATCTGCATTATAAGCGCCTTTATTGTCCTAAGTAGCGGGTTCTCATACTGGCAAGACAATAGCCTGGCATACGCCGCCCAGGCGAAAGATGAACATAACCACCAACAATATACTTGCAGCATGCATCCTTTTATCATAAAGGATAAGCCAGGAGACTGCCCAATCTGCGGGATGAAACTCACCCCCGTCAAGCCGCCCAATAAAGATAACAACAAGCCCGCAAGTAAAGGTGAGCGGAAGATCAAATACTGGGCCGCCCCAATGGATCCAACCTATATCAGAGACAGCCCCGGTAAATCACCTATGGGTATGGATCTGGTGCCAGTCTATGAGGATCAGGTCCAGGGCGGTTCAGTTATTACTATTGACCCGGCAACTATCCAGAATATGGGTATTCGTACCGCCAGAGTAAGCAGGCATAATTTGAGCAAAAATATACGTACTGTGGGCTTGGTGGGCTACGAGGAGCCCAGGCAATACTCGGTCAACGTCAAGGTATCCGGTTGGATTGAACACCTCTATGTTAACCAGACCGGCCAAGAGGTGAAAAAAGGTGACAAATTACTAGATATTTACAGCCCAGACCTGGTCAGTGCTCAAGAAGAGTTTTTATTGGCCCTACGCAACCAGAAAACTTTGGCGCAAAGCGATTTCCCGGTGATTGTAGCTGGCTCTAACCGCCTTCTTTCCTCCTCCAGACAACGTCTGAGTCTCTGGGATGTTTCCAACGAACAGATTGACGAACTTGCCAAGAGTCACAAGATACAAAAAACCATGACTATCTACTCTCCTTACAGCGGCATTATCACCAAAAAAAATGTCAACGAGGGCCTATTCAGTAAAGCGGGGATGGAATTATTTAAAATTTCGGATATATCAAAGGTCTGGGTCTATGCCGACATTTACGAATATGAATTGCCTTGGGTAAAGGTGGGCCAGCAGGCCATGATCACCCTGCCCTTCGCCAATAACCGCACGATGTCTGGCAAAGTAACCTTTATTTATCCCTATATGGAGGCCAAGACCAGAACCGTTAAAGCCCGTTTGGAGTTTATCAATAAGGATGAAATCCTTAAACCTGACATGTATGTCAATGTCATGATCAAAACCCAGCCCCTTACCGATATACTGACTCTCCCCGGTAACGCAATCCTTGATTCAGGCGAGGCAAAGACTGTATTTGTAGACTTGGGGAATGGTAAATTTGAGCCGCGCCAAATTAAAACAGGCGTTACCGGCCAGGATGGCCTCGTTGAAGTACGGCAGGGATTACTGGAAAATGAAATGGTCGTCACCTCAGCCCAGTTTATGCTTGATTCAGAGAGCAACCTGCGAGCTGCCGTACAAAAAATGCTGGAAGCCAACAAGAAAATGAAGACCACACCACTTGCGAGTCCTCCAAAGACCAAAGAAGATCTTAATAATTTGTTCTAACTGACCAGTAACTATTCAGAGATGCACCCCATCCGGAGTCTACGCTTACCTGCTCCCGATTGAGCCTTCCAGCATACTAATGTATAGCTGGATGGCTCAATCGAACATACCTGGGGCACGTCTGAACAGTTACATTTCGTGGTTTTATAAGCTTTTTTGGCATGACCTGAATAGTAATACTTACTAATCTAGTTATTTAGACCAAGGTGATTTAACATGCTTGAAAAAATTATTGACGCTTCAATTCGTAACAAATTCATGGTCTTATTCATGACTGTTTTTGTAATTGGCGGCGGCATATACGCTTTAAAAACTACCCCATTAGATGCCATCCCAGATCTTTCCGATGTCCAGGTTATTATCTTCACAAAATATCCCGGCCAGGCCCCGCAAGTTGTTGAGGATCAAGTCACCTATCCACTCACAACTCAAATGATGTCTGTCCCCCGCGCCAAAGTGGTGCGAGGCTACTCATTTTTTGGCCTATCCTTCGTCTATATCATATTCGAAGACGGCACCGATCTTTATTGGGCCAGATCACGGGTTCTGGAGTACCTAAATTACGCCTCTCGCTTTCTGCCCCAAGGAGTTACCCCAAGTCTGGGACCAGACGCCACTGGCGTTGGTTGGGTTTATGAATATGTCCTGCAGAGTAAGAACCACAACCTCCAGCAACTACGCTCCATCCAGGACTGGTATATGCGTTACGGGCTAACCGCTGTAGATGGGGTAGCTGAGGTCGCCAGTATTGGCGGCTACGTTAAGCAATATCAGGTGGTAATTAATCCTGATCGCTTGCTGGCCTATCATATAACCATCCCGCAAATAAAAAAAGCCATCCAGCGCAGTAATAATGATGTGGGTGGCCGCCTAGTGGAAATGGCCGAAACAGAGTTCATGGTGCGAGGACTGGGTTATATAAAATCCATCCAGGATATTGAAGAGATTGTCGTAGGCACCGATCAGCGCGGCACCCCAATTCTGCTACGTGACCTGGCCAAGGTTCATATAGGACCGGATTTGCGCCGCGGCCTGGCTGATCTAAATGGTAAAGGTGAAACCGTGGGTGGCGTAGTCATCATGCGCTATGGGGAAAACGCCTTAAAAACTATCGAGAATGTCAAAAAGAAACTGGAAGAATTAAAGAGCGGCCTGCCAGACGGAGTAACCATAAAATCAGTTTACGACCGCTCCGGACTTATTGAACGAGCCGTTGATACCCTGCGTAGCAAGCTGATCGAGGAGAGTATCGTGGTCGCAGTCGTCACCGCCATCTTCCTCTTTCACATACCCAGCGCCCTGGTTGCCATCTTCACCCTGCCAATAGCCATTCTGATCTCCATTATCATCATGCGTTTTCAGGGAATTAACGCCAATATTATGAGTTTAGGTGGAATTGCCATAGCCATTGGAGCCATGATCGATGCCGCTATTATCATGATTGAAAACGCCCATAAACATCTTGAACATAATAGGGGGAGAAAACCGCATTGGGAGGTCATTGCCGATTCCGCCAAGGAGGTTGGCCCCAGCCTCTTTTACTCACTGCTGGTTATCACGGTATCATTCTTCCCGGTATTTACCTTAAACGGACAATCAGGCCGCATGTTCAAGCCCCTGGCCTTCACCAAAACCTATGCGATGGGGGCAGCGGCTCTCTTGTCCATTACCTTGGTGCCGATCCTCATGGGCTGGTTCATCCGGGGAAAAATGAAACCGGAACAAGCCAACCCTATAAACAGGCTGCTGGCCTATTGTTATTTTCCCATAGTTGATCTTGTTCTTAAATGGCGTAAAACCACGATTTTACTGGCTCTATTAATCACCGCCTCAGCCGCCTGGCCCTTAATGCACCTGGGGTCTGAATTTATGCCGCCGCTCAATGAGGGGGATTTGCTGTACATGCCAACCACCCTGCCGGGCATCTCCATTACCAAGGCCAAAGAGGTCTTACAGCAAACCGACCGGATAATTGCCTCTTTTCCAGAGGTAAAAAGCGTCTTCGGTAAAGCGGGACGGGCCGACACCGCCACTGACCCAGCACCCCTGTCCATGTTTGAGACCATCATTACGCTAAAACCGGAAAACGAATGGCCAAAGCATCACATGAAACGATTTTATGAGAACTGGCCCAAGTGGGCCAAATGGCTGCCCCAGAAAATTTTGCCAGATGCTGTACCGGACACCATTGAGAAGTTGACGGAAAGATTAAACAATGCCATTCAGTTTCCAGGCCTCACCAACGCCTGGACTATGCCCATAAAGACCAGAATAGACATGCTGTCCACCGGTATCAAAACCCCGGTGGGAATTAAAATAATGGGTAACGACCTAGGAGTATTGAATAAAATCGGCCAGAATGTAGAGGCTGTGATGCGCGATATCCCCGGCACGTTAAGCGTTTACTCTGAACGGGTAGTGGGTGGCAATTACCTGGACTTTGAAATAGACCGACGGGCCATCGCCCGTTATGGACTGACCGTAGGCGATGTACAGGACATTATTCAGACAGCCATTGGCGGCATGAATGTCACCCACACAGTTGAGGGCCTGGAGCGCTATCCGGTAAATATACGTTATCAGCGTGACTTCAGAAACAATTTGCAACAATTACGGCGGGTATTGGTGCCCCTTCCCTCCGGCAAACACATTCCCATATCTCAGGTTGCCAAAATCGTCATCAAAAAAGGTCCGCCAGGGATTAAGAGTGAAAATGCCCGCCGCACCGCCTGGGTTTATGTTGACATCAAGGGAATTGATGTAGGGACTTACGTAAAAAATGCCAGAAAAATTATCCAGGACAAAATAAAAATGCCCACCGGTTATTCCCTGGTCTGGAGCGGCCAGTTTGAGTATATGCAAGCCGCCCGCAGCCGATTGATATTGGTTGTACCTTTTACACTACTGCTCATCTTTATCATCATATACTTAAGCACCAAATCACTAGTCAAAACCAGCATAATTTTTATTGCCCTGCCCCTTTCTTTGGTCGGATGCTTCTGGTATCTTTACTTTCTGGGTTACAATACCTCGGTGGCCGTTTGGGTTGGGGTAATCGCCCTGGCAGGAATATCGGCTGAAACCGGGGTGATAATGTTGCTCTATCTTGATCTGGCCTATAAACTATGGCAGGACAACAACCGTATGACCACCAGAGGCGATCTGGTACAGGCTATCCACCATGGAGCAGTAAAGAGGATTCGGCCCAAAGTTATGACCATCGCCGTTATTATCGCTGGTCTCTTACCCATAATGTGGAGTCATGGGGCAGGAGCAGATGTGATGAAACGGATCGCCGCCCCTATGATCGGCGGGGTAATAACCTCCGGCATCATGGAACTTATGGTCTTCCCGGTGATATATTTTATTTGGCGTCAACGCAGCCTGGTCAAGAGTTTAAGTCCCACCCTGCGGGTTTTAATTGAGGAATAGTGATGGCATCGTAAAAAGTCCGATCTACCGCGTCGTGGACCATTTTTGTTCGCTCGGCATACCATATGTATGGCCTCGCTCTCAAAAATACCCCACAAAATGTTTCTCTTCAGCCACCCCTTTGAGTCTGGCGATAACGACCATGATCGTATGCGAATACGGCTAAAAACAAACATTAAGGAGCATTCTATGAAACGTAAAACATTAAGCATTTTGGCGGCGCTATTAATGTCCATAACGACTGTCACCGCCTATGCAGGTATGAACACGGGCAGTATGGATATGAAATCAGGCGATCAAATTATGCTGCCATCCGCCGTTAGTGATGGAGTGAGCGCCATGGTTCATTTGAAGGACATTAAAGATGCCATGAGTAAAATGGGCATGGACACCACCCATCATTTTATGATTATGTTAACCGATCGGGTATCAAGGGAAAAGATGAGAGAGGGAACTGTGGCTTTAAAAATTATCCGTCCCAATGGCCATACCGACAAACCAATAAAGCTGATGTCCATGAGCGACGCCTTTGGAACCGACATAGCCATTAACGACAAAGGGACATATACCTTTGTTGTCGGCACCAAGCTCTCTGACGACAAAAAGAGAACATTTACTTTTAAATATACGGTTAAATAACTGCCTTATTTAGCTGCAGATACAAAAACAGACAAAAATAAAAACTATTTTTTTTTAACAACCCAGTCTATTCAGTGCCTCCCCCCTAAAAAAGTCGGTTTTGCACCCTGTGACTGGGGCTAATATTTTCTTTGGTTTTTTTTTGTGTGATTCTGTAGTTAATTAAAAATTTTATATCCATGTCTAAAATATTAGTAATTGACGATGAACTGAGCATGCGGGAATTTCTCAAGATCCTCCTTGAGAAGGAAGGCTATGGCGCAACAGTTGCGCCCAACGTCGATACGGCCCTGGATGCCCTGGAAGAAGACAAATTCGACCTAATCATCTCTGATATTAAGATGCCGGGGTTAAGTGGCCTTGATTTCCTGGAACAAATACGAAGCAAGGGGATAACCATTCCGGTTATCCTCATCACGGCCTATGCCTCACCGGAAGATGCTGTCCTAGCCATGAAGGGAGGTGCGTACGATTACATCACCAAACCCTTCAATGTCGATGAAGTTAAGCAGATAATCCATTCTGCTCTCATCGGCACCAGAGAATCAACCAAGCCCCAGAGCGCAGAATCATTCCAGGACATTATCGGCGAAAGCCCTGCCATGCTCAAGATATTCGACCTAATCAAGCGCATATCTCCAACTCACGCCAATATCCTCATTCAGGGGGAATCCGGAACGGGCAAAGAGGCCATAGCTCGGGCAATTCATGATTTAAGTCCACGAAAAGCTCGTCCTTTAATAAAAGTTAATTGTGGCGCTATTGCCGAATCATTAGTTGAAAGTGAATTATTTGGACATATAAAAGGATCATTCACAAGTGCTATTAGTGATAGAATAGGGCATTTTGAATTAGCTGATGGAGGAACTATCTTTTTAGAT
>CAYTNB010000154.1:0-6572 GCA_964439085.1 uncultured Desulfobulbia bacterium | reverse complement strand
GTTGCTTTTTTAATGATATGAAATAACGGTATTTTAAATTAACTATTTAAACACCGAAACAATAATATGCGACAATTTAAGGTTTATGAAGCAGTCAGATGCCTCAACACATCCTACACGATTATGACGATTTACGCCGATGCTTTAGCTAGTATCTTGCGCCATTTGTCAAGCCGATCTTTAATAAGGGCCTCGTGACCCCGATTAGTTGGTTCGTAATAGCGTTTTCCTGCCAGCTTGGCTGGCAGGTGGTTTTGCGAGACCAAGGCATTGGGCTGGTCATGGGCATATTTATAACCCTTCCCGTAGCCTAGATCTTTCATGAGCCTGGTTGGCGCATTTCTAATATGCATGGGTACCGGCAGACTGCCTGTGTTTTTTATGTCATCCTGTACCTTTTTATAGGCCATGTAAACCGCATTGCTTTTGGGGGCCGTGGCCAGATATATTACCAATTGGGCCAGGGCCAGTTCCCCCTCTGGAGAGCCAAGAAGATGATAGGTCTCCCTGGCGTTAATCGCCAGTGATAAGGCCTGTGGATCTGCGTTGCCAATATCCTCTGAGGCAAAGCGAATCAGGCGACGGGTAACATACAGAGGGTCTTCTCCTGCTACAAGCATTCGGGTAAGCCAATAAAGTGAGCCATCCGGGTCTGAGTCACGCAGGCTTTTGTGGAGGGCTGAAATAAGGTTATAATGCTCATCACCATTTTTGTCATACCGCAAGCTCCGTCGTTGGCAGGCCTCTTCCACCACAATTAAGGAAATAACCTGACCATTATCTCCGCACTCAGCCATCGCCGCAGTAATTTCCAGAATATTTAGAATGTTTCTGGCATCACCATCAGCCATTTTTACAAGGTGCTCTTTGGCGTCAGGCGTAATTTCTAATTTTTTTTGGCCAAGGCCAACTTCTTTATCCCCCAAAGCCCTATCTATAATTTGACACAAATCTTCATCATCTAAAGATTCCAGTACTAAAACCTGGCAGCGTGACAAGAGGGGGGCGATGACATGAAAAGAGGGGTTCTCGGTGGTAGCGCCAATAAGGGTTAAAAGACCGGTTTCGACATGGGGCAGAAAACCGTCCTGCTGCGACTTGTTGAAACGGTGAATCTCATCGACAAAAAGGATGGTATGGCGGCCCTCTTCTTCTTTTAATTTGGTACTTTCAGCAACTATTTTTCTAACATCCTTTACACCGGATAAAACCGCCGAAAAGAAGACAAAATTGGCCTCGGTGATTTGAGCCAGAATACGGGCTAGAGTAGTTTTACCAACACCTGGCGGCCCCCACAGCAACAACGACGGCAGGTATTCCTTTTTTATAAGCTGCCAGAGTATTTTGTCTTTAGCCAATAAATGTCTTTGGCCGACAAAATTTTCGATACTGCCAGGCCGCATACGTTCGGCCAGTGGGATGTTAGTAGTTTTTGAGGACATAGGTTATTTTTCTTGCCACAATATTTCCAGTCGATCGGCCAATCGCTCGGCAGAAAAAACCAGTGACTCCAAATCCAAAACTTCCATGACATCTTTATCAAATAATACCTTGGCTTTGGCGGGGAAATTGTCTTCTTGCTCGCTCTCCCAGAATAATACATATTGAGGTAATATTGGCAAAACTGGAATAACAGCAGACAGGGAGGCCGTGTTTTCCGGCGCAGCAAAGCCATTTAATTGTTTTATGACGGTGTTAAATTTTTCTGGCCGACATTGGCTGAAAATGCGGGCGAGGCGATCCTCGCAATAGGTGGCGAGAGTCTTTATTTTAGAAATTGAATTTGGCAGGCTTTCCAGCCCCAGCCAATCACCACCTAAATTGCGGCCACCACCTGAGCTAACATAATTATACAATAGAATTGTATCACGCTGATCCTCAGGCTCCTTGCCGTTAATGATAATATCTTTTTTAGTTATGACAACATCCTGGCCTAAATAACTGAGTGCAAGGGCCGGGAGTGGTGCTTCGGTATAATTGGCGCCTAACTTGCCTGCCGACTTTGCAAAATCACAAGCGGCAATCTTGCTCTTTAAAAAAGTTATGAACTCAAGATCTTTTTGTTCTTGCTGAATATTGTCTGAGGCCTTTTTTAAGTCGTTGTGGTCGAGTCCAGCCAAATTAATAAATGGGCAGGACGTTGGATCTTGGCCAATTTTCAACACGGCGGCGGCAAAAGCCAGACAGGTCGGATGACCACATTGCCCACAATTAGAGAGAGGAGTTCTTTTTACGAGTTGCAGTGGTGAAAGCACAATTAGTTATTTGGTGGTTTAAATATTTATATAAAGCTTACAGCAGCAGTGATATTGTCTCGACCGCCGCCAGCATTAGCCTCACTGATACAGAGGTCGCAAGCCTCCTCCGGAGTTGTGGACTGGGCAATAATCTCATGCAGGCGTAAATCAGCCATCATTGACCAGAGGCCATCTGAGCATAATAGTAAGCGGTCGCCAGTCTTTACTGGCAGACAATGGCATTCAGGGTCTTCCTTAAAAGGAAAGCCCACCGCTCGGCTGACGATATTACGAGCCGGAATCTTTATATTATCGTCCTTGCCCATAGTAACGGCCATTGTCTTCTCAAAATCTGCGGCATAGGTGTGATCGTTGGTGATTTGCTGCCAGCCATCATTATTATTTAGATAACCTCGGACATCACCTACATGACAGGTATATATATGTTTATTGTCGATAAGGCCAATAATAAAAGTACATCCCATGCCGGAAAGTTTTTTGTCGCTGCCCGCCAAGTCCATAATTCTATTATTGGTTTGATGCAGGGCGTTAATTAGGAGATGCTGAATTTCCATTTCATTGCCACTGGCCCGGCGCAAGGCATGGTCGTCTAACAGGCCAATCATTGATTCAATAGCCTTATTACTGGCTACCTCACCAGCGTTATGACCACCCATGCCATCAGCTACCATCATCAACCGGAGGTTAGGTAAAATAGCAAAACTGTCTTCATTTTGGGGGCGTATGCGCCCGGTATCCGTACGACCAAACAATTGTGGTTCGGGAGACAGCCAAGGACAAAAGAATTTTTTAATCAAAAGCCAGTTCATAGATTGCCATCCATACTACGATTGCGCCGTCATTTCTGCCAGCAAGAAAAATATATGGTTTTGGACCAAGGGCCAGAGTCTGAATTCCATCCCCGCGCCCATCTAAAATATATTGACAGCAGCCGTCCTTGACTCGCCAGATCTTTATAATGTCGTCATCACTGGCGCTGACAATATGCTTATTATCCGGCAGATTTATCGCCGTGTTTATTTGATCTTCATGTGCTTCGATTGATGTGAGACAGGCGCCAGTCTGTCTATCCCATATCTTGAGTTGGCGATCGGCGGAGGCGGATATGAA
Source organism: uncultured Desulfobulbia bacterium (assembly GCA_964439085.1). GTDB lineage: Bacteria > Desulfobacterota > Desulfobulbia > Desulfobulbales > VMSU01 > JAADIV01. The sequence goes on along the minus strand of CAYTNB010000154.1, from coordinate 3,204 downwards.
AAAAACGCCATTGCGGTCTGGAGAAAGGCTATTTACAGGCATAGCGTGGGCTTCGACAATTCTCACACATTCTTTGCCACCCGCATTCCAGAAACGAAGAGAACCGTCTTCACTACCTGTTACAAAATCAAGGTCCTTGTTGAAATAAATAACGGAGCGAATTGGCCCAGCTTTAGTATCCTGAGCTGATATTTCACGACCTTTTGAAATAAGAAAGGTGCTAATAATTCCTTGTTCATTGCCAACACTTAAATAGCGATTATCGGCGCTTAGAGCCAGAGCAGTAACGGAACCTTTTATATTTATAGATTTTGTCGCCCCCCCGGTAATTATCGAAATTATGCTGATTTGATCTGACCCGCCCAAGGCAAGCAGTGTCCCATCCTCGCTAAGAACCATGGCCGTTATTCCCTGAAATTTGCCAAGAGCGCTTATTTTTTTTTGTCGACCATAGGGGCGCAGAGCAACTCGCCCGGATTTACTTAAGGATAAAATCTTTCTGGGGCCAGGCAGGTAGGTCATTGAATTGGAGGTAGTATCCCCGGCTGGAATAGTGGCTATTCTGATAACGCCCTTTATCTCGCCATGGTCGCTGATGGGGTATAATTTTTCATAGATATCTATATAAACTTTGTCTTTGCGGAATTCGATACTCTGCCAAGACTTAATCAGGACGCCATAGCAGGCCGCATAACGTTTTTGTTTTAAAAGATATTTAAGATTATCCTGGGTGGCCTGACGGGCTTGCCCGGACCTAAAGACCTCTAATGAATTTTTAGGGAGGCAGAGCATGTATTCTGGGTAGAAAATTTTGGCTTTTTGGCGGGGGGTGTTGGCATCTACTTCGCCATCTTCCCACGCCCTTCCTAATATTTCACATTTTATCGCCTGAGTTAAGGCCTCGAGGATAATTGATTTTGGCAGACGTCGTTTGGTGGCGTCAAGCTGCCGGAGTAGATACTCGGGTTTGACACGACCATTATGCCACCGCAGGAGAAAAAAATTATAAATGGCCTCCGGCAAAACGTCGTTATTGTCCAGGGCCTTGTTTAGCAGCACCGCTCCTTCTTCAGTACGGTTAAGTTCCAGACAGGATACCGCTCTGTTGTTCAGATTTTCAGCCTGAAAGTCACTAAAATTTATTTCCATATATGGACAGGAAATTTTAAACAACTCGATATAGACCTGGTTTAGGTCGTGGCGCAAGCTTTTAAAGTCTGAATAGCGGTGACCGGGATCAAAGGCCACCGTTTTTTTTAGAATACTTATAAGAATATCCGGAAACCTGGTTTTGTTCATGCTGCTAGCCGGGTTGGGATCTTCTTTTATCGCATTATTGGCGTAGGGCTTTTTGCCGCATAACATGAGCCAAAGGCAAATACCGAATGAATAGATGTCGGTGCGTTTATCAACTGCGTGAGAATCACGAAATTGTTCAGGTGAGGCGTAACCAGGAGTTCCCCGAAAACCAACGGTGCCATCTTTACCAGACTTTAGCGGCAGACTCCCGTGGCCGCTTTCTGAGCTATTATTGTTTTGAATAATGCCAAAATCGGTAATTTTCAGGAGGGCGTTCTTGGTAAGTAAGATATTTTGGGGTTTAATATCACGGTGAATGATACCTTTGGAATGGGTGAACTCCATTCCGTGACAGAATTGCACGGCCATTGAAAGTACGGTTCTAACATCACGACAACGGCCTTTTGTAATCCAATCGCTTAAATTTCCGCCATCCACATATTCGATAAACAAATAGGGAACCACACCTATTTTCAGGGCATAAAAACACGTTGCGACATTCGGGTGCATCCCCATTCTTACCCAGCTATCAGCCTCATTCAGAACACGTTTCGCACCTTCTGTGTCAGCCAGCACTTCCGGTCTTGGCGCCTTAATAGCCACTTTAATCTTCCAGCCCAGGTGCTCGGCAATATAAACCCTGCCCATAGCGCCACTAAACACCTTTTCCACCTGATAACGATCCAAAAGGATGTCGCCGGGCCGCCATTCGGGTAGAATTGGCAGAGTTTTTTTTCCCTTTACCTCTAAAGACGCCTGGGATGGCTGAGAAGTTGCCTTGGGGGGGGATTTGAATTTGTTAAGTATATTGGAGAGCATAAAATGATGCAACTAAGTAATTGGGGGAGTTATACACCCTTCAAAAATGAACATCGAATTTAGGAAATCGCTTTGCGCCATCTATTCAATGTTAAAAATTCTCACAAAGTGTTTTCGTCTACCTGGATGTTGAACGTTCGGCGTTAGGCGCTCGGTGTCGTAATCTTTGCGTAACCGAGTATTCACCTTTATCAAATAATATTTCATTCAAACCTAATAATTAATCGCCTGATTTTTATTATGTCACCGGCGCGCAGTATGTGCTCGCTGCTTATTTTAGTGTCATTAATAAAAGTACCGGCCCAGGATTTTTGCGGTACAACATAATATCCTTTATCCCTCTTGATTATATAGCATTGAGCCTGGGCAATAAGCCAGCCGCTTAAGATTAGATCACAGGAACTATCTTTACCGATCTTTATGCTGTTTCTTCCCTCCAAAGCGAGTTCCGTTGGAGAGCCATTGCCTTGCAATACCTTTAGGTGCGGCCCCGCGTTTCTGGGCTTAAACCGTTTTATGGGCGATGTTGGCACACGTTTTTTACTGACAAATACAGTTTCATCATCCATGTCCAGTGTATCGGCAGATACCGATGAAGCGACTTTATTATTTTCGTCTTCCTGACTTATACTCAGGGTAAATTTACCAAATTCAATATTGTCGTTCTCTGAAACGGGCTCATCTTGGGAAACTCTTTTACCATTTACAAAGGTGCCATTGGTACTGCCCAAATCTGAGACCAAAAATATTCCACCATTTAAGGCAAGAGAGACATGCTGGCGTGAAATTGCAGTATTATCAATAGTAATATTACAATCTTGACCTCTTCCAATTGAAACTACTTCACCTTCACTAAGAGAAAAATGTTTAATCACTTTGTCCCGGAGCATTATCGTCCAATCTTCCATGTTATAACTCCCTAACACCCCACGAGGTGGTATAAAAGTACCTTATAAATTCTTTTCTAAAAAACAGGTAAGCGCAGACTCCGAGAAAATAATATGTAAGGTACTAACTAATTGTTTTTTGGGTTATGTATAAATGATGGTCTCGTAAAAAGTCTCGGGATGGCTAAGTAGCTAAGCG
>CAYTNB010000153.1:0-6578 GCA_964439085.1 uncultured Desulfobulbia bacterium | reverse complement strand
CGTTTGCGGTGACAAATCATCTGCATTTTTGCATGATGGCCAGTGCGGTTTCCTGGATTTATGCAAGTCGGCTTGAACATATTCCAACCCGACGACATTTTGTCAAAGGCCGAAAGCATTTTGCTTTTTCGGATGTTCGGAGACTGATTGCAGAGGTAGTTTTGGACAATAATTTCGGTATACTTTTCCCGATACCTCGAAAATCAGCCTTTAATTCTCTTGTGCGTACGCTCTTGCGTATTGCAGCATGATAAATTTACGTGAAACTTTAGATTCTTAATTAATACGGTCAATAATATATTTGACACCATTATGTGTGATGATTATTGTTTGGCCAATTTTCAATACTAAAATATTACAAGGATATATAATGACGGATAAAAAAGCAGATAATACCACAAACTTCTCTAGTCAAGAAAAAAACCCAAGTAACATATTACCAAAAAAGCTAACCCTAGACAGCAAAATTCAATTTCGTTGTCATCCGGGCGTTTCCTGTTTTACCGAATGTTGTGGTCATATTGACATCATCCTGACTCCTTTGGACATCCTTTGTCTGCGCAAAAGAATAGGCATTGATGCTGATGAATTTCTTCTGCGTTACACCAAGCCCACATTTATCCAAAAAACCGATATGCCTGGAGTACAAATACACCTTACTAAAGAGGGCCGCTGTCCCTTCGTTACAGAAAAAGGCTGTCTGGTCTACACCGACCGTCCTTCCGCATGTCGTTACTACCCTGTCGGTATGGCTGATTTTCACGAAGGAAGTAAGGAAAACCAGGAAAATGAGAAATTCTTCTTTATGGTTAAGGAAGATTACTGCAAGGGACATCTGGAAGATAAGGTTTGGACCGTGCGAGAATGGCGGGCTGACCAGGAATTGGACGAGCGTGACGAACTAAACAAGGGTTGGATGGAACTGGTCATGCGCCGCAAGTCATTTGGTCACCAAGCCACCCTAAGTGAGCAAGCCCAGAAGATGTTTTTTATGGCCACCACAAATCTGGAAAAGTTCCGAAGTTTTCTCTTTAATAGCTCCTTTTTGAAAACATACGAAGTTGATCAGGATACCTTAAACGAAATCAAAGAGGATGACATTGCTCTTTTGAAATTCTCGTATCTATACCTCGCCTCATCGTTATTTGGCACCAATGATCTGAAGATCAAAAATAAGAAAATCAGGCAGCGTTCCGAGGCTATAAAAGCCAAACAGGGTGACGCCGAAGAAAATGCAAGGAAACTCTACGAGCAGTTACAAGAAGACAAAATAATGATGCAAAAAAGACTGGACGAGAAGAATAAGGTCAAACTTTGATGGCGTGCGTCGTAAAAAGTTTGATTTGCTACAACGCAGTAAATCAAACTTTTTACGACGCCATCATCATTTACGAGTCACAGTTTCTGAAAGCTCTCCCACATCATATAAGAGACGCACCGCCCCCACTACCCCCAGAGGAATACAGAGAAACTGTAAAAAGGGTATGGCCAGCACACAAAACACTCCCACTCCAAAACCGCTCATCGAAGCGGCATGTCGAAAAACAATCCGATGCTGATCTCTAAATGTCAAGTGCTTACGGGTAAACACGTAGCCGTTATATTCCAGCACCAAAAATAAAGCCGTCCAGGCCATGGACAAAACTGGATAGAGGGCCGTCCCCAAGATAGGCAGCAGATGCAAAAGCAATAAGAGCAGCATGCCAGCCACAAATACCGCAATTTTTTTCCCTTCACTGATCAAGGTTCGCACAGTATCCCGCCAGAATATCTTCCAGGAAAAGGGGTCATCATTTTTCGTGCCAGTCAATAATTTTTCTGTCCGTTCAGACAATACGTCATTAAAGGGCGAGGATATAAGGCTGCCAACAACCGCAAAGGTAAAAAAAACCAGCACCAGAATGACTAGCACAGCGGCAACAATAACAAAGTAATTTAAGATAAGCCAATACCAGGCATCGCCCTGTGGCAGGCGTGACATAACCATTTCCTGAAAATAGTTGAAGCCAAAATAAATCACCAGGACAAAGCTTAAGAGGTTAATCAGGAATGGCAGAATAACAAATTTATACAAACTGGTATTCCGACGGATAAAAGTAAAGGAATTAAAGGGATACAAAAACCCTCTGGTAAATCTAACAAGTGAGTTCATGGACTGATTATCATTCATATTGTGCCGTTATCGCCGACTGGTAATTTGATGTGAAAAGAGGTATTCATCCCAGCTTCTGCTAGCTCCATCCTCGCTGGGGGGGACTGAGCCTCCAGGTTTCCTCCCAACTCCTTAATGATCCCGAAGGAGACAGATAGCCCCATTCCAGTTCCTTTTCCAACTCCCTTGGTGGTAAAAAATGGATCAAATATCTGACCAATTATTTTCGATGAAATCCCTAAGCCGGTGTCAGCAATAATAATCTCAACTGCGTACGATTCCTCGTCAAATTTGGTCCATATTCCAACAACACCTTCACTAACAATAGCATCATGGGCGTTATTGATTAAATTAACAAAAACCTGCCGCAATTTACCACGATCTACCTTAATCTTCGGCAAATCAGTCAAAAAGTGGTGGATTTTAATCTTATCCATTTTCAAAGAATGCTCCATGATAGTCAGGACATCCGCTACACATCGGTTTACATCACTTTCCTGCAGGTCTGGAACATCCGCTGAATTACGAGAGAATTTCAGTAAGTCGGAGACAATACGTTTACAGGCTTTGGTCTGTTTTTCGACAATCTTTAGATTTTCCAGGATATCAGGCTGACTATGTAAATCTTCAGCCAGCAGCTGACTATATCCTAAAATGATGCCAAGCGGCGTATTAATTTCATGGGCTACACCAGCGGCTAATTGCCCCACTGAGGCCATTTTTTCCGAGAGGAGAAGCTGAGAGGCAACCTCTTTAAATCGAGTAAGATCCTTGGCAATTCCCTCACAACCCTGCACATCACCCTTGTTGTTACGGATAGCCGAGGCGGTGAGTATGAGATGCAACGGCGAACCATCTTTCCGATGTAATTCAATCTCAAAATCCTTGACATGGCCATTAGTAGTCAGGCTATGACAATATTGACCCCATCTTTTTTGTTCGACAAAAAAAATGGCCAAAGGGTGCCCAACCACCTCATCCTTATCCTTATGCCCCAGGAGCTCGACACCGCTGTCATTGATGTCAGAGATATTCCCTTGATCATCACAAAAGAATATCAGATCTTTAGTGCCTTCAAAAAGATGCCGGAATTTTTGCTCAGAAATCGCTAGTTGCTTCGTTCTTTCTGCCACTCTGACTTCAAGGGTATGATTAAATATATGCAAGGATTCCTGGGCCGCAAGCAAGTTTTCATTTAAGCTGTTCAGTTCCTCGGCATCCAGAGCGACCTTTTCAATCACGGCATGCATGGTATTGTAATACAAGGTAAGCATCCCGGCCGCCACAAAAGCAAGGCTGTTAAAGCCGCCGCTAAAAGCCGTCAGATCCACTAATAAATGCGGTTGGCCAGACCAGACAAAATGCAAGACATGGCCAATGCTGCGAGAGAGGGAAAAGGCAACCAGAGTCATGCAAAGCCAAAAAAGATATGACCAGAGAACGTTTTTAGGCTCCAACCTGGTTAAACGCAAGGCATAATTAAATGCCAGAGTCGACAAAAAAATCATACAAATAGCGCCAAGAAGGTCTACTAAATAGACCGGCAGCATAGAAACGCCTAGACTCATAGACCTTCCTCATTATTTTGTTGACGGTGCTTCTGCTCAGCTTCAATTAAGAACGCCTTAAGACCTAAGACCAATAAACCCATGGCCGGCACACAAAGAAGATGGTCCATGCGCCCCCAATAAAAAATCCATTTCCCCATAGTCATAGGTTCGCTAAAGCGGTCAAGCCAAAAGGTCTTGCCTGTTATAATCGCATCTTGGGGGAAACGTAACAAAAGCCAATGAACTATAAATGTATCGATATTCCAGAGGAGAAAAAACAAAAGTGATAACTTCAGGTACCGCCATCCCTTGCCGGAACTAAGTGGTCGACGATATAGAATATATAGTAAAAAGGCAAGAGAGAAGGCAAAGAAGATGTGGGCCATCATATGAGCATAAAGCCCTTCTGGATGCCCGTGAATCTGGGTCGCCAAAGCAACAGTCGGCAAAAGTATTATCAACGCCATGATTAACGGCACCAAGCGTAACAGACGCCGAAACAACGCAGCATTTAACAGACCGGAATTAATATAAATATTGGTCTTGCCCATGTATATTGTTTGTGGTAGTAATTTTAGAGTAATAGCGGTACGACTATGATCGTATACGTTAGTGCCTTATAATTTTTTTGGTACCCGAAACAACAATAAATGCCGGAAATTCCTGTATTATTAATATGTTGCGCATTGTTTTTAAGGCACTTGTCCCCATTAAGGCCCTCTGTGTACACCACGCTAAACTATTATGGAAATAGAACCCAGGAAAGGAATCATATCCTTTTAAATTTACAAATTCTAGTTATTTTTCAATCTTGACACGGGTTAATGTCTGACCAAAAACTAAACACTACAACCATAGATGATGCCTTTTCTATAGACTCAAGCACTGAATTTCTGCCAAGATTGCTCATCGTTGATGATGAAAAAGACATGTGCATAATGTTGCAAAAAGTCTTGATTCGCAAGTGCAACTGCCAGATTAAATTAGCCAAATCTGCCGAAGAAGCACTAGAAATCCTTAAAGCCTGGCATCCAGATGTAATCCTGACCGATCTGATAATGACCGGCATGGATGGCTTGAACCTTTTACGCCTGAGCAAGGAGTATAACCCAGACTTGGCGATTATCATGATGACCGGCCATGCCTCAATTGACTTAGCCGTCAGTGCTCTTAAGGAAGGCGCCTATGATTTCTTTGAAAAACCGGTTGACAATGATCTGGTCATCAGATCTGTCCAAAGAACCCTTGAGCGTGCCATCCTGCTCAGGGAAAACCGGCTGTTACACAGTAAGGTTATCGGCCAACCCCCTTTTTACGGATTTGTCGGACGATCGCTGCGCCTATATGAAATTTTTTCTTTGATCAAGAAAATAGCCAAAACAGATGCCACCGTCTTAATCAGAGGAGAATCTGGCACCGGCAAAGAATTGGCAGCCAAAACCATTCATCTATTAAGTAATCGCTCGCAAAAAGACATGGTAACGGTCAACTGTCCTGCCCTGCCTGAACAAATCTTGGAGAGTGAATTATTCGGATATGCGAAAGGTGCCTTTACCGGTGCTAATCAGGAAAAGGCTGGTCTCTTCACCGCCGCCAATAACTCTACAATTATGCTTGACGAAATTGGTGACATGCCCATCTCCCTACAAATAAAACTACTTCGCGTTCTGCAAGAGAAAACAATCCAGCCCCTGGGACAGAACAAAAGCATTAAGGTTAATGTGCGAATAATATCATCTACCCACCAGAATCTTGAGGAAAAAATCAGTCGCGGAACATTCAGGGAAGATTTATTCTATCGCCTAAATGTATTCACCATAACCATGCCGTCTCTACGTGAAAGATTAGAGGACATTCCAATCCTCGCCAAGCATTTCCTAAATACCTTTGCAAAAGAGTATAAACGCCAGAATCTAGAATTGAGCCCTGAGTCAATAAAACATCTCATGCAACACCGCTGGCCTGGCAACGTTAGAGAATTGCAAAACTGCCTCAATAGAGCTGTTTTATTATCAAATGGTCCAATTATTCAACCAAGCGATCTGCAATATGATGAAGGGGCAAAAAAAGACAATACCTTTCGCAAAAATCTAAATAAATTGGACTATAATACAGCCAAAGAAGTGTTGTTAAGCACCTTTTCAAAAAATTATCTTTCACAAGTTTTGATGAATAATCAGGGTAATGTAACAGCCGCAGCCAAGGTAAGCGGTTTAGGCCGTCAATCTTTCCAGCGGCTGTTGAAAAAACATGGTTTAAAATCGAGCACATTTCGTAACGAAACAACTCAAAATAGTGCACCATAAATGCGGCACTATTTTTATCTTTAACTCACAAATTTACTATTCGTAATTTCACTCGTAAATTCAAGTTTATACCAAATATTTTCAATCCCGATACTCTGTTCCACCTTTATAAATCCAGCAATAAAATTTCCATTCAAATCCAGCGACCTCCCACCTAGATTGACTTCCAAACCAAATGATTCATTGATGCATCACAAATGTTACTATGCATCAATTATGATGCATAGTAACACAATGTAGTGTCCTCATGTACGACGTTGTCGCATACAAAATATTTTCATAGCAGACTTTCTGTGGCATATAACATACTGAGATTAAAGAAATAAAGTATATTTCATTAAAATAAGACAATACACTTTATCGTCTTGGCACTATTCTTGATCTAAAGGGTTGAAATAAACAGTTGTATAACTTTCTATACAACTAAATGACTTGTAGCGGAGAAGGTTTTCATTCCTCGCTCAGGTCAAATTAGATTGACGGCAATCAGCCTAAGAAATGCGGAGGGGTAAAGGATGAAGAAAAAGGGATTTCTTTTTGGTTTTAAGACGGTGAACCTTGTGCTAATGC
>CAYTNB010000152.1:0-6598 GCA_964439085.1 uncultured Desulfobulbia bacterium | reverse complement strand
TGCCATTGGTGGCCATGCACATTCGTAGCCCCTTTGCCCCGCCATATTTGGCAATATCAAAAACGTCCGGACGTAACAATGGCTCGCCGCCCGACAGAACAACGACGGGAGAGGCATATGACGAAATATCGTCTAAAACCCTTTTTGCCTCATCAAAGGAAAAATCAGGATGGCCCTGAGCCTCTAATTCAGAAGATGATCGGCAATGTACACAGTGCAGATTACAGCGTCTGGTGATTTCCCATGCTATCCATTTTGGTTCAAAGTCCAAGGTTTATCTCCTATTTGGGGAATTCGGTATAAATATTATTTTGGTGATGTCAATGTTGGTAACTTACAGATTGTTTTCTCGGAGTCTACGCTTCGCTTACCTGTTTCTTGAAAAGAATTCATAAGGCACTTATACCCCCTTGTGGGGTGTCAGTATCTATGATTTAGGTTATCCGCTCAGCTTTGCCACGGGTAAGCAAAATCCTGATGGAGTATTCCTGCGCAGTTACGCTTCTTATAAAAATTCTGCGGCGGCGGCGGCGAGCGGACTACGTTCACTCTTTTTAAGGGTAACATGACCGTGCATTTTCTGATCTTTTAATCTCTCAACGGTATAGGTAAGCCCATTGCTGCTTGAATCCAGATACGGGTTGTCAATCTGGCAGGGATCACCAGTCAACACCATCTTGGTGCCCTCACCCGCCCGGCTGATAATCGTCTTTACCTCGTGTGGGGTAAGATTCTGAGCCTCATCAATAATTACATATTGGCGTGGAATAGAGCGGCCGCGAATATAAGTCAGGGCCTCCAGTTCCAAGGTGTTATCCCGAATCATTTTATCTATTTTGGTCTTAACCGAGCTCTCATTGTCTCCCTGATCGTCCTTGCCAATGCCCTGCCGGAGTAGATAAGTCAGGTTATCAAAAATTGGCTGCATCCAATTTGACAGTTTTTCATCTTTACTGCCGGGCAGATAACCAATATCCTTCCCCATGGGGACAATAGGACGAGAAACCAACACCCGATCATAACGATGATATTTCAACACCGATTCAAGACCAGCAGCCACAGCCAGCAAGGTTTTGCCTGTGCCAGCCTGGCCAACCAAAGTTACCAGCTGCACCTCCGGATCCATCAATAATTCAAGAGCCATGCGCTGTTCTTTGCTGCGGGCTTTTAAATGCCAAACCGAATCAAATTGCGAATTCAGCGGTACAAGATGACCGTCTTTAGTCTCCCTGGTAAGGGCTGTATGCTTTTCATTACCTTCATCAACTAATAAAACAAACTCATTGGGCCGTAATTCCATGCCCTGCGAATCAGCTTCCTTCTTTTTGTAAAACTCGTCAACAACCTGAGCGGGAACACTTACGAGACGACTACCAGTGAAGAGCTCATCAAAATTAACCTTCTGCTTCTCAAAATCCATTACCCCCAGGCCTAAGGCATCGGCCTTCAACCTGGCATTGATATCTTTGGAGACAAAGATAACCCGTTTACCTTCTTTATGGAGATTATAGGCCACCGACAAGATACGATTATCAGGAACAGACATATCCAGGCCCGCAAAAGCGGCCCGACCCTCATGGGTAATAATTTGTAGTGTTCCGCCGTTCTCCATGTGAACACCTTCGCCAAGTTTGCCCTTGGTTCTCAAGGAGTCAAGCTGCCGCACCACCCCCCTGGCGTTGCGACCCAGTTCATCACTATGGGATTTAAAATTATCAAGTTCCTCAATAACCGTCATGGGCAGAATCACATTATTATCGGTAAAGGAATTTATAGCGTCCGAGTTGTGCAACAGGACATTCGTATCCAAAACAAAATATTTCTGCATTCAATACTCCAGAAGGAAGAGCGCACAATGGGCGCATTTTTACGAGTAGCTCTTGATGAGCTGATTTTAGAATGGATAAGAATATTGGTCAAGGTAAAAAAATGTGCTATATAATCAGCATGAAGATTGCTCTTAGCCAAACTAACCCCATTATTGGTGACTTTACGGGGAATATCGCCCGCATGTGTCACTGGATCGGCAAGGCAAAAAGGGCCGGTTGCCAGTTGATTATCTTTCCGGAACTGGCGGTGAGCGGTTACCCGCCCCAGGATCTCCTGAATCGACCAACTTTTATTGATGATCAGAGCCGTCATGTCGCCTCTTTGCGTCGTAAGATATCCGGGATTACCGTACTATGCGGACTGGTCACAAGACACTCAAACGAGGCATGCGGCAAACTTCTGCATAATAGCGCTGTTCTTTTTAATGATACCCAATACCAGATGGCCCATAAACGGCTGCTACCCACCTACGACGTCTTTGATGAAAGACGTTATTTTGAACCCGGTCGTGCGAGTGCCTCCATCACTTGGCAAGGACTAAGATTGGGAATTACCATTTGCGAAGATATCTTTAATTACGCTGGCTTGCGAGATCAAGCCGATACCTACCATCTTTTGGCTGGTGAATCGTCCCATCCTTATGCCGTTGATCCCGTGAGTGAACTTCTGCATGACCATGCCGGACGCCCCGACATATTAATCAACATTGCAGCCTCCCCTTTCAGTCTGGGCAAATTCACCGCCCGGCTCAATTTTTTTCAGCAACTGTGCAAGAAAACAGTGCTGCCTTTATTATATATTAATCAGGTCGGCGGGCAGGATTCAGTGCTCTTTGACGGTCAGAGTCTGGCCCTTGACTCTACGGGACGTTTGCAGGCTAGAGCTGACCGTTTCCAGGAGGATATGCGGATTGTCGATACATCCCAGCTGTACGACCACGATCCTGTGCGATTGCAGAACGATGGCAGGATACAGGAAATAAACCACACAGAAGATGATACAGAAGCAGCCTTTGAGGCCCTGGTCGCCGGCACCCGTGATTATGTACGAAAATGCGGCTTTAAGTCGGCAGTTTTGGGCCTGAGCGGTGGTATCGATTCCGCTCTCACCGCCGCCATTGCCAGCCGGGCCTTGGGGCCAGAAAACGTCCTGGGAGTGGCACTGCCCTCGCCATTCACCGCCCAGGAAAGTATTGATGACGCCCGGCAATTGACCGCAAATCTCGGTATTGGTTTTGAGATTATCCCCATAAATGACCTTTATGAGGCTGAGTTACAGCTATTATCCCCCCTCTTCGGTGATTTACCCCACGATACCACAGAGCAAAACATTCAGGCCCGAATTCGAGGTAATCTACTCATGGCCCTGGCCAATAAATTCGGCCACCTGCTTTTGTCCACTGGCAATAAATCGGAACTTGCCGTGGGTTATTGTACATTATACGGTGATATGAGCGGTGGTTTAGCAGTAATCGCCGACGTCCCCAAGATGCTGGTTTATGGCATCTGCCGTTACCTGAACACCACCGGGACAGTCATCCCGGCCCGGACAATCAGCCGAGCACCCACAGCAGAACTGGCTCCTAACCAGCAAGACGATGACGATTTGCCTCCTTACGAGATTCTTGACCCAATCCTTGCGGCCTATCTGGAAGATAATAAATCAATTGCCGAAATTGTTGGTATGGGTTTCGCTGAAGACATCGTTATTGATGTAGTGCATCGCCTGACAATTAATGAGCATAAACGGAAACAAGCTCCCATGGGTCTCAGGCTTACCAGTAAGGCCTTTGGCTTCGGACGACGTTATCCCACCACCCAGAGATACCGTGAAAATGTTTAATCCTCCCGACACTAAAGATGCGGCACGACCACGATCGTATGCGATGGATGGTGGGCAATACCTGGAGGATCTAGCCACAGCCTACTGGTATTCCGAGGCCCTTTTTGCCGCTCTGGAGCTGGAGATTTTCCCGATTCTGGTCTGCCCGATTTCGCTTGGAGACTTGGCGAACTCGACCTCCTGCAAACCTGCTGAACTTGAACGACTTCTCACCGCCCTGGAGTCTTTAAAGATCGTCAGCCAAACAGCAGCGGTACAACCACGATCGTCTGCGAATGACTGGCAACTCACAGCTTTGGCCCATCGTTATTTAGCGCCAGACAGCCCCGAATATTTGGGAGATTTCTTACTCTATCGTCGCTATTTACAAACACCATGGCAGAAATTGGCCGCCCGAATTTCAAGCCGCCCACTACCTGACAAACTAAGCCCCGATGACGATTATCCAACCCGCACATTGTATTATGTCCGTGCCCTGGACGCCCTGGCTCGCCGCAAGGCCATAGAAATTTCTAATTTTGCCAACTCCGATTGGCAAATGCCAATTTTGGACATTGGAGGCGGCGCCGCCTCCCTAAGCCGCTGTCTGCTGAAGGGGGTACCAAGAGGACGTGCCGTGTTACTTGAAATAGCCGAAGTATTGACAGCAGCAGCAGTCCTATACCCCCAAGAAAGCCAATGGACGGGCATAGAAAAAAGATCCGGAGATTTTCGAAAGGCGGAATTTTTCGAACATTTCGGCACTATCCTCATGGCCAATATGCTGCATATTTATAACCCTCACGAGGCAAAGCAATTAATGATCAAAGCCGCCAGCCTACTCAAGCCTGGCGGCTTACTGCTGATCCACGATTATTTCCCTGATCGGCCCGTCCCAGCCCTCGCCAAAGGGGCGTTATACGATCTCAATATGATGCTTAATACCTACGAAGGTCATTGCCACCTAAGCAGTAAAATAATGAGCTGGCTTAAAGAAGCTGGTCTTTGCGCCATAAAGGTTAATAATTTAGGCAGTGATTCCAGTATTATTACCGCCAGGAGTAATAAATGAAATCCACCGCCTCCCGCACTACAGCCCTGATATTACTTCTGTTGATTGCCTTCCTGATTATACGGGAAAATACCACCAAGCGGCCCGACAAGCTCTACCAAACCGTTAGCGGTCAGGTGGAGATGTGTCTGAGCTGCCACAGCAATGAGCAATTGGATCCGGCCCACGATGCCAAGGTCATTGGCTGCTCCGCCTGTCACCTGGGCGACCCTCTGGCCATCACTAAAGAGAAGGCCCATAAGGGCATCATTCATAATCCCGGTGATCTGCGAATAGTGGAACGTACTTGCGGGGTAAACGGCTGCCACGCCATTCGGGTGCCTGAGGTCAAAAACTCGCTGATGGCCACCAATCGCGGCATAATCTCCACCTTGCGTTATTACTGGGGCGAAGCCCCTGACCAATACGGTGACTACTCCGTTAAACAACTCATGGACACTCACGAAAACTCCCTGGCCCTGGATTATTTTCGTAAACTTTGCGCCACCTGTCATCTTTGGAAACAGAAGGGCGATTTACCGGGTTTTTTTGGTGAGAAGGGCGGCGGATGCTCGGCCTGCCATTATATAAAAAACCCGAACCTCCCAACAGACAAACAAAAAAAATCACATCCCTGGATCACCAAAAAGGTACCGGTAGAAAATTGTGTGCGCTGCCACAACCGCAGCGGCCGCATAGGTATATCATACACCGGAATATATGAGTCGGAAGGTTCCGGCGCTCCATTCGTCAAGGGCAAATTATCTCCTAATCGTCTGCCCGGTGACCGCTTTTTTCTTGAATTACCAGCCGACATTCATTATCAAAAAGGTATGGCCTGTATTGATTGTCACACCCGCCTGGAAATTATGGGTGACGGGAAACGTTACGCCCATTTTGAGGAGCAGCTGGAAATTTCCTGCACCACCTGTCATACCAAGGGCAAGCCAGGCATAACCCGTAAAGGCAACAAGCTGTTAAATATCGACCCGGACTCCAAGCCTCTGCCGCTTCTAACCGATAAATTAACCGAGAAGAAGCATGCCCTTAAACCACCATTACCTGGGGTTTGCAATTACGACGGCCACAAAAGGCTGTCATGCCAGGCCTGCCACTCTACTTGGGTACCACAATGTTACGGCTGCCATGTAAAACGGGATATGAGCGAGAAACATCTCGACAAGCTGACTCTAAAGGAGACACCAGGCTGGTGGCAGGAAGGCCGCTCATATATCCGCTATGAACAACCCGCCTTGGGGGTTTGGGATAATCGGGTGATGCCGGTAACGCCTGGCTGCCAGGATATAGTCACCTTGAAGGACGAAAAAGGCAAGATGACTGACTCTTTTTATTCATTCACCATGGCCGCCATCGACCCGCATACAACCCAGGCCACGTCCCGAAAATGTGAGGATTGCCATTCAAGGCCAAAATCCCTGGGTCTGGGGCAGGGTTCGGTATGGTTGGATAATGGTGAGTGGCGCTTCTCGCCTGCCACGCAAGGCATAGAAACCCCCAGTGGCAAAACACCACCCCTGGATGCCTTTGTAACAATTGACGGCATTGCCCGCCAAAAGGGTTTTCGGCCCTCTATGAGGCCCTTTAACAAGGCCGAGTTGGGGAGGATTTTGCGGGTTGGACTTTGCTTGCCCTGCCATGACCAGATTACGGATAAAATTTATCATCCATTTAAGGCTGAAGCGGTATGCCCTAAAAAGTGAGCGGTACGACCACGATCGTATGCGAAAGATGAACGTCATTTCTTGTGTACTCCTAAAGGGGTATTAAACTGAATGTTTCAGTGGCTGAATAAACGTAAGCGCTCCATGAACACCCTGCTGCACGCACTTAAGTCCCCCATTATACAGATGTATTATCGGAGGACCTAAGTGCGTG
>CAYTNB010000151.1:0-6617 GCA_964439085.1 uncultured Desulfobulbia bacterium | reverse complement strand
AGTGGCAGAAATAGCCAATTTATCCTGGATCTCGTTACGCATTGCCTCCGACCATGGCTCACCACCAAACAGCCCGAACTTAAGCGACAGATCATTAATACTGATGCCCGTATCCTCCATGACATCCGCCAGCAACAGGGCATAACTGGGAGTACAGACCAGGGTGGTGGTCTTAAAGTCCTGCATAATCCGCAGCTGCCTTTTGGTGTTACCACTGGAGATAGGGATAACAGAGGCGCCGATGCGCTCTGAGCCATAATGCAGCCCAAAGCCACCGGTAAAAAGGCCGTAACCAAAGGCGATCTGTACTACATCATCCCTGGTAACGCCAGCGCCAGTCATAACCCTGGCGACCAAGTCAGACCAGTTTTTAATATCATTTTGGGTATAACCCACCACCGTCGACTGGCCCGTAGTGCCAGAAGAGGCGTGCAGGCGTACGACATCCCGCAATGGTACAGCAAATAAGCCATAAGGGTAATTATCCCGCAGATCCTGTTTGTAAGTAAAGGGAAGAGACTGCAAATCATCAAGGGATTTAAAGCCATCCGGGTCAATCTGTAATTCCTTAAATTTCTTACGATAAAAAGGCACATGGGTTGCCACTCGATATAAGGTGGCCTGCAAACGCTCCAATTGCAATTGCGCAAGTTCGGAACGGGTAATACGCTCTTGTTCTGGCTGCCAATACATGATTACTCCTTTTATATCAAATAGTCTCTGCCCCCCAAATAATTTACAACTATTCAGCGGTACGACAACAATCGTATGCAGGTGTATTTTTAAAAAAGTACTCTTTCCTAAAGCTCATTCGTCCTTGGCTCGTCCCAAATAGGCACGCTGCACATCACGATTATTCAATAAATCATCAGCCGGTCCTTGCAAAATAATTTTGCCGGTTTCAATTACGTAGCCACGATCGGCTATTTTCAAGGCCGCCTTGGCATTTTGTTCAACAAGTAATACCGTGGATCCCGTCGCACGCATACGCTGGATAATCTTAAATATATTTTTGACGATCAGGGGTGCCAAGCCAGTGGATGGTTCATCCAGCATAATCAACTCGGGTCTGGCCATCAGGGCTCGGCCCATGGCCAGCATCTGCTGTTCACCACCCGAGAGGGTGCCAGCCAGCTGTTCGGATCGCTCTTGCAGGACAGGAAACAGATCATAAACAACATCCATCTCAGCTAGTCTCTTTTTATCCTTCTTATATTGAACATAGGCTCCGAGAATCAGGTTTTCTTTCACCGTCATCGGGGCAAATACCTGGCGCCCTTCGGGCACCAGAGAGCAGCCTAGAGCGACAATTTTATATGCCTGCTGACTCGCAATTTGTTCATCATTAAAAATAATTTCGCCGATAATGGGCCGCAGCAGCCCGGAAATAGAACTGAGCAGGGTGGTTTTACCAGCCCCGTTTGCGCCAATCAAGCAAACAATTTCGCCCTGATTAATATGCAGTGATATTCTTTTGAGTACCCGAACCTGGCCGTATGCCGCTTCCAGGTTCTTTATTTTAAGCATCCTCGTCATCCCCCAAATATATTTGGATAACTTCCTTATTCTGCTGAATTCTGGCCGGAATATCCTCGGCCATTTTTTGGCCAAAATTTAAAACCACAATCTCATCAGAGATATCCATTACCAGCGACATATCATGTTCCACCAGTAAAATAGTAACTCCTCTCTCCTTAATTTTGGTGATTAAGCGGGCCAATTCAGCAGTTTCATAGATATTCAAACCAGCCGCTGGCTCATCGAGGAGCAGAAGGGACGGTTCAGCAGCCAGGGATCGGGCTAACTCCACCGCCCTTTGCTGACCAAAGGCCAGGCTTGCCGCCTC
Organism: uncultured Desulfobulbia bacterium; assembly: GCA_964439085.1. GTDB lineage: Bacteria > Desulfobacterota > Desulfobulbia > Desulfobulbales > VMSU01 > JAADIV01. Next base: position 4,771 of record CAYTNB010000151.1, on the reverse strand, counting down.
GGTATTCGCCGTCTGGCGTATCTCTACCAAATGGAGCAATTCAAGGGCTTTCCTGCGAATTTCCCTTTCCTCCTGCCTTGCTTGTGGCAAACAAAGCATCCCAGCTATAAATCCGGCCCGACTCCTGGTATGGCAGCCAACCATGACATTCTCCAGAGCTGTCATGCCGGGGAAAATTTTAATATTTTGAAAGGTTCTGGACATCCCCAAAGCGGCTATTTGATGGGACGCCAGACGTTCAATATGTTGGCCCTGGAAACTTATAGAGCCGACTGAGGGGGGAATGTTACCACAGATTAAATTAAACAAGGTGGTCTTGCCAGCTCCATTCGGGCCGATCACCGCCTTGATAAGGCCAGGTTCCAGCGAGAAAGAGACGTCAGATACCGCCTGTAAGCCCCCAAAGGAACGGCTTAGATTTTTAATTTCCAGAAGTGCCATTTTCCCGCCGTAATTTCTTTAAAATATGCAGCCGCAAGATCCCATCAGGCGCAAACAGCATAATAATAATCAGAATCGCCCCAAAAACAGCGTCGTCATAAGAGCCAAACATGCCCCGAAGTGACATAAAGTTCAGGATTACGCCCATGCTCAATGCCCCCCAAAGGCTGGACATACCGCCAATGGCAATGATCGCCACGTAACGTACCGACTTCATAATCGAGGCCTCCGACGGGCCAATACTGCCATTATAATGGGTGAGCATCACCCCGGCCAAAGCAGCAAATACGGCACTAATCACAAAGGTATACAGCTTAAAGCGAGAGGCATTTACGCCCATGGCAACCGCCGCCTCCTCGGAACCATGAATAGCCCGTAAGGCCCGTCCCACACGTGAATTTACCAGGTTGAGCAACAAGATCATCCCCAGCAGCACTAGGCCCCAGGCTATATAATAATTTGGCACCCTGGCTCCAAAATCACCACTCACGGTGAGACCGGGCAGGAGGTGAAAGGGAGGAACCTCAGATATACCATCGGCCTCGCCAAAATATTCCGTGGCCATGACAATCCGAAAAATAATGATCCCAAAGCCCAAAGTGGCCATAGCAAGATAATGGCCCTTCAGCTTCAAAACCGGGTTACCGATGGCAAAGGCAATTATTACGGTCACAAGAAGGGCCAGCAGACAGGCCGCCCATGGTACAAAGGTCAAAAGTTGTTCGCCATATATGTCCTGCGACATACCTAACAAACCAATTTTATTAAATAACTCAACCAATTGATTTTGTTGCAGGCCAAGCAGGTTATGGGTGGTAAGAGCGGCAGAAACATAGCCGCCAATGGCAAAGAAGGCGGCGTGCCCCAGTGAGAGCTGTCCGGCATAGCCCATGAGCAGGCATAGTCCAATAATCACCAGTGAGTAATAAGCCGTCATTGTAAGCTGGGTGAGATAGAACGAGGTGTCGGTAGCCGCAGTAATAACCTGGACGATCACCACAAGGGAAGCCAATAACAAGACGGGTATGTTCGTTTTGATTACAGCCATGGTCAACAGCCATTCGGGGACACTGTTCTACACCCCCTTGATGAGTAAAAGTACGTTAACTGTTGGCGCAACTCATCAACTCTTAAAAAAAATCCCATATTACTTACCATTTATTTCACGAAAACAAATCATAAGGTACTAACACCCCACGAGGGGATTCATCTCATTAGCACCCGTAGAGGGGGACAAGGCACTAAAAATCCTTCAGACGAGCAGCCTCTTTGCTACCAAAGAGGCCATTCGGGCGCAGGAAGAGAACCAACAGCAAAATAGCGATGGAGACAACTTCCTGATAGGCCATAGGCACAACCACAATACTAAAAGACTCCACGATACCAAGTAACAAACCAGCTGCCACCGCTGCCATGCTGTTACCAAGACCACCGAGAATGACCACGGTAAAGCCCTTGATCGCCAAGCCTGGACCAATATCATACTGGGTATAGGTAATTGGTGACATAACACAGCCTGCCACCGCACCTATGCCTGCGCTTAGCATAAAGGACCAGGTAATCTTGTTTTTGGTATTAATACCACAAAGGGTCGCAGCCATTCTATTAGCGGCGCAGGCCCGCATCTCTCGGCCTGTAAATGTAAATTGAAAAAATAGACTTAGGCCAACAACTATTACTGAGCACACACCAATAACCCACAGCACCTGGGGCGAAATATTGGCACCGAAAATCTGTACTGAGGTGACAGCATCACCATTGAAATAAGGTAGGCTGCGCACGGATTCCCCCCAGACAAAGAGGGCGGCCTCCCTGATGAGAATAGACAGGCCGATGGTGATAATAATCATTCGCAGCACCGACGGATTATCCAGCCAGCGGATGAAAATTATTTCTATCAAGCCCCCAATCATAGTGGTTATAAGAACGGCCAGCAGGATAGCCACCGGTAATGGCAAAAACTCATGAAGGGAGATGGCACACATACCGCCCAGCATAACAAATTCCCCCTGGGCAAAATTAATGATGCCGGTGGTGTTATAGATGATGTTAAAACCGATGGCAACTATGGCGTAAATTATACCGTAGGTGATACCGGAGAAGAGATATTGAATGAAGAGTTCCAGGGACATTAGTGCCTTAAAATTTGATTACTATCAAAAACAATTATTGAACAACACTATGGAATTTGTTTGCATATTTTTTTCCGAAAAAAAGGGTCATAGAACGGGATCAGCCCATCCTACAACCCTTGACAATCATTCACCGCCCACAATCAGAATTTGGCAAATTTACCATTTTTAACTACCATCATATCGAAGGCATCAATCTTAAGACCGGAATGGTCGGTGGGGGAGAAATGGAAAATTCCTCCAGTGCCGACAAAGGTCATATTTTCAATAGTTGAACGAACTTTCTCTTTATCCAGACTACCAGCCTCATCTACAGCCTTACATAGAATCTTAAAGGCATCGTAGGCATGACCGCCAAAGGTACTGACTGGCTCATGATATTTGCTTTCATAATCATTTTTGTATTTCACCAGGACATCCCGTTGCGGATTATCAGCGGCCAAAGAGTCAGCGATCAACAAACGACCGGCTGGAAACATAATCCCTTCAGTTGCGGGGCCACCAGCCTGCACATATTTGATGTTGCCAAAACCATGGCTCAAAAACAGGGGTATATTCCACTTCTGCTGTCTCATATTCTTGGCCAAAATGGTCTGAGCCGGCACAATTGACCAGTTAACCACCCCTTGAATTCCCTTATTCGACATCATTTTGGTAACCAGTGGGCTTAAATCAGTAGCCTTAGGGCTGTATGTCTCGTTCATCAGCACAGAAATCCCGTACTCCGGGGCCAGTTTATTGACAAACATCTTACCCATCTTGCCAAAACCGGTGCCGCCAACAACTACGGCTATTTTAGTAATCCCCTCTTTTTTCATCTCCTGTAAAATCATCCGAGCTGCCAGGCTGTCGTTTTGCGGCGTTTTGAAAACGTATTTGGCAACCGGATCAACAATTTTTTTAGTTGAGGCGCAAGAAATAAGAATAGTTTTGGACTGTTCAACGATATTTTTAATCGCCATAGTCGAGCCACTGCGGGTTGGGCCAAGGATGGCAAAGACCTTATCCTCTTCAATAAGCTGTTTGGCCAGGGATACTGCCTGCTCCTTCTTGCCGCCAGAGTCTTTAATCAACAGTTCGACCTTATGCTTGCCAGCCACGCCGCCCCGGGCATTTACCTGTTCAACAAGCATCTGCAAAGTCTTAGCCTCTGGCTTACCCAAAAAACCAGCAGGGCCAGTTTCCGCCAAAATAGCGCCAATTTTTATTGTATCCGCTAAACTGATGGTCGGTAGAAAGGCGCATAAAAAAGCGGCCCCAGCCAGCCAAGTCATAATCTTAGTTCTCATGCTGTTTTTCACAATTAATCTCCTGAATTTATTTATGAGTACCTGCTGTTACAGACCATGCACCTTCTCGCCCGGCAGTATCTTCACTCCCTCACGCTGCAACACTTCAATCGCCTCAGCCAGATTATCAAAACGAAATAGCAAAATACCCAATTCGCCGCTTTTCTGGGTGAAAGCGTACATATACTCCACATCAAGATTCGCCTTTTTCACAACCTGTAAGATATTATCCAGGCCACCCGGCTGATCCTTAACCTGAATAGCAATAATATCCGTGATCCCAATGGTAAAGCCGTTCTCTTTCAGGGCCGCCTTGGCCTTATCGGTGTTATCCACCACCAACCGCAGTATGCCAAAGTCTGTGGTATCAGCCAAAGACATAGCCCGAATATTGATTTGTTCCCTGGCCAGGAGCGCACTTATATCGGCCAAACGGCCGGAACGATTCTCCAAAAATATCGCTATTTGCTGTACTTGCATATCCCCCCCTTCAGATCTTTCTCTTGTCAATAACCCGCTGCGCCTTCCCTTCACTACGCTGGATAGTTTTTGGTTCAACCAGGGATATCTTGCAGGATGAACCAATCAAATCCTTAATATCACCTTGAATACGTTTGTTCAGCCTTTCCATATTTTTAATTTCATCCGAGAAAATGGCCTCACTAACCTCAACCTGTACCTCCATAGTATCCATGGATCCCTTGCGATCAACAATAATTTGATAATGCGGTTCCACCCCCTCCACATTCATCAAAACCTGCTCAATTTGGGATGGAAAAACATTGACCCCACGAATAATAAGCATATCATCGGTGCGACCTGTTATCTTGGGAATCCGCATAAACGTTCGACCACAGGCACAAGGTTCATCATTTAGGCTGGCAATGTCCTTGGTGCGGTAACGAATAA
>CAYTNB010000150.1:0-6694 GCA_964439085.1 uncultured Desulfobulbia bacterium | reverse complement strand
CTCAGTAGGTAGAGCACTTCCTTGGTAAGGAAGAGGTCACCGGTTCAAATCCGGTCGTGGGCTCCAGGTAGAAAAAAGATATTAAAGGGTTCCTCTAAAAATTAGATTTCTTGTTTGAGCGCGAGGAATGCCAAAATTAAAAAGCGCAACATACTGAGGTATGCAACCCTTTATATTTTTGGTAATGAGGCTGCAATCGAGCAGAAAGACAATTTTTCAAGGTGGCCTAAATCAAAACATTAATTTGGCGTGGAGGCTTGATATGGCTAAGCAAAAATATGAAAGAACAAAACCGCATGTTAATATAGGTACTATCGGTCATATCGATCATGGCAAGACTACGCTGACTGCTGCGATTACAGCGGTTTTAGCGACTAAGGGGTTTGCTGAGAGCACGGGCTTTTCCGATATAGATAAGGCGCCGGAGGAGAAAGAGCGTGGTATTACTATCGCCACGGCTCATGTAGAGTATGAGACTGAAAAACGCCATTATGCCCATGTTGATTGTCCTGGACATGCTGATTATATCAAAAACATGATTACTGGTGCAGCCCAGATGGATGGTGCGATTCTTGTGGTAGGAGCTGATGATGGCCCCATGCCTCAGACACGTGAGCATATTCTCTTGGCACGTCAGGTTGGTGTTCCTGCTGTAGTAGTATTTTTGAATAAATGTGACATGGTCGATGATGAAGAGTTAATTGAGCTAGTTGACATGGAACTTCGTGAACTTCTTGATAAATATGAATATCCTGGTGACGATACTCCTATTATAAAAGGCAGTGCGTTAAAGGCTTTGGAAAATCCTGGTGACGAGAAGTTTTCCGCTTGTATTTGGGAACTTATGGCCGCCATAGACTCATTTGTACCTGAACCGAAGCGCGAGATAGATAAGCCATACTTAATGCCCGTAGAAGATGTATTCTCAATATCGGGTCGTGGCACAGTCGCTACTGGCCGGATTGAACGTGGCATTGTAAAAGTTGGTGAGGAAATAGAAGTTGTTGGTATAAAAGAGACGCAGAAGACCACGGTAACTGGAGTAGAAATGTTTCGTAAGACCTTGGACGAAGGCCAAGCTGGTGATAATGTTGGCATACTCCTGCGTGGAATTAAGCGTGAAGAAATTGAGCGTGGTCAGGTATTGGCTGCCCCTGGCTCCATTACGCCGCACACTAAGTTTAAGGCGGAATGCTATATTCTGAACAAGGAAGAGGGGGGACGTCATACGCCTTTCTTTAATGGTTATCGACCGCAGTTTTACTTTCGTACCACAGATGTAACCGGAATCGTAACCCTTCCTGAAGGTGTTGAGATGGTAATGCCAGGAGATAACGTATCGGTTGAAGGAACATTGATTACTCCTATAGCCATGGATGTTGGGCTGCGCTTTGCTATTAGAGAGGGCGGTCGTACGGTTGGCGCAGGTGTTATTATCGAGATTATCGAATAACTGCTTAAAACTTATTAAATGAGCTTTAAGCAAGATTGTTTTCCTATTGTCTGGGGGCAAGTCGTATTATTGCTCCCAGATATATTTAGTGCAGTTCTTAATAAAATAGATCACATCTATAAATGATACAGGCATAATAATGAGAGATATCATCACATTGGGGTGTACAGAGTGCAAACAGCGCAACTACACTACCACCAAAAACAAGCGTAAGACTCCTCAAAAATTAGAGTTAAAAAAATATTGTCGTTTTTGCCGTTCTCATACCAATCATAAAGAAACTAAATAGTAGCTTAATTCCATCTTATTTGGCACGTACCTGTTTTAATTGTACAGGCCAGTAGCTCTAATGGTAGAGCATCGGACTCCAAATCCGAGGGTTGAGGGTTCGAATCCTTCCTGGCCTGCCAATTTTAAATAGATACTTGATTTTAATAAGTACATAGGCGAATCAATGGCACATAACAGCAAGATTAATGGAAAACAAACGCCAGATGCTAAGGTTGAAAGCAAATTTAGCATTTCGCAGATTAAAGAGTTCTCTGGTGATGTTAAGTCCGAGTTCGGTAAAATTACTTGGCCTGATAAAAAGCATACCATTGGAGCATGTGGAGTTATGGTCGTTTTTGTAATGATGATTTCATTTTACCTTGGTGCTGTTGATTTGGTTCTGGGTAAAATAATTGGCTCTGTTTTAAAGTAAATTTAATCTAGGAAATTTAATGGCACTGCGCTGGTATATTGTAAATACATATTCTGCTTTTGAAGAGAAAGCTAAAATTTCCCTTGAAGAACGTATTCGTAATGCTTCACAGGAAGATTTGTTTGGTGAGATATTAATTCCTACTGAACAAGTCGTGGAAATGGTTAAGGGCCAGAAGAAGACTTCTTCTGTTAAGTTCTTTCCTGGGTACATTCTTATTAACATGGAGTTGAATGATGATACCTGGCATACCGTCATTGATACCCCTAAGATATCTGGGTTTATTGGTGATGATCTGCATCCGCAACCACTGTCAGATGCTGAGGCTAATAAAATAATTAATCGAGTTAAGGCTGGGGCTTTAAAACCTAAGCCCAAGGTATCATTTGAAATTGGTGATGCTGTACGAGTTACAGATGGACCATTTTCCAATTTTCAGGGAGTTGTTGATACGGTTTTCCCTGATAAAGGTCGAGTAAAGGTTATGGTCAGCATATTTGGGCGTGAAACACCTGTGGAACTGGAATACATACAAGTTACAAAGGGATAGTTACTCTATCTTTGTTATATATATTATATTTGATGGACTCGTAAAAAGTCCCCAATCCCGTCATCCCCGCGCAGGTGGGGATCCATAACATATTGAAACTACTGGATTCCCGCTTCTGCGGGAATGACGAAAAATATGAGAATTATAGTTTTTATGGGTCCATCATATTTGATGTTCTCGTAAAAAGTCTCGGGATGGCTAAGTAAAAAGTTTGATATACAAGGCGTAGTGATTTTTTAGGTGCGACGCCATCATATTTTAGAAACCTCGGCTAAGCCGGGTTAGGAGTTAGGAAAATGGCAAAAAAAATAACAGGCTATATAAAGTTGCAGATTCCAGCGGGTAAGGCTAATCCATCGCCACCAGTTGGCCCGGCCCTTGGGCAGCATGGGGTCAATATTATGGAGTTTTGCAAGGCTTTTAATGCGCAGACTCAAGGCCAGGGTGATATGCTGACTCCCGTGGTAATCACTGTCTACGCCGATCGTTCTTTCTCTTTTATCATAAAAACTCCACCTGCATCAACCTTGTTGATGCAGGCCTTGAAATTAAAGAAAGGTTCAGGAAATCCTAAGCGCGAGCGTGTTGCCAAAATTTCCAAAGAGCAAATTAAAGAAATTGCTGAGATAAAAATGCCTGACTTGAATGCTTATGACATCGAAGCTGCCATGCAGATTATTTCTGGCACGGCAAAGAGTTGTGGAATTACCATTACTGATTAAAAATACGTAACTCATCACGTGTTAACCTGAAAGTTTAAAAACAACTCTTTTAATCTATAAACAGTTGTGCGGAAGTGGAGTAAACAATGGCAAAATTAGGGAAAAAACATAAAGATAGTATGTCTAAAATAGATGCTGAAACTTTGTATAAATTGGATGATGCATTGGGACTTTCTCTGGCGTGTAAGCGAGAAAAATTTGATGAATCAGTAGACCTGGCCGTCCGACTTGGTGTAGATCCTCGTCATGCCGACCAGATGATCCGAAGTAGTCTTGTTTTACCGCATGGAACTGGTAAAACTGAGAGAGTGCTGGTCTTTGCTAAGGGCGATAAGGTAAAAGAAGCTCTTGATGCTGGTGCTGATTTTGCGGGCGGAGATGATATTGTTGAAAAAATCCAGGGCGGTTGGTTGGAATTTGATCGAACAATTGCCACTCCTGATATGATGGGAACTGTAGGCAAAATTGGTCGTGTTCTGGGACCGCGTAGTCTGATGCCTAACGCTAAATTAGGCACTGTTACCTTCGATGTCGCCAGAGTTGTGCAGGAAATCAAGTCAGGTAAGGTTGATTTTAAAGTAGATAAGGCTGGGATTGTGCATGTTATGCTAGGTAAAACTTCATTTGGGCTTGATAAATTGCGTGATAATGTAATTAGTTTTATTACTAAAATAATTCAGTTAAAGCCTTCATCAGCCAAGGGGATTTATTTGAAGGCTGTCAGCCTTTCCTCTACAATGGGTCCTGGCATAAAGCTTGATACAACTGATCTCAAGTTATTATTAAAGGACGCATAGTTTTTATTTTTTTAACAATTGATTTTCAGTTTTTGATAATAAGTCAATTGTGTAAAGAGCCTGATTCCCATACTAGGGGTAATTGACCATCCATTTAAAGGCGATATTCCTCTTAATTATCAATTACAGCCCCCTCTTTTACGTTAGAGGGCTGCATTAAACCCTCGCTTGTTCTGCGTGTGGGGCTAGATTCTGTATATCAGAAGCTGGCTTTAATTATAGCGAGCAGTTCTGAAGTCGAAGACAGTAGGTTCCTTACTTGGTTTAATTGGTAGCTTTTAAGCTACTGGCCTGCCTAGACATGGTTAGTCCTACCCAAACCGTCGACCTCGACTGTTCTTCAGTCAAATTCAACAGGAAGAAAAAGGAGGTGAAAAGCATTGAACCGTGATGAAAAAACATCAATTGTTGAGGAACTCAGCGATAAGTTTGCCAAGGCAAAAATAGCTATTCTTTCAGATTATCGGGGGCTAACCGTGTCCGATTTTGAGGAGTTGCGCGTTTCTTTAAAAAAATGTGGCTCTGAGGTAAAAGTTGCTAAAAATTCTCTGTTAAAAAGGGCTGCTGCTGGTACTTCGTTTGAGATTTTATCTGAGCATTTAAAGGGAACTACTGCACTGACTCTGTCTAATGATGATCCAGTCGGATCGGCTAAAGTACTTTCTGAGTTTGCTAAAAGTCATGCACAAATGCAAATTAGGTGCGCAGTTCTTGAAGGTAAGTCTCTGAGCATGGAAGATTTGGTGGCGCTGTCTAAATTGCCGAGTAAGGAAGTTCTACTTGCAACACTACTTTCGACTATGCAGGCCGTACCCACTAACTTTGTCCGGGTTCTTAACGCTATACCACAGAAGATGGTTTATATGCTACAGGCGGTAAAGGACCAAAAAGAACAATAAGAAAATTAATATTCTGGAGGAATAGAAATGGCTGTAAGTAAAGAAGATGTAATAGATTTTGTCGCAAATATGAGCGTTCTTGAGCTCTCTGAGATGATTAAAGAAATGGAAGAAAAATTCGGAGTTAGTGCTGCTGCTCCTGTGGCTGTTGCTGCTGCAGGTTCTGCTGGTGGCGGAAATTCTGGCCCTGCAGAAGAAAAAACCGAGTTTGATGTTGTGCTTACTGGTGCCGGTGACAAAAAAATTCAGGTTATTAAGGAAGTAAGAGCCATTACTTCCCTTGGTTTGAAAGAAGCCAAGGGGCTGGTTGAATCTAGCCCTGCTCCAATAAAAGAAGGTGTCAGCAAGGAAGAAGCCGAAGAAATTAAGGCTAAGATTGAAGCTGTAGGTGGTTCTGTAGAAGTAAAGTAATTTGTGGATAACAAGCCACCATCTTTTATGTACGCATATTAGAAGGCTTGTATGTGCTAAAACGTTATGGATTATTCCTTAGCGTTTTAGTGCGTTTACAAACAATGTATTTTTTTTGTAGGAACTGATAGATTTTCTATTGGTAACTGTTCAGGTCAGGTTATAAACTACCCCAAACTCCCTAGTGAAAATGAATAATTACTTCTATTGTAACAATTCAGAGGGTTTGTCCCCTAATTACTAAGGTGTAAAGCTTCAGAAGTCCCCCCATATTGGCTCATTTTGAATCTCGAAGCACATTTAGTTGTATTCGAGAAGTTATTAATGGGCAGGTAAGCGCAGACTCTGAAGATTAGGTGTCCATGAATAGTTACCTTCTATTGAACTAACACCCCACGAGGGGGCATAAGTACTTTATAAATTCTTTTCTAAAAAACAAGAAAACAATCTGTAAGGTACTAAAGACGAGGTCAGGTCAGTAATGAAGATGATGAAAAGAGTCAGGAAAAGCTTTGCTAAAATAGGTGAACTTATTGAAAAACCGCATCTAATTGATATGCAGCGGTTGTCATTTGAAACATTCCTGCAGATGGATGTTGATCCTGATCAGCGTGGTGATTTTGGTCTGCATGGCATCTTCAAAAATATCTTTCCTATTGTTGATTTTAATGAACTTTGCTCCTTGGAGTATGTTCGTTATAATTTTGGAGAGCCAAAATACACAGTTGCGGAGTGTACTCAGCGTGGCATGTCCTATGAGGCATCGGTTAAAATTACAGTACGTCTGATTACATATGATGTTGATCCGGATACAGAAGTCAAGAGTATTCGAGATATCAAAGAGCAGTCCGTGTATTTGGGTAATATGCCTTTAATGACCAAATCTGGTGTTTTTATTGTAAACGGGACGGAACGTGTAATCGTCAGTCAGTTGCAGCGTTCACCCGGACTCTTTTTTGCCCATGATGGCGGCAAAAGCCATTCTTTGGGGAAGCTCCTTTATTCTGCGAGAATCATCCCGGTACGTGGTTCTTGGATAGATCTGGATTTTGACGCCAAGGATGTCCTGCATGTCAGGATCGATCGGCGCCGCAAGTTCCCATGCACCACTTTGCTGAAGGCCCTTGGAACTGACTCTCTGCTATTGCGAGCTATAGTC
>CAYTNB010000149.1:0-6729 GCA_964439085.1 uncultured Desulfobulbia bacterium | reverse complement strand
CCGATTTCCGGGACAACAATGTGAACAATTCCATGACCTTCTGAACCTAAATCGTGGTGCACAATTCCATGCTCGGTACAATTTGTTTTAAGCATTTCCAATTGATGGCGCGAAAGTTCGTCTTTTACTGAAAGATGTTGGTTAATTGTTGGAACATTATGGTCGGGGGTAGCCGTTGTTTTATCAGGACGAAAAACAGGCAACCCCCTGTTTTTTAATCCAAGGAAAGCTACCGGGCTGGTGACTTCATGAATAAAATGTCTGTCGATATACAATACATTCGGACCATCTTCAACTTGTTTCACAACATGCGCGTCCCAAATTTTATCGAATAATGTTTTAGCTGTCATATTTCTTTTCTTCTTCTTCTTTTCTTCTTCTTTACTAATTACTTCGTACTTTCTATTTTGCTATCGGCAACTTATTAATTGCATCTAAAAATGCTTCAACCGAAGCGGTAATAATATCGGTATTTGCACCAAATCCGTGAAAAATATTATCTTCATATTCTACTTGCATGTGTACCTTCCCAATATCATCGCTACCACGCGTAATTGCCTGAACTAAAAATTCTTCGATGGAAACCTGGCGGTGAATAATTTGTTTAACTGCTTTAATCGCAGCATCAACCGGGCCATTTCCATCAGAAGTCGCGTCAAATTTTTCGCCTGAAATATCTAAGCGAACAGATGCCATTGGTTTTAAATTCTTACCGGTAACTACCTGTAAGTAATCTAATTTAATGCGGCGTTCTTTACGGTTTACATCGCCAACCAACAATGCGATATCGTCATCGCGAATGTCTTTTTTCTTGTCTGCCAATTTTACGAACTCGTCATAAATTTCATCCAACTTTTGTTTGTCTATTTCAAAACCAAGTATTTCTAACCTGTGTTTTAAAGCAGCACGTCCACTGCGGGCTGTCAATAAAATAGCTGATTCGTTTATTCCCACATCGGTAGGATCCATAATTTCATAGTTCTCACGATTTTTTAAAACACCGTCTTGATGAATCCCCGATGAGTGTGCAAACGCATTGCGGCCAACTACCGCTTTGTTCGCCTGAACCGGCATGTTCATTAAGTTTGAAACCAAACGGCTGGTGCCATATATTTTCTTGGTATTCACCCCGGTTTCAATTTTTAATACCTGATAACGGCTTTTTAAAATCATCACAATTTCTTCCAACGAAGTATTTCCGGCGCGTTCACCAATTCCGTTGATGGTAACTTCTGCTTGCCGGGCACCGTTCATTATTCCTGCAATTGTATTGGCTGTTGCCATTCCCAAATCGTTATGGCAGTGTGTTGCAATGGTTGCTTTATGAATTCCTTTTACATTGTCAACAAGATATTTTATTTTCTCGCCAAATTCGAAAGGAAGCGTGTACCCCGTTGTATCAGGAATATTTACCACCGTTGCCCCGGCTTTGATTACCGCCTCGATAACTTTTGCCAAATATTCATTTTCGGTGCGACCAGCATCCTCTGCATAAAATTCAATATCCTCGACGTATTTTTTAGCATATTTTACAGCTTGTACAGCGCGCTCAATAATGGCTTCGGGATTTGAGTGAAGTTTGTTGAAAATATGAAAATCAGATGTTCCAATGCCCGTATGAATACGCCCTTTTTTTGCATATTTGAGCGATTCGGCTGCAACATCAATATCTTTTTCTACTGCACGGGTAAGGGCACAAATAGTTGGCCATGTAACCGCTTTCGAAATTTCAACTACCGATTCGAAATCGCCCGGGCTCGAAATTGGAAATCCTGCTTCAATCACATCAACTCCCAAGTCTTGCAACGCTTTGGCGACCTCAATTTTTTCTACTGTGTTCAACTGGCAACCTGGAACTTGTTCTCCGTCTCTTAAGGTTGTGTCGAAAATGTAAAGTCTGTCACTCATGATTTATTTTATTTAATGTTGTTATTTTCAAAAAATTTAAATTCAGTATTTCAATGTATCCTTTTCTGGTTTGAAGTTTGAAGAAGGACTTCTTCAAACTTCTTTCACATGAAAAAAGCCACCCTCTTTTTATGAGAATGGCTCTATTTTTTTACAAATATCTTTCAACAACATACCATTCTCATTTCTTCTTAATTAGAAGAATAATACCGATGAGAAGGTTTGGAAATAATATGTTGCTATTCAATTTCACTAATTTATACTTTCGATTTGCTGCAAATATCAAAATATTTTTTTAAAATGAAAATAAAAAGCGAGTTTTATTAACGAAATTTTAAAATAAGATAATTTTATCCGTTTCTGAGCGAATGAAGCCGCAAACTTTTTTGTTCACTTGAATGCCATACGTTGACCAAATTATATTTACGATGAAATAACCCGGGTTTTTCAAAAACTTTTCAAAAATTCCAAACTTTGGAAAAGATAATCCAGCCCATTTTTTCAAGCCAAAGTTTAAAAATGCCACTATATGTTTGTTCAAATAAGAAGTGAAAGTTTGTGTGATTGGTTTAGTTATCTGATTATACATAAACTGGGTAGATTCTTATGAATGACAGATGAAGAACTCTATCGGTAAGCCGTATGAGCGAGAAGTTCACGTACGGTTTGATGAAGGGGGTACTTACTGATAGTTCACTTGTAATTATTATCTTTATGAACAAGAATTTTGAGTGGGTTATCAGGCTCTACTCTACGCTGCAAGTGTGGAAAACCGCTCGGTAGACAGTTCTGTGCAATTTGACAGAAAATTTAATCATGGAATTTAACTGTTTGATAGGTTAGTGCAAATAGGATGAATTTTTTTTCCCCTTGCAAAAAAAATAAAATCCTACCCATATTGCAGCACATTTGCAAGCCCGCACGAGCAGACATACTGATTAAAGGCTTACAAAAGAGCTGCAACTTAGCTCGCACACATCGGTGATGTTGGCACAATACTAACAACAACAAATTATATTTCATTCTTAAAATAAATTCAAGAAATCTATTGAATTATTGAATAAGTGTTTTATATTTGCATCATAAAATAATTTTCAATGAAAGGAAGAGAATTTAAAGATGTGGTATATACTGGGTTATCAAAGCTTTTAAAAGCGTTGTCGAATCCTTACCGTTTGGAAATTATTGAGATGTTGTCGCAAGGGGAGAAAAGCGTTGAAGGCATTGTTCAGACTACAGGACTTAGTATTGCAAATGCCTCGCAACATTTACAGGTAATGAAGAACAGCAATGTCCTGAAATCAAGAAAAGAGGGACATTTTGTTTATTATTCATTGGTCAACAACGATTTTCTTTTTTTATACCAGCAAATTACAAAGTATGCCATTAATGAGATTGCTGAATTGGAAAAAATTATTGCACAACAAAGGGATGAAAATAAATCCTGTGATGCTATAAGCCTTGAAAAATTGAATGATATGATTAATAGCAAGAATGTTTTATTGCTAGATGTCCGACCTTCAATTGAATACGAATTTGGTCATATTACTGGAGCAGTTTCTGTTCCTATGAACGAATTGATGACACAATTAAAAGGTATTCCTAAAGAAAAGGAAATAATTGCCTATTGCCGAGGACCTTTTTGTGTTCTTGCCGATGAAGCTGTAAAACTTTTAAATGAAAAAGGCTATAAAGTAAGACGTTTGGATGAAGGATATCCTGAATGGAAAATCAAACAATTAGAAATTAACCAATAAAATTTAATCACATGGAAGACTTAATTCATTCAATTTTACTGGTATTACATAACATTGCTCTTGTTGGTTGTGCTGCTGCCCCATTTTACAATAGAAATTTAGTATTGAATCGTAGCCAATATGGAGCAAAGTTATCTTATAAACTCGATAAAGTTGTAGAAGATACTTTACAGGGTAATTCACCTTATTGTATAGCATTTATTATTACACTATTTGTTACTGGTATGGGTATACCTTTCAATCATTACTATTTTCAAGGAGTTTTTCGAGAATTATCAATGGTTGCAGGTATTGCACTTACAATTAAATTAGCTGCTGTTTTTGGAATGGTTGCCATAATGATTATCATCTTCTTTAAAATAAATCCACAATTAAACAAGCTGTTTGCAACGTTCTCTGAAAACGACCAACCTCTTGAAGTTAATGAAAAGCATTTTTTTCAATTACGTGCAAGAAGAAAAAAACTGTGTGAAGTTTGTTTGAAATTTGCTATAGTAGTCCTTGTTGCAAGTGCTTTCCTTGGGTTTGGTGCTCATTAATATATAAATATGAAATCAGAAACACACAATCCATTTAACCCCATTGCGAGTGAATACGACAAATGGTTTGACGATAATAAAAATATATTTCTTTCAGAGTTGGAAGCTGTAAGATACTTTCTGCATAGACAAGGTATAGGTGTTGAAATAGGCGTTGGAACTGGCAGATTTGCGTTGGAACTTGGCATCAAACACGGTGTTGAACCATCTGAAAAAATGGCTGAAATAGCAAGATTGAAAGGAATAGAAGTTACAATAGGCGTTGCTGAAAATTTGGAATATATTAATGAAAGCTTTGATTTTGCCATTATGGTTGCTGTTGACCCTTTTGTTCAGGATATACTTAAAACATATAGCGAAATATTGAGAATATTACGAAAGGGAGGCAAACTAATAGTGGGGTCACTGCATAAAGAGGGCGAAGTAGCAAAGAAATATATGGACATGAAAGAGAATGAAGTATATAAGAATGCTAAATTTCACACTATTGAAGAAACCATTAGTCAGATTAAAACAAGTGGTTTTGTAGGTTTGAGGTCATGCCAAACGCTTATAGACATGAGTAAAAATATTGTAGAAAAACCAATTCCTTTACATGATAAGGGGAGTTTTGTAGTAATCGAAGCATTAAAATAATTCAACATGAAATCCCCTATTTATCTCGACTATAACGCAACTACACCAATAGATTTGGAAGTTGTACAGGAAATGAACCTATTTATTAAATTTCATTTTGGAAATCCTTCAAGTTCTTATGCAATTGGCAGATTTAGCAAAGATGCAATTAACCATGCTCGCAAACAGGTTGCTGAAGTAATACAGGCAAACCCAGATGAAATAATATTTACATCATGTGCAACGGAATCTAATAACCTTGCCATTCTCGGTGTTATGAAAGCACAAAAGGGAAAACATATTATCACATCAGCAATAGAACATCCTGCCATAATTGAGGTATGCAAACAATTAGAGACACAAGGTTATGAAATAACTTACGTCCCTGTTGATAAATCAGGTAGAGTAAGCCCTTTAGAAGTTGAAAAAGCTATTCGACCAAATACCGCACTTATAACCATTATGCACGCCAATAATGAAGTAGGTACAATTCAACCAATTACCGAAATAGGAGCAATTGCAAAAAATCACAAAATAATTTTCCATACCGATGCAGCACAATCGGTTGGTAAAATTGAAACAGATGTTTCAAAA
This sequence comes from uncultured Desulfobulbia bacterium, assembly GCA_964439085.1. Lineage (GTDB taxonomy): Bacteria > Desulfobacterota > Desulfobulbia > Desulfobulbales > VMSU01 > JAADIV01. The sequence goes on along the minus strand of CAYTNB010000149.1, from coordinate 1,316 downwards.
CTTGGTGTCGATTTATTAACTATTGCAGGTCATAAGTTATATGCACCTAAGGGAATTGGGGCATTGTATATAAAAAATGGCACACTTCTTAAAAACATCATGTATGGTGCAGGTCAGGAAAAAGGTATAAGACCAGGGACAGAGAATGTAATCCTCATTATTGCATTAGGTAAAGCTTGTGAAATTGCAAAACGTGATTTTGATAAAAACTATCAGACTATGATTTTGTCAAGAAACCGTTTATTGAATGGTTTAAAATCCAAACTTGGTGATGAGATTATAATCAACGGAGACTTATCAAATACCCTTCCAAATACTATTAGCATTGCAATTAATAAAGTTGATTCACATACTTTAACTTCTCTGATTGGAAAAGAAATATATCTTTCAACTGGATCAGCGTGCCATGCCAATTCAATTGATATTTCACCGGTACTAAAAGCTATGGATATTGATTTAAAAATAGCCGCAGCAACGATTCGTGTTTCAACTGGAAAACATACAACAAATGATGAAATAGACAGAGCCATTGAAATGATTACACTAACCGCTTTAAAATTAAAAACTAAGTAAATAATTATATATGAAGATTGGTATTATCATCGAAACAAAAGAATATGAAAAAGCATGGAATGCTTTTCGTTTTGCAGTAACATCAAATAAACAGGGACATGAAACCAAGGTGTTCTTAATGGGAGAAGCCGTTGAATGTGAAGGTTTGATACATAAAAAGTACAATGTTGAAGAACAACTTAAAACCTTCGTAAATATTGGTGGAGAAGTTCTTGCTTGCGGTACTTGTTTAAAATCAAGACAATTAGACAGTTCCGAATCCTGCCCAATTTCAACAATGATAGATTGTGTAAATTTAGTAGTTTGGGCAGACAAGACAGTAACTTTTTAAGGCCACGCTATTTGCAAGCACATTGCCAAGCCCCACAAGCCCACACTGAAAACCAAAGCTTTGTCAAAGATCTTGCAAATTTTAGCCCGAGTAACCGCCTTTAAGTGTGGTTTTAGGATTGCACACACACACAACAAAATAAATTTATACTATCGTGGATAGGTGGATGCGGTTTGAAATGAATTTAAAGATATTTCTAATTATTGACATACTGATATAAATGAATAAACACCAGCAGCCAACAATGTATATAAAAAATAGGCGAAATAGTAGTAAATTCGGGGATTATAGCCCGTATCAACTTTGCGGTAAATTGAAAGTTTACAGCTTCGAAATCGCCTACTTTCCATACACGACCCGTTAGTGTGCCACGAAGCTGTAGTTTTCCAGCAGGTGTAAATCCTGCCTAAGC
>CAYTNB010000148.1:0-6745 GCA_964439085.1 uncultured Desulfobulbia bacterium | reverse complement strand
CAGAAATTCTATGGGCCACTAATAATGACGGTTTTGCAAAAAGTCGAACAGCCATTTCTCGCACCTAATGATTGCAATGGGTTCGCTATGGTGAAAACGCAAAAATTGGACTTTTTGCGAGTCCACCAATAATAAAGAGATTTAAATGACGAACAAAACATATCCAGATGACTGCGAATTAACTCTGTTTTTAAGAGAACGTGCTGAGAGCCGCAAAGAATCGGCAGTTGATCTCCTGAAGAGGGCCGAGCGCATCAAACTTTTGTTGCTTGATGTTGACGGTATTCTTACCGACGGCTCCATTCCTTATACCGCCACTGGTGAGGAAATTAAGACCTTCAATAGTAGAGATGGATTTGGTCTTAATATTCTCCAAAAAATTGGGGTTCAGATCGGTTTGATTACAGCCCGTAAATCTCAGGCCCTGACTCGGCGTGCTAAAGATTTAAAGATTGTTCACCTCTATCAGGGTGCTCGTAATAAGGTTGCCGTTTTTCAGGAAATTATCAGCAAACTGAATTTAAGTCCGGCTGAAACCGCATTTATGGGCGACGATTGGCTTGACATACCTCTTTTGGCAAGGGTGGGATTAGCTGCTACCGTAGCCGATGCGGTGCCAGAGGCCAAAGAGATTGTTCATTATGTTACTAAACATTCCGGTGGACGAGGCGGGGTGCGAGAGGTCTGTGATTTGATTATCAAGGCTCAGGGCAAGCGTGAGTGGCTCTTAAATCATGTGGAGGAATTGTGAAATTACGGAACCTACTTTGGCAGATTCCCGCCTTGCTTGTAATTTCCATGCCTCTCTGGTGGTCTTTGGCGGTTAATTTTTTAACCGTTCAAAAAATGAATGTTAAACATGGCGCTCCTGATAATAGTCTTGAGATGCGAACCGTTGTTATGCAGCAGAGTAATAATGGCCGGGATGAATTGCTTCTCCATGCCGACAGGATGTACAGCAAAGACGATCAGCGTCTGATCTATATGGAAAATGTTAAGGCAAGACTTGGTGATACCGCTCGCCCGGTTATGGTTACATGCGGAGAGTCTGTCTATAACACTGGTCAGGAAATTATGACTATGATGAATAATGTTGAGGTGATAAACGACGACTTTGTCCTGAAAACTGTTGTTATGCGCTATTTGTCAAAATACAGAAAGATCAAGAGTGCGGCTGCGGTTCAGGCGGTAAGCCGGGATATGAAGATCTCCGGCACTTCGTTTATGTATGATCTGAATACCGGTGACTTTAGGGTTGGTTCAAGGGTACATTTCGAGTTGTTATAAAAGGAACTTTTATCCACATTCTCAATCGGTTCAATACCCCGCTGGCGGGTAGACCGGAAGTACTTCTCTTAGATAAAACGAAAGACCTGCATACATAGAAGAGCATAGCCGCCAGCAATAACATCATCCAGGACAATTCCCAAACCACCGTTCAGGTGACGGTCGGCCCATGAGGCAGGAAAAGGTTTCCAAATATCAAATAAGCGAAACAATAGAAAGGCGCTTCCCCAGGCTAAGGGAGTTGTCGGCGCACCGATCAGGGCAATCAGCATCCCAATAATCTCATCAATAACCACAGCGCCAGGGTCTTTTCTGTCCAGGATTTTCTCAGCCGAACCGGCAGTTGAAACGGCAATTACAAAAACTAGAGCAAGAGATATATAATAATATTGCGGTGAAAGTCTGATTAACATGAAATGGATAGGTAGGGCCACAAGGGAACCCCACGTGCCTGGGGCTATAGGTAAATAGCCACTACCGAATCCTGTGGCGATAAACATGAATAATTTGTTCATTGGTTAGCTTGTTTGTTGATGTTTTGTGTTTGCGTACCCCGGCGTGGGTACCGTGCTGTTTTTTCCCTGCTTTATATCTTCTTTGAACATTTCAATTGTTTGTCTGCCCACCTCAAGGTAAATCTCGCTTAATGGAACCTTGTATTCTCCGGCCAGTCTCTTGCAATCCTCGTATTCCGGGGTCAGGCGCATTCCCGTTGGCCCTATAATTTTTTTAACCCGAATGGGGCCATAGTTGCTGGGGATGGTGCCTGTTTGGCGGGGCAGAGTAAGGCGTGATTCATTGTGAAAGCGTAGGCCGATGGCCGATGTCTCCGATAGAACAATATCTTTCAGGGCTTGAGCCGATAATTCGGCAGCGATAACCTGAAGAATGAAGCCTGGGCGCCCCTTCTTCATTTGAGCTGGAATAAGTGCCACGTCCAAGGCCCCGGCAGTGAACAGTCTTTCGCATAGATATGGATATCCCTCCGTCTGCCAGTCATCCAGATTGCAGGTAATGATAACAACCTCTTGGCCTTCTGCTGGAGTATGGGCATGACCGATCAGCAGGCGCAGTATATTGGGTTGACCATTGTCCAATTGATGTGTGCCTGCACCATAACCAATTTGGCGGACTATCATGGCTGGCTGTGAGCCGAAATCATCGGCTAGGCTCTTAACGATGGCCGCCCCCGTCGGAGTTACCAACTCCTGACTGATATTCACGCCGTAAACCGGGATGTCTTTTAAAAGTTCACAGACCGCAGGGGCTGGTAATGGAATTTTTCCATGCTGGCACGATACCCAACCGGATGGAGCCGGCAGGGGCGAACAGCAGATTCTCGCAAGTTTAAAATATTCAAGGCCAATGGCGGCTCCAACAATATCTATAATGCTGTCTAAACCGCCAACTTCATGAAAGTGAACATCTGCCGCAACACATCCGTGTATGGTGGCCTCGGCTTGGGCCAGAGTCTGGAAAATTGCCAGAGCCCTCGCTTTAATGGTGTCTGCAAGTTGGCTCGCAAGGATGATTTCTTTAATTTTATGCCAAGGCCGTTGGGGCTGTCCAGGGGCAATTTGAACCTCAAGGTGATGCACTTGGATGGAATTAACCTTTTTTGCGGTAACGTTTACACGAAAATTGTTGAGATTAAGCAGCTGTAGATTTTCTTCCAGATAAACAAGGGGAAGTCCTGCATCCAGTAGGGCGGCAAGGAACATATCACCACTGATACCTGAAAAACAATCGACGTAAAGAATATTTCTCTGCTGGGAGGGCAAGCTCATTCTCCTAGAAGATGACCCACTTTTAAGGGCCGGCCCTGAATAAATGCGGCAACTGGCATTCGTTTGCTACCTGCCATTTGGATTTCCTTTACCAATAACGCACTTTTAACGCAGGCAATGAGCAGGCCATTTTTGTCCGCTCGGATAATGGTTCCGGGTGCTGCCGCCTCCTCGTCACTTATATCCAGCGCTGTGGGCTGAAATAAACGCAGCTTCTTGTCATCCATGCTGGTATGGGCCAGGGGCCATGGGTCAAGGCCACGGATCTGGCAACTTATTTCGGCGGCGGATTTATGCCATGATATGGGGGAGGCCTCTTTACCCAGGGGAGGAGCCAGGGTGGCGAGATTGTTAGTCTGTTTTTGGGGTGTTAAACTACCAGCCTTTAGCTTATCCAGGGCATCTATGAGCAATTTGCTACCAAGTTTAGCCATTTTGCTGAATAAGGTGCTGGAAGTATCCTGAATATCAATATTCAGCTTGCCGGTTAAGAGAATGTCGCCGGTGTCTAAGCCGGTGTCCATTTGCATAATTGTAACGCCTGTTTCCGAATCGCCGTTAAGTACTGCCCATTGGATAGGGGCGGCTCCACGGTATTTGGGGAGAAGTGAACCGTGGATATTCAGGCAGCCAAGTTTTGGCAACTGTAATACTTCCTCGGTAAGAATACGCCCATAAGCTGCCACAATAATTAAGTCTGGCTCGAAGGGAGCCAATTCCTTAACCAGTTCGGTCTTGACCTTGACGGGTTGTAGAACAGTAATCCCCACCGCCTCCGCCAGTTCCTTAACCGGCGGAGTGGTTAATTTGCGGCCCCGGCCTTTGGGACGATCGGGCTGGCAGACAACTGCCACCACGTTTTCGTGATGGTCAAGTAATGTCTGTAGTGCTGGTACGGCAAAATCAGGTGTACCCATAAAGACAATGCGAGGGGAATTGGTCATTTTTTTAATATCCTTTTTTTAATTTTAGCCTCGTTCTCTTCCTCGGCCAGGATTTTTTTCAGTTTCTTTTTATATAATCCGCGTTTTAAAGAGCTGATGCGATCAAAAAAAAGTTTGCCTTGCAGATGGTCGCACTCATGCTGGATTACCCTGGCAAAAAAATCTTCGGCTTCAAAATTAATTTCTGTGCCAGAAGCATCAAGGGCCTTTACTCTGATTTTTTTAAACCGTTTAACTTTGGCGGTGTAATCAATGACTGATAGACAACCTTCTGTTTCGGTTTCAAAGCCCTCACCATCGTAGATTTGCGGATTTATCAGGGCAATGGCCTTATGGTCGGCATCTTCTTCTTTTTTTGAGGTATTGATAATAACCAATTGTCTGGAAATGCCGATCTGCGGGGCGGCAAGCCCGGCGCCGGGTGCATCAAACATGGTCTCAATCATGTTGCTAATAACTTGCTTTAGCTCATCGTCAAAATTTGTGACTGGCCGGGCAATTTTTTTCAGAATTGGACTTGGGTAAGTGATTATTTTTTTTATCATGATATTAAAATAATTGTAATTGTGAACGCCTCGCATCACCGGCAAAATAAAGCTGCGCTGCTTCGCTATGCAGCTTTATTTTGCCCGAGTGCATGCGTTTGTTAGCTTTTCTATGCCTCAACGGTGATCTCATTTGCTGAGTTTCTCCTGTTGTTAATACCGTTTCTGTTGCCAGTTTTTTAACGGTTTCAATGGTCACCACACCCGTTTTAGAGTCTTCAGTTTTTGAATTTTCAAACACAATAAAATGTCGAATCAAATCCCGCAGGTTTTCTTTATTCAGCATCCCTTTAATCAAGGCATTCTCATCGGCGGCGTTTTTAGGCTCAATCACCGCCAATGGCAAACCATTCACAAACAGCACCACATCAGGGCAGGAGGTTCCATTACTTGATTGAGGCAGACACGCAGGTCTGCCCGTCCATGTATCCATCTTCACATTTTCACCCGTATTTCCCCTGACATTAATTGGGGCAGGAGGGGATCGCAGAGGGATTCTAGGGTGCGAATTTGATTTGAATTTGTTATTTGTTCTTCAATCAATGGTTGCATTTCATCTGTCATCAATTCTAATTCATTAAATGTTGGCACTAATACCATCGCATCATCTAAGATGTATTGGGAATGCATACCTCACTCACCTTTGCACCTATACTCCGTTCTCCATATTGGGCCACTAGCCCTGCAACAGTTGTTTTTCTGTTTGCAATATGTTGTTCTTTTACTTTTTCATCCCATTGATCCTGAATAGGCTCTAAACTGTGAGCACGGGAGTCAAAATCAAAAAAAAAATACGATACTTCATAATTTTTTTGGGCTGCTAACAAGATGCTCTGCGGCTAGAAAAGAGGACTGCTCAGTTAAGCGAAGACGCAGAAAACTGGGTACACCTGCGCAACCGCGTCATTATAACATATTTTCAGGATCAACGTCCACTGCCAACTTTATACCCCTGGGGAAGGGGGGCTTGCCGCTTATGTCTTTTAGCTGATGGCTTAATTGATGGAGATTCTGCCAATTTTCCCCCTTAAGGAGGAGATGCCAGCGAAATTGGCCTCTGAGGCGGGCCAGGGGGGCAGGGGAAGGGCCTAAAATGTCTATATTCGGGTGCCTGAGGAGTCTTGCGGCCTGGGAAATTTTGTGGGCGGCTTCTTTCACGGTAAGCTCATTTTCGCCGGTAAAACGTAAATTGATCAAACGGCTGAAAGGGGGAAATTTTAACGCTCGTCGCAGGTTTATTTCTTCCTGAAACATATTTTCGTAATTATGAGTTTTTGAATTGATAATACTATAGTGCTCCGGGTGATGGGTTTGCACCAAAACTCGACCGGGAAACTCTCCACGGCCAGCCCGGCCAAAGACCTGGGTTAGTAATTGGAATGTTCGCTCACCGGCCTTGTAGTCTGGAATACCCAGAGAGGCATCGGCCCAAATAACGCCGACAAGAGTAACATGGGGGAAATGATGTCCCTTGGCAATCATTTGGGTGCCAACCAGAATGTCAATCTCTTGGCGGTGGACGGCTTGCAATATCTTCATGTACTCTTTGCGGTTCATGGCACTGTCTCGATCCAAGCGAGCGATTCTGGCCTGTGGCATTATCTTGTGCAAGTCGTCTTCGATGCGCTCAGTGCCAAATCCCATGGCTTTCAGATCTGTTGACTGGCATTTGGGGCAGATAGCTGCACTATGCCGGGTGTTACCGCAGTAATGACAAACCAGCTCCTGGCGATTTTTGTGCAGGGTAAGGCTGACTTGGCAATTTGGGCATTGCAGGGTGTAGCCGCAACTTTGGCATAACATCAAATTCGCATAGCCTCGCCGGTTTAAAAAAATAAGGCTCTGTTGGTGCAGGTGGAAATTGTCTCTTAATGCCCTAATTAGTTGTGGGGTAAAGAGGGGTGGACGGTTATTCACAGTTTTAATAGTTCGTAAATCAACTATTTCCACCTTCGGCAATTTTTTGTTCTCTACCCTGACGGGCATGGAAAGCAATTGGTATTTGCCGTTTTGGGCATGTTGATAGCTGATAATGGACGGGGTGGCAGATCCAAGGATAACCACAGCCTCTGATTGCCTGGCTCGTAATACCGCAGAATCTCTGGCGTGATAACAGAAGCTATCTTCCTGTTTATAGGAGCTGTCATGTTCTTCATCAACAATGATTAGGCCTGGATCGGTT
>CAYTNB010000147.1:0-6818 GCA_964439085.1 uncultured Desulfobulbia bacterium | reverse complement strand
CTTTCGTACAACGGTTTTCAAGACCGCCGCCTTCAACCACTCGGCCATTCCTCCACTTTGTTACGATTTGGCTTTTTAACATTTCATCCAGACCATGTCAATAAGCAGAATAATTCAATTATTTTTTTTTGTAACATTTCCGGTATGACATACAGCACACCCCATAAAATTATCCCACAATATCCAGGGACTCGCCTAGTTTACTAACACCGTCTATGCGCATACCGGGAATACCATTTTTCGGTACATTCGCCTGTGGCACAATTGCCCGCTTAAAGCCATGCTTAAACGCCTCTCGTAAACGCTCCTGCCCATTGGATACCGGCCTTATCTCGCCAGCCAGGCCTATTTCTCCAAAAATCACCATATCATCAGGCAAGGGTTTATCATTAATGCTGGAGACGATAGCCAGGGCCAGAGCCAGATCAGCACCCGTCTCCATGACCTTTACACCGCCGACTACATTGACAAAAACATCCTTACTATAGCTGGCAATATTACCGTGGCGATGCAACACTGCCAGGATCATAGTCAAACGATTTGTGTCCATGCCAACACTCAGACGACGGGGATTCTCGGCATAAGATGTATCTACCAGGGCCTGCACTTCCACCAGAAGTGGGCGGCTGCCCTCCCAGATTACCATTACGGCACTGCCGGACATTGCTTCTGGCAAACGTGATAGAAAAATGGCCGAGGGGTTACTCACTTCCTTTAGTCCCACCTCCGTCATGGCAAAGACTCCCAGTTCATTCACCGCCCCGTAACGATTTTTAATCGCCCGCATGATCCGAAAACGAGAGTCGTTACCACCCTCAAAATAACATACCACATCGATAATATGCTCTAATACCCTGGGGCCGGCCAGTCCACCAGATTTAGTGACATGGCCCACCAGAAAAATGGCGATACCGGTGCTTTTAGCAAAACGAGTCAGATAGGCCGCCGTCTCCCGCACCTGGCTGACACTCCCCGGTGCCGCCGAGATCTCTGCCAGCTGCATAGTCTGAATCGAATCAATAACCATCACCTGGGGTTTTTCTTTGATAGCCGCCGCACAAATACTTTCCACCAGCGTCTCTGTCATAAGAAGAACATTCTTCTCCGGCAAGCCAAGCCGCCTGGCACGCATGACAATCTGCGGTAACGATTCCTCTCCGGTAACATAAAGAGCCTTTACCTGCCTGAAATTACAGCAAACCTGCAACAGGGCCGTACTCTTACCAACACCTGGATCGCCACCCACCAAAACGACAGAACCAGGTACCAACCCACCACCCAATACCCGGTCAAACTCCTTGAGACCTGTTGACATCCGCTTTACGCTGTCAACTTCAACCTCGGCCATGTGCTTAATTTCTGCGATTACCCCGGCGTAACCACTTCCTCCTCCAGACGTTGGAATTGCGAAATTGCCGACAGCGGCCTCTTCAATAGTATTCCACTCCTGGCATTCAGGACATTGCCCGGCCCATTTGCCTGAAGAGGCACCGCAATTAAGACAATTATATATTTTATGTGGTTTTGCCATATAACATGCTCAATGGGTCATAATCATCTTTTGTAAGAGTTCGCCGGCACCTCATATTCGTCTGTTTTGGCCCTGCCCAAAAGGAGGGGCATAGCAATCCCACGTACAGGGAGTACAGATTCGAAAGCCAGGTAAGCGTAGACTCCAAATATGAGGCACTCATCAACAGTTACACTACAGAGTTTAGGACCTTACAGATTGTTTTCTCGGAGTCTACGCTTCGCTCCGCTTACCTGTTTTTTAGAAAAGAATTTATAAGGTACTTATCCCCCCCCCTCGTGGGGTGTTATCGGGGCAGATAACTCCAGAATTAACTAACCAATATTGGGGTGGCCTTTAGTCCAATCGCAATTGCCCTGCCATTCTCAAACCAATTCCGACAGAATCTGATTGGCCACCGGCAGGGCCTTCATGGTTAATCTCAGACAATCATCATCCAGATAAATTAAATCCTGTTCCAGAAATAACCTCAACCTCTCGCCATAATATTCCCAGGGATCAATGCCGTAACGGTGGCGAAGCTTGGGGAGAGAAACCCCACAGAGCATACGTAACCCCATGATAACCGATTCCCGGAAGGAGGCCTCGTTGGACAGAGCCTCGCCATCAGCAAAGGCATCCTGTCCCTTTCCTGCCATCTCCATATACAGAGCGAGGTCATTGGTATTGGTCAGACGGAGGCCAGAAAAACACGATACCGCCCCCGCTCCCAAACCCAAATAGGAACCATTACGCCAATAATTTATATTGTGGCGGCAGAAATAGCCCTTCTTGCCAAAATTAGAAATTTCATAACGGATATAGCCATGTTGGGCCACAAAGGTATAGGTAAAATCTTCCATCTCAATAATTTCATCATCATCTGGCAAGGGAAGCCGATTTTGCCTATGCAGTTCGGCAAAGGGCGTGCCTTCATCAACGCTTAATTGATAAATAGACAGGTGTTCAGGAGCAAGTGAAATGGCCGATTTTATGGTTTCTTGCCAATCAATAACCTTCTGGCCGGGAAGTCCGTACATAAGATCCAGATTAATATTATCGAATCCAGCCTGCCGAGCCGCCGAAACGGCTTTAATGGCGTCCTGGGCAGAATGACTGCGCCCCAAGATGCTAAGTAAGCGATCATCAAATGCCTGCACGCCAATACTTAACCGATTCACCCCGGCATCATAGCATTGTTGCAGCTTGACAAGAGAAACGGTGTTGGGGTTGCTCTCGATGCTTACTTCTGGCTGATCGGTAAATTTGAAATTATCAAAACAAGCGTTTAGCAGAAGAGCAAGGGAGGCACCGTCATAGATGGTTGGGGTGCCACCGCCAATAAAGATACTGGCGAATCGGCGTTTTTTAAACCAGGGATGCCCTGCCAAATCACGCACACGACGAATCAGAGCGATCAGATAATTCGGCTCACCAATATAGCAGGGATAGGATAAAAAAGAACAATATTGGCATTTAGTTCGACAATATGGGATATGGATGTAGATACCTGCCGGATCGGGGTCGTCTAAAGGGAGGCTATCTGACATATTGTATTATAAATTGACATGGCAAATTAATAGTTGTGAAAAGCACAATGTCGTTTTTTACCAACAACCTGCCACAATGTCAATTCATGCGTAACTATTCAGGTAGAGCTGGAAAATACCCTGAATACTGTAGTGTAACTGCTCAGGGCCCTCCTGAGCAGTTACATTTACATTCATACCAGACTAACGAGCAACTACCCTTATAGGCTGAGCGTATTCTTCTGTGCCCGTCTGCTGATCTGTTATTTTTAAACAGATAGTATATTGGCCGGGAGTGGTAAACACATGACTGGTTTTTTCACCGAGACCTACATCACCATCACCAAAATTCCATTGACAGGTGGCCACCTCTGCTTTTTTACCCACACAGGCATCCGCCGTAAGATTAACGAAGAGTGGCGATTTACCTTTGATATTATCCACTTGAATACCAGTCTTTTCCAGAGACACGTCACCAAGCCGCTGGACGATATAATCTGTTAAAATACCTTGTCCCTCCACGTGTGCCTTATTCTCATGCGAAGAAGCCGCCTCCCCAAGAAATGCCAATAACGGAATAATAAAAATCACAACCCAAAACGGAAAATTTTTCATCATTACAAACCCTTTTTACAAAAACTAACTAAAGCATGACCCACATTGAGCCAAACTGTCTCTTTTTTGCGACGTTTTAAACAAACTTACCATCATTTAAGCAAGCCAAGCATTCTCCGCACTACGAATACAGGGCCAATTGCTATTGTCTCTTTTATGCGACTGCCTGATTAGAACTGCCTTTCTCAGGCAGCAGAACCCAACGCATAAGCACAGTCACCAGCCATAGACGCCTCACCACTACGGTATAGTCCGAATGAAGCAGGCGAGGCCGTATCAGTGTGATCATGCCAGCAATGCTCCCTAATAAAACCCCACAATCTCATAATATCCGGGCCTGCCAAGCCGTTAAAATTAACCCGGCACAACCTGACAGTACCGGACGGTTCCCAAACCCCATCAAAATTTTCGTTGTCAATTATTTGAAAAAAAGAGGAGTCCAGAACTAACGAGTCATGAGCCATGGTAATCTCAAGTGGGGCAAGAGTATGTGGATCAGCAGTCTGATCACAATAGGTAAACGAGAGGCCGCCCAAGCTTATATCCTTGATTAAACCTAAGAAATCCGGGCTAATAAGCAGGGCGTTCTCCTTAAATAACAGGCGTGGAAAAAGTCTTTTTTCCTCAAAATAACTATCATTCATAATGTTCTCCATTTTTTGAGATGATAATAGTAATATCACTACTAACAGTTACATCAAGCATGTCAAGCAACAACCATGCCATAAGTAAAAACGGAACACTTCAACAATAAATTGACACTATATTACTTTTGCCATTATCCTGCGTGTCTGCCCCTCTGGTAGCCTCTTAGGAACTCGGATAAAAATAATTATTGCCCCGGTGGTTAAATATCTAAAAGATACATCCTGTATGGCAGCAAAAAAACAGCCTTCCTGAATCCCCGAATGTTGTTAGCCGGAATCCAGTGTTGCTTCTTTAATGATATGAAATAACGGTATTTTAAATTAACTATTTAAACACCGAAGCAATAGGTAAGCGAGCCTACGATACTCCGAAAAGACAAGTAAGATGGGATAATTATTTTTATCCGAGTCCATTAATTCGACGGTTTAAACAAGGCGGGAATAATATGATTACGCTGTAGTATTTTATAGAAATCTGTTCTATTTCGTTGGGCCAGAGAGGCCGCCCGGCTGACGTTACCCTCTGTTAATTGCAGAAGGTTAATCAAATATTCCTGCTCAAATCGCTGCCTGGCCTCATTAAAAGAAGGAGTTTTGGGGAGGTCGTGACGCATGGTCAGCTGAATCAAACCAGCAGAAATGAGCGAGCCTGCCCCCAGAGCGACTGAATGCTCGACAACATTATACAACTGCCGGATATTGCCAGGCCAAGGTGCGTTTGTGAGTAGTTCCAAAGCCTCTGGGGCGAAGCCGTTGATACGTTTTCCTGCCTGCTGCGCCAGTTTTTGTAGAAAATAACGAGCCAACACTGGAATATCCTCCCGTCGATCGGTTAACGGCGGTAATTGTAGAAGCACCACATTAAGCCGATAATACAGATCTTCCCTGAACTCATTTGCGGCCACCATCTCCTCCAAATCTCGGTTGGTCGCAGAGATTATTCTAACGTCCACCCTTGAGTCCTTGCTGTCACCCACGGCCCGAACAACCCTTTCCTGCAGCACCCGCAATAATTTAACCTGAAAAGATGGCGGCGTATCGCCGATCTCATCTAAAAACAGAGTGCCACCATCGGCAGCCTTTACCAAGCCCTTGTTATCGCGCACCGCTCCAGTGAAAGATCCCTTAACATGACCAAACAACTCTGATTCCAACAAGGCCTCCGGGATGGCACCACAATTGACTGCGACAAAAGGTTTTTCACCCCGTGGACTTGCCTTGTGAATGGCCTGGGCCAATAATTCCTTGCCAGTACCGCTTTGCCCCTGAATCAGGATATTAGATTTAGTCACGGCCACCAATTTGGCCTGCCCTAAAAGATCCTCCATAATCCGGCTCTGACTAACAATATCCTGCCGCCAGGCCTCGAAGTCATTCTGATCTTGGGTCTCATGAACCGCCCCCTGCAATGCACTATCAATTTCTCTTAACAGATCCCGTCCATTAAGTGGCTTGGCAAGAAAGGAAAATACTCCATTACGCGTGGCTTCAACCGCCTCCGGAATAGAACCATGCGCCGTCATAATAATTACCGGTAATAGAGGATTTTCCTCCCTGATTTTGGCGAAAAGATGAATGCCGTCCATACCTGCCATTCGCAAATCCGTCACCACCAGATTAGGACGATGAGCCCGAAGCTTGGCGACGGCCTCCTCACCGCTATTGGCAAGACAGGTCTGATATCCAGCCGCCTTAACCCGCATATCCAAAAGATTCAAAAAATCTTCATCGTCATCCACCAGCATAATTGTTGTTTGCGATTTGACTGCCATAATTCCTCTAACACCCCACGAGTAAGCGTTTCAGGGACGCTTACATTTCGAGATGTTATAAAGTCAAGAGTGTGGTTTTTTGAGCACTTACCCCCACGAAGGGGTATAAGTACCTTATTGAGCAGTCTTTTCAGCCTGCCGTTGAGACATTATCCGTTCAATTTTTTTGAGTTGCTCAATTTTCCGGGCTAAGGCTTCAGCTTGCAACCTGGAGGTCTGCAGTTTTTGTTCCAAATCATAATTTTTCTGTAAGAATCCATGCACCTCCTTATTAAGCCCAGCAATTTTAACCTGCAATTGTTTTTGCTCAAGAATAAACATTTTAAGCAACTCGACAAACCCGTGCCCCGCATCTCCAAGGGGTGCTGCCTGCTGTTCAATTTCGACCAATAGACGACCTGCCCTAGCAAAATCCCGTTTGTGGCCTTCCCCTGCCCGCAGGTACAAGAGAACAAGTCGGAGCTTGGTCATAATATCCACCGACTCCACACTCGCCTTTTCGAAATGAGCCAATTCAACTTTAAAATCAGCTTCTGAAAGATTATTGATCTGCCCATAATCTTTTAACAATTTATCAAGGGAAAGCGATTCCGCCCATACCGCACCGCTACTTACCTTAGGTAGCGGCTTCACAATGCAACCAGCCGTAAAAAAACTGATCAGTGCCCACAATAAATATCCTTTAAAATTCATGTATTATCTCCATGGAAACGTAAGAACTCAACAAACCACACTCTTGACTTTA
>CAYTNB010000146.1:0-6826 GCA_964439085.1 uncultured Desulfobulbia bacterium | reverse complement strand
TCACGCTCGGAACACCAGATCCCTTTTTGAAGATCTTCACCCAAAGTTCGCTTTCCATGAAGCAGGTTGCCGGTACACTGCGTCTGGATCTGGCTCAGTATCGGGAGCTGGCAGCTTTTGCCCAGTTTGGCTCTGATCTTGACGCCGCTACTCAGGCTCAGTTGACTCGTGGTGAGCGCCTGGTAGAAATCCTGAAGCAGCCTCAGTATCAGCCATTGTCAATGGAAAAACAGGTTACTATTTTGTATGCTGGAACCAAGGGACATCTGGACGAATTACCTGTAGATTCTTTGGCTGTCTACGAGAAGGAGCTTTACGATTATATTGACCGTACTGAGCCAAGCGTATTCTCTGACTTGAAGGAGAAAGAGGCTATTGACGATGAGCTTGATGCAAAAATGAAAAAGGTTATAATTGCCTTTACAGCCGAGTTTAAGAGTTCGAAAGGCATTAATTAGTACCTTACAGATTGTTTTCTTGTTTTTTTGAAAAGAATTTATAAGGTACCTATACCCCTCCGGGGGGGCATTGAACAGAGTCCCCGAATGGGGGGGAGCATCTAAGGATACCATTATGGCAAGTCTTAAAGACGTTAAGCAAAAGATAAGCGGGGTTAAAAAAACCTCGCAGATAACCAGCGCCATGAACATGGTCGCTGCGTCCAAGTTGCGCGGTGCCCAGCAGAAGATGGAAAGTTTCAGGGACTACGCAGATAAGTTTAATGCTGCCATGGGGAATCTGTCAGCGGGCATGCAATCCGGGCAGTTTCCTCTCATGGAGGCTCGTGAGGTTAAGTCCGTAGAGATAATTGTAGTTACTTCTGATCGCGGACTTTGTGGCAGTTTTAACTCAAATAACATTTCAAAGGCTGAGAAGCTGATTGCCAGTAAGCAGAAAGAGGGCAAGACTGTAAGTCTCGTCTGTGTTGGCAAAAAGGGTTACGCAAAGCTTAAACATACAGGATTGGTTCGTAAGAAGTATGACGATATTATGGCTCAATTCGAAATGTTTAATGCCCGGTCAATTGCTCAGGATGTGGCTGACAATTTCGTTGATGGTGAGGCTGATGAGGTCTATCTGCTCTATCCGGCATTTATTAGCGTTGGGGTTCAGAGGCCTACTGTTATGCCCTTTTTGCCGGTTCAGCCTGTTGCCGCAGAAGTGGGTGGGGACGCCAAGAGTGAAGATACCGCTATTGCATATATATATGAACCTGGTTCCGATGAGATCATGACAGTTCTTCAACCCTTGTATTTAAATGTCATGGTTTACCATGCCATGCTTGAGGTTGGGGCTGGGGAGCATGCCGCCCGGATGACCTCAATGGATAATGCGACAAAGGCCTGCGGTGATATCGTTCATGATTTAACGCTGGTTTATAATAAAGTTAGGCAAAGCAGCATTACATCAGAATTGATGGATATTGTTGGTGGTGCAGAGGCCCTTAAAGGCTAATTCCATTTGGGGAGTTTGTTTAGTACCACCATAGACGGGTGTAAGTGCCTTCACGAAATTAATTTCTAAGGTACTAAATTAATAATTGTGGCTGGTTTTTTTTAGGTTGACACTAATTTCCAGCTAGATTGACTAAGATAGGTGAGGAGGCTAAGAGCCAAATGAGTGCAGAACAAACAGCAGGAAATGTAGGTAAAATAGTTCAGGTGATTGGACCGGTAGTTGATATTGAATTCGAATCTGGCCACCTGCCCGCCATCGGCAATGCATTATTGCTATCCAATCCCGGCATTAACGACGTCAAGGATAACCTGGTTTCGGAAGTGGCTCTGCATCTTGGCGATAATGTCGTTCGGTGCATTGCCATGGATCAAACAGACGGTCTGATACGGGGACAAGAGAGCACCGATACAGGTGCGCCAATCACGATTCCGGTTGGTGAGTCATGTTTGGGCCGCATTATGAACGTAGTTGGCCGACCTGTTGACGGCCTTGGGCCGATCACCTCTGACAAGTCTGCCTCCATTCTGAAGTCAGCCCCGGCTTTTACAGAGCAGGATACAGAAGTAAATGTTCTGGAGACAGGCATTAAGGTTATTGATCTCCTGGTGCCATTCCCACGTGGTGGTAAAATGGGACTCTTTGGAGGTGCTGGTTGTGGTAAGACCGTTATCATGATGGAGATGGTTAATAACATCGCCATGCAGCATGGTGGTATTTCGGTTTTCTGCGGTGTTGGAGAGCGTACCCGTGAGGGAAATGATCTGTATAATGAAATGAAAGAGTCCGGTGTGCTTCCAAAGGCAGCTCTGGTTTATGGGCAGATGACAGAACCTCCTGGGGCCCGTTCTCGCGTGGCATTGACCGGCTTATCGGCCGCTGAATATTTTCGGGATGAAGAGGGACAGGATGTGTTGTTCTTTGTTGATAATATCTTCCGTTTTACCCAGGCAGGTGCTGAGGTTTCTGCTCTCCTGGGACGTATTCCTTCTGCGGTTGGTTATCAGCCTACTCTGGGTACTGATCTTGGTGAATTGCAGGAGCGTATTACATCAACCACTAAGGGATCGATTACTGCCGTGCAGTGCGTTTATGTACCGGCGGATGACTTGACTGATCCTGCTCCGGCTACAACCTTTGCGCATTTGGATGGAACGGTTGTTCTGTCAAGGCAGATCGCCGAGCTTGGTATTTATCCCGCTGTGGATCCCCTTGACTCTACATCTCGTATCCTTGATCCCAATGTTTTGGGTGAAGAGCATTATGATGTCGCAAGGCGGGTACAGACCACCTTACAAAAGTATAAGGATCTGGCTGATATTATTGCTATCCTTGGTATGGATGAGCTCTCGGAGGAAGATCAACTTACTGTTAATCGGGCCAGAAAAGTACAGCGTTTTCTCTCCCAGCCCTTCCATGTAGCAGAGGTTTTTACTGGTATGGATGGCAAGTTTGTTAAGTCTGAAGACACCGTGCGAAGCTTTAAGGAAATTCTTGACGGTAAACATGATGACCTGCCGGAAGCTGCTTTCTATATGGTAGGCTCCATCGAAGAAGCGATTGAAAAGTCCAAAAAATCAAACTAAGGTAGGGACTGATGGCAGAGAAAATTCAGCTTGAAATAGTTACTCCCTCAGGACCTGTAGTAAGTGAGGAAGTAGATATTGTTACTGCTCCCGGCACTGATGGAGAGTTTGGGGTTTTGGCAGGGCATGCACCACTGTTAAGTACTATAAAGATAGGGACGCTAGTCTATCAAAACGATAAGCAGAGTCATGTAATTATGGTTAATGGTGGTTTTTGTGAAGTGTCAAATAATAAGGTCACCTTCCTAGTTGAATCAGCTGAAATTGGTGGTGAAATAGATGTCGACCGTGCCATGCGGGCCAAGGAAAGGGCCGAAAAGCGGTTGGCAGAGGCTCAACGTCAGCAGGACAGTGTGGATACTACACGGGCAGAAGTAGCTCTGCAGCGAGCTTTAGCTCGTTTGAAGGCAGGCGCAAAATAAGTCGTTGATTGCACCTTCAAATAGTAATTGTTCTACAAAAAAGCCGCTACTCTGTTCGATAAGAGTGCGGCTTTTTTTCTGTGGTCGTTATTTTGAGCCGAGGTTTGCCTCGACAACGAATTCACCGTATTCGGTGGTGAATGGTATGACAATGGTGGGAAGGTCGGTGTGATAGGAAATTTCCATCCCTTTTCCGACAACCAGAGTAGGTGTAGAAAGCTCGAAGGTTTGCCTAAGCTCAGATAACAGTGCCTTTGCACCGCCGCTAATCATATTTGTTAATTCCCCTACCGCGTCAACTGTTTCTTCGTTAATGGCGGGTTTGGGATCCTCATAAAGCATATTAGCAACAATTTGAAGAATGCATGATTCTGTAAAGCTTAAGACCATGCAGCCCTTAATAGATTTTGATGCCAGTCCGATAATGCCAGTAATATCGCCAGAGGAGTACGTGTCTTCTTTTAACTTAGGGGTCAAGGCTTGCACCTTTACCTGACACATTGTTTCCAAAACATTTTTTGTGGAGACAAGAAAGGGGTTTATAAATTCTGCTTTCATTCTTTATTGGTGGTTAATTTTTGTAACTGCAGGGCTGAACGTAATTTTGTTTATGCTTGATGGTCTACTGTTCGTTTTAACAAAAATTTTATGAAACTGTCTAGATAAAACTTTTTTATGGAGATAAAATGAAGCCTAAAGAGAGACTTGCTATTCCCAGACAAAAGGCAGTTGAGCTGCCACCTGCTGAGCGAATTAAAAATTTTGATGAGGTTACTCTTAATTTTGATGAAAAGACGGCTATGTTAGAGGCCGAACGCTGTCTGCAATGTAAGGTGCCTAAATGTCAAGAAGGGTGTCCTGTTCATAATAATATCCCCGAATTTATTCGTTTGTTAAGGGAAAATAAGATAGAGGAAGCCTATTGGGTAATTCGTGAAACCAGTACTATGCCGGCTGTTTGCTCACGAGTTTGCCCCCACGAATTTCAGTGTGAAGGTTCATGTATTCGGGGTAAGAAGGGAGATTCCGTGTCAATTGGTATGCTGGAGCGTTATATCGTTGATTGGATGGTGCATCAAAATAAAGATATGACTAAATCCTGTGCCCTGCCCAAGGATGCTAGGGTGGCAATTATTGGCTCGGGTCCAGCCGGTATGGCTGTCGCATATTATCTCGCCCATGAGGGATATCATTGCACTATTTTTGAGACGTTGCCTGTTTTAGGTGGCATGCTCTCTGTGGGGATTCCTGCCTATCGTCTGCCTCGTTATATTATAAATGCTGAATTTGATGCCTTGAAGAGTTGCGGAGTTAAGATTGTTAATGGCATTCAAATTGGGGTTGATAAAACTATGGATGATCTGCATAAAGATGGTTTTGCCGCTGTATTCTTAAGCCCTGGGGCACATTCTAGTCGTAAGCTTGGTATTGAAGGTGAAAATCTCAAGGGAGTGATGCATGGTGTTGATTATCTTCGTGATGTTAACATGGGGAAAGACATTAAACTCGGCAAGGATGTGGTTGTGGTTGGGGGTGGTAATGTGGCTATAGATGTTGCAAGAACGGCCCTGCGTACAGGATCCGATAAGGTCTTTATTCTCTATCGTCGTACCATGGTTGAAATGCCTGCTGCCCAGGCCGAGATTCATCACTTACAGGAAGAAGGTGTAAAGGTTGAGATTCTTGCTGCACCTGTGAAGATTCACGGCGAAAATGGTCACCTTACCAAAATTGAGTGCTTAAGAATGCGATTGGGTGAATGTGATGCCTCTGGGCGTTGTCGACCGGTAACTATTGAAGGCTCTAATTTTATGATCAAAGCTGATGCGGTTATTCCCGCTATAAGTCAGAATGTTGATGTGACTGCTGCCGATGGGGTTGATTTGGCCATGAGTAAATGGGGTACTTTTGAGGTAGATCCCACCACGTTGCAGTCTAATGTACCATGGGTGTTTGCCGGAGGTGATGCGGTTCTCGGTCCACAAACAGCTGCTAAGGCGGTTTATCAGGGACGGATGGCTGCCGAGTCTATCAAGCGTTTTATTGAGGGGACTGACTTAAAAGAGGGACGTCAAATATGATGCGCTTGTAAAAAGTTTCGGGATGGTTAAGTCGCTAAGCGTAGACAGCGAAAAGTTGGAGCATTGAGACCTGGTTTTCGATTGTTTTCGGGCAATAGCAACACTAGTAGACGGAAAATACTTTCTAGTTATTTAATTTTGAGCTTGTTACTTCTTCTTTTCCAGAACAGGCTCAATAGATTCGTTCGGCGATTCTTCTTCATTGTCTGTTTCTTCCAGAATATCATCAAGAGACAAGCTGATTTCTTCCGGGTTGTCTGTTTGTGGCTCCATAGTCAGGTCTATTGGTTCCAGGGTGTCAGCCGCTGAATCTATATCATCTGTATCCAGCACCAACTCGATATCGTTTAGCGGGTTGTTTGAATTATCGATCTCCAATGTTAAATCCTGGCTGCTGAAATCAATCGTATAGTCATCGATTGAATCTGTTGGTAAACTGGGATCGAGCAGGTCTTCCGGCTCGTTTGTTTGCTCCTCCGCCTCGTAACGGCTATCTTTGATAATTGGTGGTTGCCCTTTTTCTGGCGAGTGCACTAAGTCAGATAGATCTATTTGCTCGAGGTTTATTGGGATTCGTTCATCCTTCACTTCGGTATTTTCTATATCTTCTGCCTGGTGAAGATCAAGCGCATCATCGAAGGTTTCAAGAGTTAGTGATTCTGTATCCAAAGGTATTTCATGGTCGCTGGCTGGAGTCTGTTCGTTCTCCAAAACCAGATTTGCATTTGCGTCTTCTTCCCCATCAGGAACAGGAATGCTCAGAGTCGATTCGTGTGTTGGGAGAGGCTCCGCAGGCTCCTCTAATTCATCCAATTCAATAGTTTTAGCCTCTGGGTCAATTTCAGAAAGGTCTATGGGGGGCATATCCTCGAGATCCATAGTTAATTCATCGGGCTCGGCATCTTCAGGCGGGGTGGACCCTGATGTACTTATAGTCTCAGTGGTCTCGATACTGTCCTCCGAATTGACATCCGACGGACAAACCGAATTCAGAAAATATTGTTGTTCAACCTGAATTGCCGTGCCATTTAATCGAGACTGTATTTCGGATAAATCATGTTGGCATTTGGAACACGAGGTTAAGTTATCAAAAGAGATATAGCCGCATTTTGGACAAAGCATGGTCTTTTCCCCGATTTAAGTTGATATTAATGGGTTTATTGATGCACAGCGTTTACACTACCATAATAACAGCATGGCGTAATTATGGTAAAATTTCTTGGTAACGATTTAGTACCTTACAGATTGTTTTCTCGGAGTCTACGCTTCGCTCCGCTTACCT
>CAYTNB010000145.1:0-6898 GCA_964439085.1 uncultured Desulfobulbia bacterium | reverse complement strand
TTTCCCGATTTCATCCACACCCAGAAACGCCATCCCAAATCAAACCTGCGCAGCAATACGGCTATGTGGGATTTTTGGTCACTGTCGCCGGAGAGTCTGCATCAGGTCACCACCCTTTTTTCTGATCGAGGTCTG
The DNA here is from genome assembly GCA_964439085.1 of uncultured Desulfobulbia bacterium. Lineage (GTDB taxonomy): Bacteria > Desulfobacterota > Desulfobulbia > Desulfobulbales > VMSU01 > JAADIV01. The sequence continues at coordinate 6,763 of CAYTNB010000145.1, read as the reverse complement.
CCTAAAAGTCTCCGTAATATCAACGGCTATGGCTCCCACACCTACAGCCTGATTAATGCCGCCGGAGAACGTTTCTGGGTAAAATTTCACTTTAAAACCCAGCAGGGTATCAAATGCCTGACTAATAGAGAGGCTGAAGAAATCGTCGCCAAAGATCGAGAGAGCAACCAGCGTGATCTCTTCGAGGCCATCGAGCGTGGTGACTTTCCTAAGTGGGATGTTCAGATACAGGTCATGCCGGAGATGGAAGCGGAAAACTACCATCTCAATCCCTTTGATATCACCAAAGTTTGGCCACATAAAGACTACCCTTGCCTGGATGTCGGTGTGCTTGAACTCAACCGCAATCCGGAAAATTATTTTGCTGAAGTGGAACAGGCCTCATTCAGTCCATCCAATATCGTGCCGGGTATCAGCTGGTCACCAGATAAAATGCTCCAGGCCCGAATATTTTCTTACGCCGACGCCCACCGCTATCGGTTGGGAACTCATTATGAGATGCTACCCATCAATAGGCCTCTGGCCCCTGTAAACACATATCACCAGGACGGTTCCATGCGTTTCGATACCCCTGCTGGCCCTGATGCCTATTATGAACCTAATAGTTTTGCCGGGCCTGCCCAGGATGAAAGCTTCCGTGAGCCGCCCTTAAAAATTTCTGGGGATGCCGACCGCTATAATCACCGCAACGGCAATGATGACTACAGCCAACCAGGCGATCTCTTTCGTTTGATGAGTGACGACCAAAAAAATCAGCTATTTAATAACCTGGCTGAAGCCATGGACGGTGTCCCTGCGGAAATAGTTCAGCGTCAACTCGGACACTTTCAGAAGGCTGACCCTGTCTATGCTGCTGGTGTTGCTGTAGCCTTGGGCGTTGACTGGAAGGGATAAATTAAGATTAGTACCTTATAGATTGTTTTCTCGGAGTCTACGCTTCGCTCCGCTTACCTGTTTTTTAGAAAAGAATATATAAGGTACTTATACCCTTGTGGGGTGTTAGTTTTCTTAGCCTGAACCCCCGCCCGAAAAGACCGTGAATTTTGTCTTTCCGGGCTTTTATACTTTATCTTTAATTTAGCGATAGCCCCAATATGGATCCCCAGCCAATAACCAAAGAGGAAGGAAATCGTTACGCTGAGCTTCAGCTCATGGCTGTGGATATGGCCAGAAGTGGTGCTATTGCTGTGCTTGAAAAAATGCTTTTAGCTGGGCTGCCAATAAATCTCTGCGATAGCAGAGGCAATTCTCTTCTCATGATGGCGGCCTATAACGGTCGGGCGGAGACGGTTGCCATGCTCATAAAACACGGAGCTGAGATTGATTGTCGTAACGACCATGGCCAAACCCCCTTGGGAGGGGTATCATTCAAGGGTGATATGGAGTTAGTTGGCTTATTACTTCATGCTGGAGCCGACATTAATGCTGATAATGGTGGTGGTAAGACACCCCTCATGTTTGCCGCTATGTTTGGCCACCGCCAGGTAGTGGAATACCTTCTTGCACAGGGGGCCGATCCAAACGCTCAAACATTATTTGGCATCTCAGCCCAGAGCCTTGCGAAATTTACCGGGGCATTCCGCTCGCTGAAATCTCTGTTCTAATGTAACTATTTAGGTGCTGGGCGTCAATAAACTTGCTGCGGCAAGAAAGAATATAGATATGCCCGCACAATTATTCCACCGCAGAGATTATGCAGAAAAATAATCCAGGCTATATGCGAATTGGGATGGCTCACCAGCAACGGCTGAAACCCTCAGCAAATGGCGCGATGCAGTTGAAATCGCCAAGTTACAGAGCCGTTTGACTGCCCACACCGAAGAAAGAATTATCAGCAGACGTTGAAATGGCACCGATTTGCAGGAAAAGAGTGAAAAAAACTCACACGGAGGTTTTGATAATAATATTAATGTTATTGGTAAGTCGCTACAGCGAATCACCGGTATGAAGAAACTCGACTTGTCGGTTGACAATCTCGTTGGTTTCTAATGGAAAAAAACGAAAATTAGTGCCTTGGTACTGATGTGTCATGAAAAATACGAATGGAAAAAGTACTTTGAAATAAAGATGCCTCCTGGTGGGAGTGTTGGAGACATAGAGGATTAAGTAAGGTGAATGAAATCGGTTTAATTGAAGAGATAAGCTTGGTCTGGTGCTACTATTGACGCGATATTATGATATTGCCATACCAGGCCGTGGCTGACTCACCGGTGTTGTCGGTGTCGGTCATGATGGCTATACCGGAAATGGGCGGTGGATCTTCCTTAAAGGCCGTGCGATAATCATCAAGAATATTGCGTCTCTCTGTGAGCCATTCACCAACCTTGGCCGTGCCACTCTCGATGACGAACATTTGGAGCCGGTCTGTGTAGGGGTTCGGAACAACTTCGCCGACTTTTGCTTTATTGGCCCATATATAGTTGATAGCGGCAATGGGAGGATATTCGTCATAAATCATTTTGTAGGCGTTGAATTTCACGCTGTCCCAAAAGCCAACCTTCTTTGCATCATAGGCGAAGGTGATGTATATCCTGGCAGGGTAGTCGTCGCCGCTTTTTTTTGAGACATCTCCCGTCTTTAGGACATTTTTTACCTTCCATTGCCAGGTGATGATAGGACGCTCGGTGGGCAGGATAGTAATTTTGCGGGTTAATCCTGATGCGCCATTATCGCTTTTTGCCTCAATTGCACCACGACCATCTATCAGAACATGGCGATAATGGCTATGAATTTTGATTTTCTTAAAAATAAGCGGCTTCCATCCTTCTGGCATCTTATTCTTTTGGGGAATAACGGAAAAATTGCCTATAACAAGTTTGTCGGAAGCAGCCATAGTGACCGTGCTAACCAATAAAAGCAGTAAGATAAGACCAGCCTCATAACCAATTTTTATGACAGAAAGATGTTTCCTCATTTTATATCCCGTATTTAGTATTCATCCTAGAGCTAAGCCTTGTTCAATTAATTCACATCCTGAATTTTGTATTCCTCTGTACAACTTGCACATGCCACTTAAGTTCCATCCTATTGTTTTATGCCGATACAGGGCTTTATCTGCTAGCCTTACGAGGTTTTTCCCCTCATGACCCAGATGCCATTATATAATTAAAAGAAATCAATATCAATCATGATTATATCCAGATATTTGTGGCAGTGCTTGGCAATATCAAACAGTTATTTTAGATAATCATGCATCAGGCGCTAGTCTAGTCTTTTAATTTTAAAATGCACAAAAAAGTTAATTGTTGTTGGCTGGGAGAATTTTATTCTGTAGATATGGTATGAAAGGATATTATATCCTTGACATATGCTAAAATACAGTATATAATTCAGTCAGTGCTGCGAATGCCAAAACAAACAAAGGGGTGTTATGCAATTAAACCAGTTGTCAAATCAGATTCTGGATGAGGTAGATATGAAAATTCTGGTTCATCTGCAGAGTGATGCAAGCATCAGCAACGCTGAGCTAGCCAAACAAATTGGCCTGTCACCTTCCGCCTGCCTGGGGCGCACAAAGCGGCTGAAACAGTCTGGGGTAATCAAGCAGTATGTTACGCTTGTTGATGAACGCCAGGTTGGTCTGCATGTGATTACCTATGTCTTTGTTTCACTGACACCCCATGACCGCCAGACAACCGAATCTTTCCTTGATCATGTTCGGAAAATTCCTAATATCATGGAATGTCACAATATTTCCGGGGTGCATGATTATCTTTTAAAAATCATTGCCCCGTCGATCAAAGACTACCGTGACTTTATCATCGATACCCTGATTGAGGTGCCAGGTGTTGATAAGGTAGAAACCTCAGTGGTCTTAAGCACCGAAAAACTTATTCATCAATTGCCCATGGAGGCAGGGTTCTTCACAAATGACCCCGTAAAATAGCAAATTATACAAAATATCAATATTATTTGGAGGAGCGGAACAATGCGGATTACAATAAATGGTGAAGTGGAAGAGATCGAGGCTGCGTCTGTAACTATTTCTCGTCTGTTGGAAATAAAAAAAGTTGAATCTCCTGATATGGTGTCGGTACAGGTAAATGGCGCTATCATTGAGAGGGATCACTACGGCGTGAAAGTTATTGCAGAAAACGATGAACTTGAATTTCTTTATTTCATGGGTGGAGGTGCGATTTAATGAAGGGGTTTACCACCAAAGCAATTCATGGAGCTGGCGGTGGAGGGCCAGAAGCTTATGGCTCTTTAAGGGTGCCGATATACGATAGTGTCGCCTTTGAGCACGATAGCGCCGAATCAATGCGGTCGGCCTTTATGGGGCGGAAAGCGGCGCATGTCTATACCCGCATCTCCAATCCCACGGTGCAGGATTTTGAACGGAAGATGCAACTGCTCTCCGGCGGAATAGCTGCGCTTGGTACTTCATCGGGTATGGCAGCAATCAGCAATACGCTTATAGCTCTGGGTGGGGCAGGCAGAAATATCGTAACAAGCCGCTATCTCTTTGGTAATACCTTGTCTCTGTTTGAAAAAACATTCGCCGCCTGGGGCTTACAGGTGAAGTATGCGGCAATGACCAATGCCTGCGAGGTAGAGGCGGCTATTGATGATGAGACATGCGCTGTATTTATGGAAAGTATAACTAATCCCCAACTGGAGGTTGCCGATTGCCGGGAAATATGCGCTATTACAAGAAAACATGGGGTGCCGCTGGTAGTTGATAATACCCTGATGACTCCATATATCTTTAACACTCGCCAAGCCGGGATTGATATTGAGATAATCTCCACCACCAAATATATTTCTGGTGGGGCAACCTCGGTGGGCGGGATGGTGATTGACAACGGTCTTTTTGATTGGAGCCAAACCGCTAAATTTAAGGAGCGGGCCAGAAAATTTGGGAAAATGGCCTTTATCGCTGCTCTTCGTCAGGAGGTATATCGCAATACGGGGGCCTGCCTCGCTCCGCATAACGCCTATTTGCAAAGTCTGGGGCTTGAAACGATGGCGTTGCGGATTGATAGAAGTTGCCAAAACGCCATGCGCTTGGCCAAATACCTTGCCCAACAACCGGAGGTTAAAGGGGTTAACTATCCAGGGTTGCCGGGGTCATTATATTATGAAACGGCCATCCGGCAATTTGGCGATAAATACGGTGGTGTAATTACTTTTGATCTGGCAAGTATTGAACAATGTTTTTCGTTTATGGATGCCTTAAAGGTTGCTCGTCGAGCGACAAACATTAATGACAACAAGACACTTATACTGCATCCTGACTCAACTATATTCGCAGAATATTCAGCAGAGGAAAAGATGCATATGGGAATCAGGCCCACAATGCTGCGCCTGTCGGCTGGTATCGAGGATCATGAGGATATCTTTGCAGATTTACAACGGGGGATCGAAGCATTATGAAAGATTTTACTACAGAACAGCTTGAGCGCTATAGTCGTCATATTCTGTTACAGGATGTGGGAGTTGAGGGTCAGGAAAAATTGCTGGAGGCCAAAGTTTTGATCGTCGGGGCAGGAGGTCTTGGCTGCCCAGCCGCCCTTTACCTGGCAGCGGCCGGAGTGGGTACAATAGGTATTGTGGATAATGATGTTGTCGAAATATCAAATTTACAGCGCCAGATTGCCCATTTTACTGATGATATAGGACGATCCAAGGTGGAGTCGGCAAGGGCAAAGATGCTCGAAATAAATCCTGAACTTGATATCCGGGCCTATAACCTCTGCTTAAATGCTGCAAATATTCGGGGGATAATAAGTAAATATGATTTTGTCATCGATGGCACCGATAATTTTCCAACCAAGTTCCTGGTCAATGATGCCTGTGTTATGGAAAACATCTCTTTGTCGCATGGTGGAATTTTGCGTTTTGATGGCCAGACAACGACCATTGTGCCGAATGAATCGGCATGCTATCGCTGCTCTTTTCGAACCCCGCCGCCGCCGAATGCCGTACCCACCTGCTCGCAAGCGGGAGTTCTTGGGGCAGTTGCTGGAATGCTTGGCACTATTCAGGCCACTGAGGCCCTGAAATTTATCACCGGCGTTGGGACATTATTGACCAATACCCTATTGTCCTTTAATGCCAAAACTATGGCATTTAGAAAGGTAAACCTCCGTAAGCAGGCGGATTGTCCGGTTTGTGGTGATAACCCCAGCATAACCGGTCTGATAGATGCGGAGCCAGCGGTATGTGATCTGAAACCGATTCCTGACTCAGTCTAGTAGGCTGTCCGAGATTAGAAGCCGTAGCGAAAAGTTGGAGAATTGAGACCAGTTTTTTCGGCTTCGATGTCTGCGCTTATCTGCAGTAGGCTCTCTATTCTCGAACTGCCTACAGGTTTCCCTGAGAGAGTAGCCTTTAAAAAAAAGGAGAAATGATGATTTATATAAGCCAACAAGTGCTCAAAGCAATTATTGCCCAGGCGCAGCAGGGACTGCCCTGTGAAATTTGCGGATATCTGGCGGCAAAAGACGACAAAATTATTGTCCATTATGAATTAACCAATATAGACAAGGCTGCTGACCATTTCAGCATGAATCCAGTAGAGCAGTTTGGTGTGGTTAAGGATATGCGCCAGAAGGGGATAAAAATGAGGGCGGTTTATCACAGTCATCCAGAGACTCCGGCCCGACCTTCGGTGGAGGATATTAAACTGGCCTATGACCCAGAGATAAGCTATGTAATTATTTCGCTGGCCGCTGATGAGCCTGTGGTTAAATCTTTTCGTATCAAGGCTGGAAAGGTAGCCCCGGAACAGATTAAATTTTTTTAGCATGGAGGGGACAGA
>CAYTNB010000144.1:0-6913 GCA_964439085.1 uncultured Desulfobulbia bacterium | reverse complement strand
TCCCTTGGATGATCTCAACCAGCAGGATAGTCTGCAGCCAATTTCTTTTTTTCTTGTAGGATATAATCATTGTATGTCCAGTCTTAATAACAAAGGTGCTAATTTAGTACCTTGATAATGCCGGTGAGAACTATATTACCTAATGCTATGGGGATCAGTACCTTCCAGCCCAGACTCATCAATTGGTCGTATCTATAGCGGGGCAAGGTGGCCCGCAGCCAGAAATAAACGAAGAAAATTCCATATAATTTTAAGGCAAACCAAAAGAAGGGTATGCCTGGAATCTCAAATGGCCCATGCCAGCCGCCTAAAAAGCAGATTATGCAGATACTGGTCATGATTATCATGCCCAGATACTCAGCCATGAAGAACAGTGCGAAGCGGATGCCGCTATATTCTGTACAATAGCCCGCCACTAACTCAGTTTCAGCTTCAGGTAAATCAAAGGGGGCCCTATTGGTTTCGGCCAGGATAGCGACAAAGAATACAAAAAAACCGAGGATCTGGGGAATAGCGTATATGCCGAATGTCGAGTGGGACTGTGCTTCGACAATATCTCTGAGATTAAGGGAGCCGGACAACATCATTACTCCAACAAGGCTTAAACCCATGGCAATTTCATAACTGATTACCTGCGACATAGAACGCATGCCGCCTAAAAAAGAGAACTTGGAATTGGATGCCCAGCCAGCCAGGATGACACCATAACTGGCCAGAGAGCTCATGGCAAAGATGAACAATAGGCCAATATTAATGTCTGCGAGGACAAAGTTAGATGAGAATGGTATCACCGCAAAACAGCTGAATACTGCAACAAGGCAGATGATTGGTGCGGCGTAAAAAAGCGGCACATCAGCCCTAGTGGGTATAATATCTTCTTTGAAAAAAAGTTTCACCCCATCCGCTATTGGTTGCAAGAGCCCCATTGGCCCAACCATCGTCGGACCCATACGTACCTGCATATGGCCAATGACCTTGCGCTCAAAATAAGTGGCATAGGCCACATGCAGCTCAGCTACCGCTACGACTAGCACAATTTTTAATAATAACCAGATAATATCCATGGGTTTTATATTTTTTTCTTTGCTTATTTGTAATTGCTAAGGGGGCACCTGAACAGTTACGCTTATTTAGACTCAGCGATCCACTTCGCCAAGTACCACATCCAAACTGCCTATATCGGCGATGACATCGGCTAACATTTCCCCTTTACACATATCTTCCAGGCCGCCTATATGGATATAAGACGGGGAACGAATATGCATACGATAGGGCATTCCATGACCGTCACTAATAAAATAAAAGCCCAATTCACCTTTAGAGCCCTCAATGGGGACATAAACATCACCGACGGGATAAATATTTTCGTCTTTAAGCAGGGTGATAACGCCAGTGGTTAAGGTGCTGTCTGCCTCTGTTTTTAACGGCGGCCTAAAGGGCATAAGTAAATCGGGAGATTGTTCGCTGATTATCGGGCCGGCCGGTAGCTGGTCAAGGCATTGGCTAATTATCCGGGTGGATTGGCCAAATTCCTCCATCCGGCAGCGATAACGATCATATATGTCACCAGCCTGACCAATAGGTACCTCAAAATCGAGCCGGTCATAAACACAATAAGGGTGATGCTTGCGAACATCATAATCAATTCCCGAACCTCGTAAAGACGGGCCGGTAAAACCAAGCTGCAAGGCATCATGACCACTAATAACCCCAACCCCCTTGGTACGTTTCAGCCAAATACGGTTGGTATCGATTAATGTCTCGTACTCCTTGATTTTCGCCGGAAATTCCTCGATAAATTTGGCTAATCCAGCGAGGAATTTAGTGGTAACATCGACTCTAACACCACCAACTCTGGAATAACTGGTAGTTAAACGAGCACCGCAAAGCAGCTCAAAAAGGTCAAGCAATTGGCCCCGTTCCCTAAAGCAATAGAGAAAAACAGTCATGGCTCCGATATCTAAGGCATGGGTCGCAAGCCAAAGTAAATGGCTTAAAATTCGGCTCATTTCCGCCACCATGGTGCGGATATATTGGGCCCGTAATGGGGCTTCAATTTTTAAGAGTGCCTCTACCGCAACGCAATAACCGACATTATTGGCCATGGCGCTGATATAATCCAGCCGATCGGTTAAGGGCAAAAATTGATTATAGGTGCGATGTTCGGCCAGCTTATCGAATCCGCGGTGCAAAAAACCAACCTCAGGCTTACAGCTGATAATGGTCTCTCCGTCAAGCTCCAGATTAATTTTTAATACTCCGTGGGTTGCCGGGTGTTGCGGCCCCATCTGTAAGGAGAAAAGCTCTCCTTCGCCAGTAGCAACCGCCACATCTATTGATTTTTGTTTTCTGGCAGTCATTATTGCTGATCCTGATTATTAGTGCCTTAGTGACAAATTTATGTCATAAAAAAAATAAATTTGGTATTTTTAATGCCCGTATGTTACATGCTGCTGTTAAGACACTTATCCCCTAATGGGGGTCAGTGTTTGTTTGCGCTGCTTGGCTATCAGGGAAAAAGTCGAATTTGCCTAATCGTTTGGCCTGGATCTTTAATTCATTAAACCCCTCGTACTCGTCAGCCTTACTTAGCTGCAGCGGGTAATCTTTGCGCAGGGGATACCCTTGCCAATCATCGGGTAATAAAATTCTTCGCATATCTGGATGACCGTCAAAAACAATTCCCAAGAGATCAAAACATTCCCGTTCATGCCAATTAGCCCCTTTCCAGACCGTGGTCACGGAATTGATGCGGCAATCATCGGTCGGAACCCTGGCTTTCAGGCGCAACATGTGATGTTGAGAAATAGAGTATAGGTTATAGACCACTTCGAAATAGTCTTTACCAAGGCCTGAGCAATCAACCCCGCATAAATCCATCAGATGATTCATCTGTAATCGTGGGTCATCACGAAGCCATTGACAAATAGCCAAAATCTGGTCACTTTTGACGATTGCCACGGGCTGATTGCGACTGACCAGTACCTCAATGATCTGATCCGAGAAGCTTGCTCGTAGCCTATTTTCTATTTCCAATGGCCCCATCTGAGTTTCTCCTTCATGATTTTCTCCTGCAGCTTGATAAATCCTTCCAATAAGGCCTCTGGACGGGGTGGACAGCCAGGGATATACACGTCAACCGGCAAAAATTCATCGGCACCTTGCACCGTATGATAGGTGTTGAAAACACCACCGGAACAGGCGCAACTACCCATGGCAATAACATAACGTGGTTCTGGCATTTGATCGTATACCCGTCGAACAATGGGGGCCATCTTTTTGGTTATTGTGCCGGCTACTATCATGGCATCAGCCTGCCTGGGACTGGCCCTGAAGATGGTGCCGAAGCGATCAAGGTCATGATAGCTGGCCCCGGCATCCATCATCTCAATAGCACAGCAGGCCAGGCCAAAGGTAACAGGCCATATTGAGCCGGATCGGCCCCAATTTACCAGTTTGTTCAGGGCCATGATCATGGTATTGGCCCCAGGAATTACCCGGATGCCTTTTTCAACTTCAATAGTATCTGATTTCATCATTGCTCCCAATCCAAAGCCCCTTTTCGCCAGGCGTAAATAAATCCTACCAGGAGCAAAGAAATAAAGATCAGCATTTCAATCAGGCCAAACAATCCCAAGTGAGCAAAGGACACGGCCCATGGATATAAAAAAATAGCCTCTACGTCAAAGATGACAAACAAAATTGCAATGAGATAAAACTTGACTGAAAAAGGCATCCTTGGTGATTCAGTAGGGAGATTGCCAGACTCGTAAGCCATAAGTTTTTCTTGATAGGGGCGGCTTGGGCGGAAAAGTCGTCCAATAACCAAGGTTAAAACCCCAAAAGCAATTCCGGCGATGATTAAAAAAACTATGGCCAAATATTGGGTAGGTAGATAGCTGCCGGGCATAATCGTTGTTCCTATAATTACTTAAGTTATATCTTGTTTTGAACGAGTTGTTCGGCAAAGCGCTGTCTTTTAGCAAGGGAAGCCTGATCTGGTCTACTGAAATTTAGGCATTCTGTGGTGCACTTGGTGACACAAGCTGGTTCTTTGCCCTGATCGATGCGATCCATACATAAATCACATTTGGACACCTTGCCAGTTTGTATGTCCCATTGTGGTACGCCCCATGGACAGGCGGTCATGCAGGCTTTACAACCGACGCATAGTTCTGAATCGACGAAAACAATACCATCCTTTTTGCGTCTCTGCATGGCACCAGAAGGGCAGGCTGCAACACACCAGGGCTTTTCGCAATGAAAGCACGACATATATATGAAATCTGTGACAGGTACTCCCTTTTTGGCTCGGGGGCCAACTTGGATCATCTTGCAGAAGGAAGAGCCTGCAGGCACATTGTTCTTAACTTTGCAGTGTACCTCACAGGCCTTACAGCCAATACAGCGCTTGATATCTTGTGTAACATAATATTTGCTCATTTCTTACCTCTCTTTTTAAGCGGCTTTGACCGCAACGAAACATTCCAGAAGAGTGACACCACCGCCAACTTTTTCCCATTGGCCGAGTAATCCCTTTTCAAAGGCCTGGTCGGCCAAACCCTTACCAAAAGCCCTGGTTTGAGCGGGTACGGTTCTGCCGTAGCCATGCCGCATGAAAACTGCGTCTGGATGAATCCAATCAGTCACATAGGCCTTGATGGTGCCCTTGATGTCCCCATTACTGATTTCTACCATATCGCCATTGGCAATTCCTAATTTGGCGGCTTCTGCGCTGTTTATCCAGAGAGGATTTTCATCCAGGAGTTCGCTTAATACAGGGTTATTCATTGACTGGCCATGGGCTTGATAACCGCAACGCCCAAACAGTAACCGGTAACTGCCTTCTGCGGCAACGCTTGGCTTCTCATAAGGCTTCAGGGAGGGAATACCAGCCTTCTCCAGTACACTGGAGACAAACTCAATCTTACCGGAGGGGGTAGGGAATTTCAGACCATCTTTACGGCTCAGCCACAGAGGTTTGCCAGGTAGGCCAACAAAGCCCTTGGCGTCGAAATCTTCAATTTTTACGTCAGTACCGTTTAATTGATAATTCCAGATATCCTCGATGGTCTCGAAGGGATAGAGGTCACCTTTACCCAAGCGCTTAAGCAGCTCACCAACAATCCACCACATGGGTTTTGTGTCATAAAGAGGCTCAACGGCCTTCTGCCGACGATAGAATGAAGCCTTAAGTCCTTTGGCTGTATGTAAAATGTTATCACGTTCCAGGTAGGTGGCCTCTGGCAGAATAACATCGGCATACCAAGATGTTTCACTATAATTAACATCAATGGCAACTAGGAGATCCAGATTATCAAAGGCTTTTTTCTGGGCAACTGGGTCTGGGTTGGCAAGCAATGGATCATGCCGGTAGGCAAAATATGCTTTAACGGCGTACGGGGTATCGGTTTCCAGACAAGGGTAGAGGAGATGTAAGAGTCCACCGCCAGCATCTATGTGCTTTATTTCAGTACCGAGTCCGTCACAGCGAGGATCTGCTACTTTTGGCATATCCTTGGACAGCGAGTTTAAGCCCTTGCGGCCAAAATCTCCTGGCCCCTTGGCGATAAACAGGCCGCCAGGACTTTCTACACTGCCCAAAAGGACGTTGCAGATATAGGCCATCCGGCTGGAGTAGGTTGAATCTGGATAGCGGGCGACCATCCAGCCACCATGAAAAATAACATTCGGAGCATCTGCCGCAACTTCCTGGCAGAAGGAGACAATTTCGTCAGCCGGGATACCAGTCTCTGTCTCAGCCCATTCCGGGGTATAGGGCCTGACAAATTCCGCCAGATCGGCAAAGCCGCTGGTCCAGCGGTTTACAAAATCCTGGTTGTAAAGATTTCGGCCAATCAGGGTGTTGATGATGGCCAGATTAATGGCATAATCTGTGCCTGGTTTAATTTGCCAATACCTGGTCGCCTTGCCGGCAGTAACCGTGGCCCGAGGATCAATATAAGTCAACTTGGCACCATTGGCTAATGCATCCATTACACTTTTGACCTCTTTAACCATTAAAGATTCAACGATATTGCGGCCAAAAAGTACCAGATGCTTAGTGTTTTTTATATCGTATTTAACTGCGCCGCGGCCGTAACCCATCAAACTTTTTATGCCCTGATGGGCACTGCGGCCACAGGTGACATCGTGAGTGAAATAATTAGGCGAGCCCATGGCCTGCACGAAACTCTTGGTCAGATCATTAAATGGTCCGCCTCGATCACTTAAGGCTATTGCCTTACTGCCGTGCTCGGCGATAATATTGGTCATTTTGTCAGCGATATAATCTAAAGCCTCATCCCAACCGACGTTCTTCCATTCACCGGCTCCTCTGGCGCCGGTGCGAATCATGGGAGATTTAGGTCGCTCATGGTCATATTCAAGGGCGATTCCCGCTGATCCTTTTGCGCAAAGACTTCGGCCCATGGCTGCGTCTTTGGCATTCCCCTCTATCCATTGAACCTTGCCGTCCTCTACCTCTACCGAGATGGGACATCGTACGGCGCACATGCCGCAAATACTATAGACGGTTTTTTTCGTCATGTTATTTCCTCTCTTGTCTTTGATATTCTCTTTAAGTAAATGAAATTTGCCGTTCATCCACGAGCTAAGGTCTCTCTAACTTTTTCTTCCAGGTCATTTTTCTCAATTGGTTTAGTGCAATATTCGTTAGCGCCTAATCGCAGGGCCTCGCTAGCTGTTTCAACCGTCGGGTATCCAGTTAGCATAATCGCCTTGATATCAGGAACAATTTTTTTAAACTTTTTAAGTACCCTTATACCGCTCATCGTTTTTAATTTAATATCCAGAATGGCTAAGTCAACTTCGTGTTCTTTAACGTACTGTAGAGCCTCTTCTTCCTTGGTAAAAATCACAACTTGATGCTGTCGGCGCTCAAGAATTTTTT
>CAYTNB010000143.1:0-6935 GCA_964439085.1 uncultured Desulfobulbia bacterium | reverse complement strand
GGGATGTTATCTTCTTTAAGGCCGTGTGGATAACCTGAACCATCCCATTTTTCATGGTGAGATTCAGCAATCTCCCGGGCATATCGCATAAACGAGTCTTTCCCAAGTTTTTTTTCGGACACGGCAATGGCATCACGGCCCCAAATAGTGTGCTTCTTCATTTGCTCAAACTCTTCAACTGTCAGCTTGCCAGGTTTAAGCAGGATATGGTCAGGCACCCCCACCTTGCCGATGTCATGGAGGGGCGCTGACTTGTAAAAGAGTTCGACAAGGTCGTTATTTAAAAAACCTGCCCCGAAATGGTGATCCATCAAATGGTTCGCCAACAATTTAACATAGTGTTTGGTACGCATTATATGACCACCGGTTTCCGGATCGCGATATTCTGCAAGGGTTCCCATGCTCTCAAGAGTAACTTCCTGAGTCAATTCGAGTTCGGCAGTACGTTCCTTGACCAATGCCTCCAAGTGGTCCCGGTGGCTTTTGAGCTCAAGCTGGTTGCGAACTCTGGATTTGACTAGTTCCGGGCTGAAGGGTTTAACAATATAGTCCACGGCACCAAGAGCCAGCCCCTTTGCCTCATCTTGCTCATCGGACAAGGCAGTCAAGAAAATAATAGGGATGTTCCTGGTTGTGGTGTTTTGCTTAAGCTTTTCGCAAACCTCATAACCATCCATACCCGGCATCATAATATCAAGCAGAATAATATCTGGTTGGTTTTTAGTAATATCTTGCACCGCCGACTCACCATCCATGGATACGCAGACCTCGTAATCAGAGCCAAGTGCTTCAACCAGTATATCTATATTCGTCTCGGTATCTTCTACAATCTGTACTGTGCATTGAGATAGATCAATCATTTTCATCTCCATTCATGACTTTAAGACCTTGGACTATAGTCTCCAGCAGCGGTTGCGCCTCTTTAAACTTATATCGGTCAACAAGTTCCCCAATCTTACTAAGTTCTGGGCTAATTTCAACTGGCCATGAAAAACTGGTGATTTCGGCCAGGATTTTCTGACATTGCCTAGGATTACGTCTGTTTAGGTGTGGCTCCATACTTGCCAATAGCTCAAGAAGGATAGACGACTGACCAAGGTTCTTCATAGAATCACATGGAGCTGGCTCTTCCATACTCAGGTTGTCCTGCAAACCTTTAATTACATTATTTAGGGCCGTATCAAATTCTTCAAGTTGGAGAGTCAGCTCTGGCGATTTATTTTTTTTCAAAGCCTTCTCCACCACCTCTGCGGCTTGTTGTAACTCACGAGCGCCGATAAGGCCAGCCACAGCTTTAATGGTGTGGGCCAGCCGCAGGGCTAGTTTATTATCATCAATTGCAAGAGCCTCTTTGATTTGGGCAGTTGTGTTCTGATTGTCTCGTTGGAACTTGAAGAGTAGATTATTGTAAAGGGTTGCATTGCCACTGACCCTGGCCAGACCGTTATGAATGGCAATCCCAGGTAGTTCCGGAAAAGGTGGGCGTCCATTTTCCTTATCATGATTTACGAAATTTAGAGCAAGATGGGGCGGGCCTTTTCGCTCCCCCGGCTCAATCCATTGAACGAGGGTTGAAATCAGATGCTCAGGGTCAATGGGCTTGGTCAAGTGGTCGTTCATACCGGCAGCCAGGCTTTTTCCCCGATCTTCAACCAGGGCATGGGCAGTCATGGCAATGATCGGCAGGGAATCAAACCCTGCCTTGCCGCTGTTTCTGATTTGCCTGGCAGCCTCAAGACCGTCCATGTCAGGCATTTGAATGTCCATCAGCACAAGGTCATATTCCCCTGTTAGTGCCGCCGCAACACCTTCTCTACCATTGCTGGCAATAGTCACCGCCATCTTTGCCTTTTCAAGTAACTCAACCGCTACCTGCTGATTTATCTCATTATCCTCCACCAGCAAAACTTTAGCCCCCTTGATCATGGCCAGGGCCTTGGTTGCCCCTGGTCTTGTCTGAGGTAAGTGTATTTTTTTGCCAACCTCAAAGCCGAAGCACTCCATGATTGTATCAAAGAGTACTGAATTACTAATCGGTTTGATCAAAAAATCATTAATTCCGGCATCCAGAGCCTGCTGCATAACTTCTTCCTGGACATAGGCTGTGACCATCAGCACATGTGGTATCTGCGAAAAACGTAGGTCAGTGTGAATAAGTCTGGCGGCCTCGATTCCGTTCATTTCAGGCATCTTCCAATCCATTAACACCATGCGGAATGGATCATCTCTGTCTGTATTTCTGAGAGCAGCCAGGGCTTCCTTGCCCGAGGAAACAGCAGTGACTGAAAATGAAAATGATTCCAGCGCCTCCTTTAGTATTTGTTGCGAAGTAAGGCTGTCATCTACCACCAGTGACTTTAAACCACGCAGATCTATAGACGGCAATTGCCGCTCTTTTTTTTCTTCTTCAGCTGATATGCTGCAGACCACATTAAAGAAAAAAGAACTGCCCCGTTTCGGTTCACTTGTCACCCATATCCTGCCGCCCATCTTCTCCACCAGCCTCTTACAGATGGCAAGACCGAGTCCTGTGCCGCCGTATTTGCGGGTGGTTGAGTCATCTGCCTGGCTGAATGGTTCAAACAACTTGCTGATCTGCTCAGGGCTGAGACCAATCCCGGTATCATGGACAGCAAAATGCAGAGTCAGCCTTTCTTCCTTCACCGCATCCATGCTTACGGCAATGACAACTTCTCCGGATTCGGTGAATTTGATGGCATTATTAACTAGGTTTATCAAGATTTGTCCGAGTCTCTGAGAATCGCCGATTAACTTGTTCGGCACCTCCGGCGAGACCTTGAAGAAAAGCTCCACACCTTTTTCTTCCGCCTTTAAGCCGACAATGTTGACAAGGTTAGCAAGAACATCATCCAGTAAGAAATTAATGATTTCAAGCTCCAATTTGTCCGCTTCAACCTTTGAAAAGTCGAGAATGTCGTTAATAATGCACAACAGTGAACTTGCCGAAGTCTGCACCTTGCTGATATAGTCATATTGCCTGGTAGTCAACTCTGTCTGCAAGGCCAGGTGGCTCATGCCGAGAATAGCATTCATCGGCGTTCTGATCTCGTGGCTCATTCTTGCCAGGAAATCACTTTTGGTTAGATTGGCTTCTTCGGCGGTGTTACGGGCTTTATGGAGTTTTTCCTCAATTAACTTCTGCTGGGTGATATCCTCCTGAACCCCGATAAAATGGCTGATATTGCCCTCACGATCCTTGATGCTGGAGATCGAGACACTGGCCCAGAAGTGTTCGCCTGATTTTTTTTTATTATAAAACTCTCCATGCCATTCCAATCCGCGAGTGATTCTGTGCCATAGTTTTTTAAACTCAGCTGCCTTTGTGTGGTCTGATTTCAAGATACCAGGTTTCTGGCCAATAGCCTCCTCAGCTGTGTAGCCGGTGATCTCAGTGAATTTTGGGTTTACATATTCGGTTATGCCATTAGTATCTGTAATGATCACCATTGCTGGGCTGTCCTCTACGGCTCGTGACAGCTTGAGGAGTTCATTGGTCTGGGCATGGAGTTTATGGCTCATTTCGTTGAACGACTCAATCAAAAAACCGATCTCATCCTCAGAATTGACAGGGATGGTTTGATCATATTGGCCGGACTCGCCCATATCGAGCAATTTCCGGCTTAGAAGATTGAGGGGTGCTGTTATTCTCTTGGCAAAAAAATAACTGATCAGCAAGATTAAAATCGTTAGAAATCCTGCTTCAAGCAATACCTGGCCCTTAAACTTGTACACTGGGGCCAAAACTTCATTCTCTTCCATTTTAGCAACGAGGCCCCATTTCAGACCATACGCATTTATCGGGGCAAAAGCCGTTAACATTCTTTGTCTTTGTCCGTTTACCCACATGGTGCCGGTTTCACCTCGAACTGCCAGCCTGGTTGCCCCGCAATCTATTCTTTCTCTCAAAAATGAGGGATCTTTGGAAGAGAGCAGGTTAGAGCGTAATTTAAGGTCTGAACCGACTAGAAAGGTTTCCCCTGTCTTGCCAAGTCCGCTCTGCTCCTGCATGATTTCATCAATTTCATTCACTGTAATCTGGCTGGCCAAAACCCCAGCCTGCGTCCCATCCCTTCCTGTTATTGGCGAGCATAAAAAAGCGCTTATTTTACCGCCGGACGGGGCAAAAAATTCAAAATCGGAAACTGCCGGTTTGTTCAGGCAGTTGGCAAAAATCTCTGCCAGGCCGGTATGATTATATTTTCCCTTAATCAGGTTGGTTCCTGACTCGTCTTCCTTTATATTGCTATATAGAATATTTCCAGTCGTATCGATCACAAAAATATTGTAAAAATTCATCTTGGATGAGGCGACTCTGAGTGTTTGGCTGAACTCCTCTTTAAAAAGTCGGAGTATCCTTTTATGGTCAATTGGTTCAGACGTCCTCGTTTGCCCATCTCCAACCTCACTAATATATCTGCTTAAGATTGGTGTCTTGGCCAAGACCTCCATATCTATTAATCTTTCATTGAAATAGTTCACAACCTGAGTTTTCTTAATATCCCTGATTGAAACAAGATGGGCGAGTGACCCAAGTTCCAGGGCCTTTTTTGTATTAGTATATCCCCTATAGCCAGTGACACCCAGGGCCGATAAGCCGACAGCCAGAATAACCGTAAATAATTTTTTCCAGAGGCTGGTTTTTATTGGCACGATCAATTCTCGCAGTTTTTTTATTCCAGGTAGACTCATCTTGTTATTCCACGAATTTTCCTGATTTATTTAATTGAACCCCTGTGGGGCATAGCCGTCAAACTAAGAGGATAACATGTTGTAATAACGAGATAATACAGGGCACAACGAAAACTGAGCTAATCATTCCTCTCTCGCCCCAGCCTCATAATGGTTTCCACTTTTATGTGTCGGCGATAATGATTATTACTATTTGCCGACACGTTAGCCTGGTTGATGTAATCTTGTGAAATTATATCATAAAAGTGAGGGGAATTACATTCTTTTTTCACCATTAGGAGACTAAATAACATGAATATTCAGCAACTTGAACAGTCACTTCAAGAGAATTTTGAAAACCATTTCGATAATAATGAAATCGAAGAGTTAGCGCACAGTTGTCAATTTATCCAAAGGAAGGGGAAAATAGATAGAATATCATTTTTATCGCTAATTGTCTTTAATAGCAGTAGATTGCTTGGGGAAAGCTTAAATGACTTGACTATTGATTTGGGAAAAAACATTGGGTAAATATTTGCAAGCAGGCGTTGCACGAGAGGTTTAATGAGAAAGCTGTTGAATTTGTTACTGGTCTCATTTAAGGTTAAAGTCCCGCCTCTAGGCGGGTAGATTTATCACTTCCAATATATCGCGTATAATGTCTCCATATGGGAGGCACATTATGTAGTATAGATATCATACAGTATTTAGCATTGAATATCATTTTGTTTGGGTAACCCAATATTGTTATAAAGTTTTGACAGAAGAAGTAGCTCTTCTTCGGGTTCGTGAACTTGTACGGCAAACGTGCGAGTCATTTGAGATCCAAATTATCAAAGGCGTAGTCAGTAATGATCATGTGCATATATTTGTATCCACTCCACCAACGATGGCTCCGAGTGAAATAGTGCGTCGCATTAAGGGCCGCTCGGTAAGTAAATTGTTCGCAGAGTTTCCCCATCTTCGGGAAAGATTTTGGGGGCGTCATTTTTGGGCACGAGGATATTTTTGTGCAACCTCTGGTAATGCTACGGATGAAATGATTAAAACGTATCTCGAACATGACTAAAAGTCAGGCGTAATCTTGGGATAATTGTTTTTATCCGAGTCCTTTACTTCAAATAATTTAAACAAACGAGTACGAATTATGGATAATGAATTCAACCTACAAGAAAAGCAGGAGCAATTAAAGGAAATAGTCAATCCGTATCAAAAAGAGCTTAACCGCAGGCAGCGATTTGCCGATTTTTTAAAACAATGCCAGCGTTGTGTTGATCGGGACGATTTCCTGTAGCTTGACGAATTGTTGGCAAGTAAGATGGCAGAAAACATAGAGCTGGAAGAGGCTCTGTCTGAATGTCTGCCGTTTTTTGACAATCTTCGCCAATATGCCCGGCAAAAGGTTGAGCACTACAGAATAGAATTTGTTGGGGACTTGTAGCGTTTGGGTGAGGAGGCCGGCCTCGACATAGTCATTGACTTCCCCCGTATCAGTATACTGAAGGGAATTGACGGCGAGATCGCCTGAACCTCGGCAAATCGGTGGTGTTGGTTGAGGTAGAGCATCAGGGCAGTAATCAGGAATCAGCGGTTGAGGCAGATTGCTGGCAAACATCGCCGGACGTTTACTACTAGACCATGGTATTGATCGACAGCAATTAGCCATCATATCGCCTCACCGGGCGCAGAATAATGCCATTGCTGCACATCTGGCAAATATTTGGGGAAGCGATGATCCACTGCCGCTGATTGTCACTGTCGAATGTATGCAGGGTGCAGAAAGGGATGTTGTTCTCTTCGGCTTTACCTGTTCCGACCCCGAACACAGTTCTTCAGAATTCTTGAACAATCCCAACCGATTCAATGTGGTTTTGACCAGAGCACGGCAAAAGGTGATTGTGGTTGGCAGTAAAATATTTTTTGAATCCGTCGCCCAAACGGAAAAACAACTCAAGAACAACACCTGCTTTAAAGAGTTTCTGGAGTATTGCCGAGATGCCGGGTGTTGGTTCACATAACAGTGACAAATCACCGATGGGATGTGTAAACGGCTATCGTGCAACACGTTGACAAGAGTAGAAAACACAGATATAAGGTGACCTCGACATTCAATTGACGTCAATTAGTCCGAAATTGTTCAGTTCATTTATATTTTACTTATACCCCCTCGTGTGGGGTGTTAGGTTCTTTGTATTGACTTGGCGGTTAAATAGTTAAGCCTCGATAGGACTTTTGTGTTAAAATGG
>CAYTNB010000142.1:0-6974 GCA_964439085.1 uncultured Desulfobulbia bacterium | reverse complement strand
GCATTAGCACAAGGTTCACCGTCTTAAAACCAAAAAGAAATCCCTTTTTCTTCATTCTTTACCCCTCCGCATTTCTTAGGCTGATTGCCGTTAATCTAATTTGACCTGAGCGAGGAATGAAAACCTTCTCCGTTACAGGTCATTTAGTTGTATACAAATTTGTTTGTACTACATCACATCGTGAACCTCATTGTCAAGATAAATATGAGGCAAAGTTAAGCAACGTTGTGGTTTATCCGTTTTCCAGTCTTTTAACAGCAAAACGTTCTTTGGCAAATCATTGATGGTCTCGTAAAAAGTCCGAATTTTGCATTTTCAACATATGATAACCTATATGAAATCATATAGGGGCGAAAAGTGGCTTTTTGACTTTTTACGAGAACATCAATTATTGACTTCTGATAAAGTTTAACCTCTGTGTTGGAGGATAAGGAAACGCAGGGTCGGATTCGAGCGCTGAAGTGAGTTACGTGTGAGCGGAAGGGGCGGTTCAGCCTATCTGACAGCACTCTTTCTGGTCATTCACAAGTCCCCAAATTGTGCAGAAAAGAACAGACTGGATTGGTGAATGAGAATCTGCGTGTTTGGGATGACATTAGTCACGCAATTATAGGACGCCAATGCCCATCTTTTAAAGCCCCAGAGATAGTTCCCCGGCAACGGCGGTGGCATGGTATTTTTTAAGCGACTAAAAACCTATGAGTGACCGGCTGGCAAATTGAAGAGTCGATTCCGGCAAAATTCCCAATCCCAGCACCCCACCTGCCGCTAGAATCAGGGCCGCAGTTATTCCGGGAGATAGAACGGCCCGAAATTCTGTAGCCGGTTCATGCATATACATATAGCGCACAACCCGTAAATAGAAAAAGGCTGAAATCGCACTAAACATTACCGCTCCCACTACAACCCATGTATAACCAGCATTTATGGCAGCAATCATCAGATAAAACTTGCCGATAAAACCTGCAGTTGGTGGAATACCTATCAAAGAGAACATGAATAGCAGCATGACCGCTGCCAGGAGCGGATTGGTCTTTGCTAGCCCCTTGTAGTCTTCAAGATTTTCTCTTCGCTCACCCCTAGCGGCTAGCAAAATGACCACCGCAAAGGCACCCATGTTCATAAAGGCGTACACCAACATATAATTCATGGTTGCGGATAGACCCTCACTGGTTCCTGCTAGAATTCCCAAGAGGGCGTACCCGGCATGGGCAATGGATGAGTAGGCCAGCATTCTCTTGATGGATTGTTGCGAAATAGCAACTATATTGCCCACGGCCATGGTCAGTAAAGCGATGGCCGCGACTAATGGTCCCCAGTCGGCGTGGAATTCAGGAAAACCCATCAGCAGCACCCTTCCCAAGATCGCAAATCCTGCCGCTTTGGGGGCAACAGACATAAAGGCGGTAATCGAGGTTTGAGCACCCTCATAGACATCAGGGGTCCACATGTGAAAAGGGGCAGCAGCCACTTTAAAAAACAGAGAAACTAGAATGAGGCCAATGGCCAGCATCAAGGCATGGTTGCCGACAAGTTGTACTGGTAGTTGATGAGTCAGGGTGATGAGACTTGTGGTGCCCGTTAGTCCGTAGAGCAATGACACTCCATAGAGCAGAATCGCGGAGGAAAAAGCGCCCATTAGAAAATATTTTATGGCTGCTTCATTGGAGCGGGTATCTGCTTTTAACAAACCTGCAAGGCAGTAAACGGACAGGGCCATGAGTTCAAGCCCGGTATAAAGTACAATTAAGTCGGTGGCCGAGGCCATGAACATCATACCGACTACAGAAAAAATAAGCAGGGCATAATATTCGCCGGGATGGATGTCCTCAAGTTCCAGATAACGGGGCGAGAGGAAGACTGTGAAGAGGACACCGATTAAACAGACCAGTTTGAAGAATAAGCTGTAGCCATCTGCCACAAACATTCCAGAGAAGGCCGGGCCGCCGGGATTGCTCAGAAGTAACAGCATAGTTATGAATATGCCGATTGCTGATATCCATGACAGGACTTGTTTGTGGCTGACAAATAAGTCTACAATTATCAGTGTAACCCCGACCAGCACCAGAAAAATTTCTGGTGTCGCAGGTATAAGACTGGCTAGAGTTACGGGACTAATTACATTCATCGTTTAAGAATCCTTCATGGTATTGTCGGTCCTTAGGGCCCAAGCAATGTGGCCATCGCATTAATTCCGGTAGGATTACCAGAGACCTGGTTAAGGAGATTAGCAACAGACACATGCATAAAACTGAGTAACAGGTTGGGATAGACCCCAATCAGGAGAATGAGGGCGGCCATTGGTGCCAGCACCGCATACTCCCTTGTGCATAGTGGAGCGAGGTTAACGATTTTTTGGTTAATTTTATTAAAGAATATTCTTTGATAGAGCCAAAGCATATACCAAGCCCCAAGGATTACTCCGGTAGCTGCCAGCACTGCAGACCAGGGTCTAGCAGCAAAAGCCCCCAACAGAATGAGAAATTCACCGACAAAACCGCTGGTGCCAGGTAGACCAATAGCGGCTAAGGTAAAGAACATAAAAAAGGCGGCGAAGGTCGGCATGCTTGAGGCCAGGCCGCCATAATCGGCAATGGCCCGGCTATGAGTACGCTCGTAGATGATCCCTACTCCAAGAAAAAGGGCACCGGTAACCAGGCCGTGGCTGATCATCTGCAACAAGCCACCCTCTAAACTTTGGATATTGAGACTAAACAGTCCTAGGGTAACAAAACCCATATGGCTAACCGAACTATAGGCGATTAAACGCTTTATGTCCTTTTGGCTGAGACAGATTATTGCCCCGTAAATTATGCCGATAATTGAGAGAATTATCATGGGTTCAGCCATTGCCAGAGTGGCTTCTGGCAGGATAGGCATAGCAAAGCGTAAAAAACCGTAAGCCCCCATTTTAATGAGAATTCCGGCCAAAATTACTGAACCGGCGGTGGGGGCTTCTGTGTGGGCGTCGGGTAGCCAGGTATGAACAGGCCACATCGGTACTTTAACGGCAAAGGCGGCAAAAAAGGCCCCAAATAACCAGATTTGTATATTGAGAGAATAATGTTTATCGGCTAGAGCAATGATATCAAAGGAGTGGCCGCCAAGAAAATAGAGGGTGATAATCCCTACCAGCATTAGCAGGCTGCCCACCAGTGTGTAGAGAAAAAACTTGAGCGTGGCATAAATCCTATTTTTGCCGCCCCAGATACCAATGATCAGGAACATGGGGATAAGCATGGCCTCCCAGAAAATATAAAAGAGAAAAAAATCAAGGGCACAGAATACCCCGATGATTGTCCCTTCAAGCAAAAGCATGGAAATAAAAAATTCCTTTACCTTAAACTCAATAGAACGCCAAGAGACCATGATGCAAAGGATTGTCAGCAGGGTAGACAATAATACGAACAGCACGCTAATTCCGTCTATACCAATATAATATTCAATATTCCAGCTTGGAATCCATTGGCGGCGTTCCGCAAATTGCACAAGCGGGGTCGTTTTATCAAAGTTGTACCACAGGGGCAATGATAGTAAGAATTCAATTATGCTTACCGCCAGGGCAAATGGTTTGATTAAATCGGCACGGCTCTTGTCGATGAAAAAAATGGCGAGACCACCAATTATTGGAAAAAAAATTAACAGACTTAAAATCGGCATTGACATTGTCACCTCGTATACATCCAAACCAGGACGCAAACTGCGCCGCTGGCCATAATTGTTAAATAATGCTGAACCTGGCCGGTTTGAATTCGTCGCAATTTACCACTAAAACGGCCTATGGCTTTTGGTACGCCATTGACAACTCCTTCAATTATTCTGCCATCAGTAACAGCTAATAATATATCCCGACTGAAAACCTTAAGGGGCTCCACAAGAGTCAAAATATAAAATTCGTCGATGTAGTATTTATGGTAGAGGCACTTATAGGTTTCACAAAAAGAGCTTTTTAGGCGTTCCGGCAGTTCCGGCCGGGCAATATACATATAATAGGCCAGCCCGAGTCCGGAAAAACCCGCTCCTATCGACAAGGCCAACAACAGCCACTCGGTGGTATTGGAAACTTCAAGTTCATGATGGCCTAATACCGGGGTCATAAAGGTCGTCCAAAGGTCATGACCGCCAAGAATATGGGGAATGCCTAACCAGCCGGCGGCAACTGCTCCAACAGCCAAAATCACCAAGGGGATGGTCATGGACTTTGGCGATTCATGCAGATGTTTTTTCTGGGCCTCTGTACCCCGGAACTTGCCATGGAAGGTGAGGAAGAATAGTCGGAAGGAATAGAATGCCGTCATAAATGCCACCAGAACGCCGATGGCCCAGGCAAATTTCCCTGCTCCGAGAGGGGAGTTAAAGGCCATATCCAGAATTTTGTCTTTACTGAAAAAACCGGCGAATCCGGGAATCCCGGAAATGCTTAATGATGCCAGCAGAAAGGTCCAGTAGGTGATAGGCATATATTGTTTCAGGCCCCCCATGTATTTGACATCCTGTTCGTTGCTCATAGCGTGAATTACGCTGCCGCAGCCCAGAAAAAGCAGGGCTTTGAAAAATGCGTGGGTGAATAGATGAAAAATTCCGGCGCTGCAGGCCCCAACCCCGCAAGCGATAAACATATATGACAGCTGGCTGATGGTGGAATAGGCCACTACTTTTTTTATGTCGGTTTGTACCAGAGCGATTGAGGCGGCAAACAGGCAGGTGAGCGCACCTATGATGGTAATCGTATTGAGGGCAGTTACCGACATGACAAAAATCGGATTGCATCTGGCCACCAGAAAGATCCCGGCCGTAACCATGGTGGCGGCGTGGATTAGGGCGCTGACCGGAGTTGGCCCCTCCATGGCGTCCGGCAGCCAGATGTGCAGGGGAATCATTGCTGATTTACCAATGGCACCGCAGAACAGCAGAAGGGCTATAAGAGTCGGTAAGTCAAAAGTAAATCCCAGCATGCTGAAATGGTGATTGGCAAGATTTGCGGCCTGGGCAAATACCGGCTCATACTGTAAGGTTCCAAAGGTCAGGAACACAAGGATAATCCCCAGGCAAAAGCCAAAGTCACCTATGCGGTTGACGATAAAGGCTTTCTTGCCGGCATCGGCAGCACTTTTTTTCTCATACCAAAAGCCAATAAGTAAATACGATGACAAGCCAACTGCTTCCCAGCCAAAGAAGAGCTGTAAAAAATTGTTGCCCAAAACCAGCATCAGCATTGAAAAGGTGAAGAGACCTAGGTAAGCGAAAAAACGGTAATAACCTGGATCGTCCTTCATATAAGCCACAGAATATACATGAACCAGAGCACTTATGCTGGTGACGACAATGAGCATAACCACAGTGAGCTGGTCAACCAAAAAACCGATGGATACCTTAAAAGAACCTGACGAAATCCAAGTATAGATATCCTGATTTATAATGTTGCCGTGCAAGACGTTAATTAAGGCATTGACCGCACAGGCAAAGGAAGTAAATGCTGCCAGAATGGGAAGCCAGTGGACATACTGACTTCCCATCCTTTTGCCATAAAATAATGTTACGACAAACGATATCAAGGGGGATAAGGGCAGCAAAATTAAATAGAGAGGCATAGTTCTAATCCTTTAACTCAGCAATTTGGTCGCTGTATACCGTTTTTTTGTTGCGGTAGATTGTCAGTAAGATGGCAAGACCTATGGCCGCTTCGGCAGCCGCTATCGCAATGATAAAGAAGGTGAACATCTGGCCACTTACATCATGGAGATAGTGGCTTAAGGCAATAAAATTTAAATTTGCGGCGTTCAGCATTAATTCGATAGAGAGAAACATGATAACCAGATTTCTTCTGGTCAAAAAACCATATACCCCTATGCTGAAAAGACCGGCGGCCAAATAAAGATACCAGTTAACCGGGATCATCCTTTTGTCTCCTCATGGCTGCTCTGCTGATTACTAGAACCTTTGTTGATTTGAGGCGGGTTATCGCGTTTGGCTAAGACCATTGCCCCCACCGTGGCAACTAATAAAATTATGCCAGTAATCTCAAAGGGCAGCAAATCGGTGCCAAAAAGAGCATTGCCTAACTGGGCGGTATTTGACAAGTGTGGCAGATGATGCATGGTTAGTTTGGCCACCGGAGCCAGTTTGAAGAAACGTAAACCAAAAATTAGGCTTAAGAAAACAACTACGGCCATCAGGATACCGTTACTGAAGCTGCTGATAAAGCGTTCGCCTTTTAACTCGGTCTTGAGATTGACCAGGATAACGACAAATAGGTATAGAACCAGAATAGCACCGGCATAAACGATTATTTGGACAGCCGCAATAAACTCGGCATTCAGGGTCAAATAGACACCGGCCAGATGAAAAAACATGATCAAAACCAGCAAAACGCTGTGTACTGTATTTCGGGTGCTAATGGCCCAAAATGAGGTACCCAGGATTATGGCGGCAAAATAAAAGAAAAATATCTGCGGCAGGGTTATCATGATTTTTCACCTCCATGATCAGGCACAGGAGCATTTAATGGGGTAAGTAATCTACCAACTGCCTGCCCCTCCGGTCGCCAGTCAGCTGGTACAGGCTTTCGCCGGGCCGCAGCTAGTTGGCGTGGATCAAGACCCTTGCCTTGCCAATATGGGTTGACATAATTTGCCGGATCGTGGCCGCTTTCTTTGATGAAACGATCCCAATTGTCAAGCAGCCTCTCTTGGTCAAAATAATTATCAGAGCGCTTATAAACGGTGTATTCATAAACTTCAGTAAGAACAATGGCGTTAACCGGGCAGACCTCTTCACAGTATCCACAGTAAATACAGCGCATGGCCTCGATTTCGTATTTGTCAATAATACGTTGACCTGTGTCCGCATCCTCATGAAAGCGGATATGGATGCACTTTGAGGGGCAGACTTGGTCACAACGCATGCAGGCTACACATCGACTTCCCCCCGTTTCCGGATCGCGGGCCAAGGCCTGCTGGCCACGAAAGCCAAGA
>CAYTNB010000141.1:0-7008 GCA_964439085.1 uncultured Desulfobulbia bacterium | reverse complement strand
GATGGCGCCAGGATAAGATTCCGACCTGTATTAATGACCGCCTTCACCTTTATCCTCGGTGTCCTGCCCATGGTCATCGCTACCGGCGCAGGAGCCGGCAGCAGACGAGCCATCGGCACCACGGTTTTTGCCGGTATGCTGATCTCTACCATGTTCGGTATTTTTCTAATTCCGGTACTTTATTATATATTTCAAACTGGCCGGGAAAAAGGCACCGCCTGGCGCCTCAGACAACATAAAGTTGTAGGTGTGGGGATAGAGCATAACAATAAATCAGGAGGACAAAATAATGAGTAGCCACCTTAAAAAAATATTGACAGCGACAGCAATTTCCCTACTTGCTTCGGGATGTACCATGCTGGGGCCTAATTATAGCCCGGTAAAGCCCGATGCCCCAGCTGCCTGGCAGGCCGATATCAGTGGCGGCCTGGTAGCACAAGAAACTGACACTAAGGCCCTGGCTAATTGGTGGGCACAGTTGAATGATCCACTACTAACCGAGTTGGTGCAAAAAGGTCTGCATGGTAATTTGGATTTAAAATCTGCGATGAGCCGTGTACGTGAGGCCCGAGCCTTGCGCGGTATCAGCCGGGCAGGGTTATTCCCTAGCGTAAATGCCTCGGCGGCGGCTAGTAAATCCCGCAGTAGTTCCAACTTCAACGGTGGCAGGGAGAATGATCTTTATAGTGCGGGATTTGATGCCGGTTGGGAGTTGGATATTTTTGGAGGTAAAAAAAGGGCGCTGGAGGCGGCGGAGGCTGATCTTGCCGCCCGTCAGGAGGCCATGCGTGAGGTTTTGGTCAGCCTGAGCGCCGAAATAGGCATTAATTACGTGGATGTTCGCACCTATCAGGCCCGCCTCAGTGCTGCTCATGATAATCTTGCCTCCCAAAAGCACTCTTTTGAGCTGAATCAGTCACGCTACCAAGCCGGGTTAATTGACGATCTGGCCGTCCAGCAATCACGATACAACCTGGAGCTTACCCGTTCTCAAATCCCCCAACTTGAAATCGGCCTTGCCGCAGCGATGAACCGTTTGGCAATCCTTTTAGGTCAGAAGCCCGGCAGTCTGGCCCATCAACTGGCAAAAATAGAGCCTGTGCCTGCTGCCCCGCCAGAAATCACAGTAGGGGTTCCAGCCGAGGCCCTGCGGCGGCGTCCGGATATCCGCCAGGCCGAACGTCAGCTAGCTGCCCAAACTGCCCGTATTGGAGTAGCGCAAGCCGATCTATACCCAAAATTCAAGCTTATCGGTACCATTGGTCTTGAATCTCTGCATATAGAGGATTTACCTGAGTGGGCCAGCCGTTTCTTTAATATTGGCCCATCAATGTCATGGAATATATTTGATGCCGGAGCCATTCGCCAAAATATCGTTGTTCAGAATGCCCGTCAAGAACAAGCCATGTTGCACTATCAAGCAACTGTGCTCCGCGCCTTAGAGGAAGAGGAAAACGCCCTCACCGCCTTTGTTAAAGAAGAAACTCGTAACCAGGCGCTAACTAGAGCTACCGATGCAGCTGGCAAGGCGGATCAAGCCGCCCGCGACAGATATCAGGCTGGATTAACCGATTTTTCAGATGTGCTGGACGCCCAGCGCTCCCTGCTCTCCTTCCAGGATCAACTTGCCCAAAGCACCGGTGCAGTAACTGCCAATCTTATCAGACTTTACAAGGCTCTTGGCGGTGGCTGGAGTTTAGACAAGCATAACAATCCGGAGATGTAACTACTCACAACCCACCCAACAAAATCACGCTATTGGTGCATTGTAACCCGTTTTTGTATTCCTGGTTAAACTGCTTATTCGTTACCATCAAACTACCATGTCAGAAAATAATCATACATCCCGTGGGCGGCTCATTGCTGCAACTATTCTCCTAATCTGTGCTGCACTCATCATTTTATTGACCATACGCTTTGTCCAGCATCGTATGGCCTACGCAGTCACCGATGCGGTTTTTGTCCGCACTGACAGTCTGGTTTCCATAGGCTTCAATCGAGTCAGTGGTCGAATCGCTATAATCAATAAGAAAGAAGGAGATCAGGTAAGTAAAGGCGAGGCACTGGCGCACCTGGATGACACCTCTTATCGCCTGGCAGTAGAGGAATTAAACGCTCGCTTGGAGGCCACCAAAAATGCCAGGCAATCAAAGGATTTTTTCTTACAACGCCTGAAAAAAGAGACCCGCCTTAATGAAGAGATTGCCGCCTCACGTCTCACCGAATTAGAAAAGCAGAAAGAGTCCATGTCTACCCAGTTTGCTGCCGCTCAAGTGGAGGTTGACCAACTAAAACGTGACAACAACCGTTATCAAAATCTATTACCCACCAAATCCGTCTCCCACAGCCAAGCCGAGGACATCACGGCCCGTTTGCTCGCTAAACAATTATCCCAAAAGGCCTTGTGGCAAAAGATCGCAGCCCTCAACGCATCGACAGTAACATATGGCCATCAAGTTGAGTTGGCCAGAGCTCAGAAGATACACATAAAGGAGACCCTGAAAGATATTGCAGGTCTGGATGATAAGATAAGGGAAATAAATGCCACCTTAAAAAGTGCTCTTGATGATTTAGGCCAATGCATTATAAAAAGTCCATTGACCGGTAGGGTCGCCAAACGTTTTGTTAGTCCTGGTGCCCTGGTCTCTCCACAAAAGGTGGTATTTACCCTGGTTGACCCACATGATATTTATATCTCTGTCCTCCTTGAGGAACAAAAACTGGCCGGAGTAGTGCCTGGCTCACCAGCGAATATAACGATCGATGCCTATCCCAAAAACATTTACGAAGGCATAGTTAAAACAATCCTGCCTGCCTCTGCCGCTACCTTCGCCTTGGCTCCCCGTGATATTTCCGCCGGTGAGTTTACCAAGGTGGCCCAGCGAATTCCAGTACGAATCAAAATCACCAAAGGAGATACAACGCTCTTACGGGTAGGAATGGGGGGCGAGATTGAAATAAAGAGGCAAAATAACAACAAACCAGCCAGAAAGAGCCATTCATGACCATTCTGGACGAAGAAAATGACATTCCTATTTACGCCAAGATATCAACGAGATACAGAACATTTCTCTCCGCTATTATCATGACAGGGGCCTTCATGGCCATTCTCGATACCACCGTAGTCGATGTTGTTATACCCAAAATGTTGGGGCCGCTGTCTACTGATCTCTACGGCGTGCAGTGGGTCATTACCTCTTATATGATCGCAGCGGCAGTGGGGCTTCTTTTGACCCATAGCCTTGGCAAAGTCATTGGCCTGAAAAATGTTTTTCTTGCTGGACTTGTAGTATTCACCACAGCCAGTGCCCTTTGCGGTTTGGCTGAATCCCTGCCGCAAATGATCAGCGCCAGGGTACTGCAAGGTCTAGGGGAAGCCTTTATTATGGCCAGTGCCCAGACCATCCTTTTTTCCCTCTACCCCCCGGAAAAGCATGGTTTGGCCATGGGAATCTACGCCATGGGAGTAAGTTTTGCCCCGTCACTAGGGCCGACAGTAGGTGGTTGGATTACCGAGAACCTTGCCTGGCGCTGGGTTTTTTATATAAACGTGCCTATCGGTATTCTTAACTTTGTGGCAGCCATATCTTTTTTGCCAATCATGGTGCGCCATCGCCAGAAACTGCATTTTAATTTCATCAGCTATTTCTTTATCGCCACCTTCACAGTTGCCCTGCTAACCCTCCTCTCCAAGGGGCAGCAATTAGGCTGGGGACAATCTAATTTGATCGTAATTCTTGGGGCTGTTGCGGCCATTGCCCTTATTTTATATATTATTACTGAGATATTCAGCACCATTCCGCTAATTGACATGAGCATCTTTAAAATTCGGCAATACACTCTTTCCATGGGCTTTTATTTTCTGGTCATGGGGCTGTCAGTTTACCAACTTTTCTATCTACTGCCTCTTTATTATGAAACGCTGAAACATCTAGGCACCTTTGACACTGGTATTCACATGCTATCCTTTGCCATCTTTATCGCTATCTTATCTCCAATGGCGGGCATATTAAGTGATAAATACGGATCGCAGCCAGTGCTGATTGTCAGCACCATTATCTATCTGACCACCAGTTTTTACCTGATCCCATCACTGAACTATTATACCCCCTCTGTACAAGCCGCCCTGATCACTATCCCACTTGGGATTGCCTTAGGCTCTTTTTTCGCTCCAGTATCAGCCATGGCTCTTGGCAATTTGGGGCCATATACCTCACAGGGGGTAAGTATAATGCATTATCTCAGGTTTCTGGGTGGTTCCCTTGGAACCGCCATAGCGACTAACACTTTGGAACTCCGACAAGCCGTCCATTATGAAGGAATTGCTGACCTTCAGAACTACAGCTACGTGCAGAATTTCATTAACACAACAGGGCATAATCTAGCAGCCTATATGCCCACTGACATGGCCATAGCCCACGGTTATGGCCTACTGACCCAAGTCCAGAATCTAAAGGCCTTGAGCCTATCCTTCCAGGACACCTTTCGCCACACCTCATTCTTTGGAGCCTTGGGAAGTATTTTTTTACTGCTGCTTATCCTCGATGCCAGACGAACGAAGCAACAACTCCCCCCCACACAAGGGGGTATAAGTGCAGCAACCTAGCCAACTAACCCAGATCAACTGAAATTTTTAAAGGAGGACATCATGGAAATTAGAGAAGCAATTGCAACAAGAAGGTCAGTTAAACATTTTGACCCGAATCATGATATAAATAGTACAGATGTCGAGAAATTGCTTAATCTCGCCGTCCTATCCCCTACTGCCTTTAATATCCAGAACTGGCGTTTTGTGGTTGTGCAGGATAAAGAATTGCGCCAAGAGATTAGGACTGTTGCCTGGGGTCAGGCCCAAGTCACCGATGCCTCCCTTTTTATCATCCTCTGCGCCGATTTAAATGCCTTTGCTAAAAGTCCCGGCCGTTATTGGAAAAATGCTCCCCAGGAGGTACAGGATTTTATGGTACCGGCCATAGATGATTATTATCGTGATAAACCGCAGGTGCAACGAGATGAAGCCATGCGTTCCTGTGGTATGGCCGCCCAAAACCTGATGCTGACAGCTAAAGAGATGGGTTACGATTCCTGCCCCATGGATGGCTTTGATTTCAATGCGGTGGGAAAACTGATTAACCTGCCCCCGGATCATGTTATTGCCATGTTTGTCGCTATCGGAAAAGGAGTGAAAGATGCTTGGCCCCGTGGTGGTCAACTAGCTCTTGATGAGGTAGTAATCAATAATAAATTCTAACACCCCACAGGGGGGTATCGGAGTCTCTAAGCTTACCTAGTACCTTATAAATTCTTTTCTAGAAAACAATCTGTAAGGTACCAAGATATTGTGTAACTGTTTAGGTAGGGGCTATTAATGGCCATTAACTCCGGAGTGTAACTGTCCAGGGGTGCTCCAGATTTGTTCATTTAGGACTTCGAAGCATTGGCCGAGAATAGAGATCCTACTGCAGATAAGCGCAGACATCAAAGCCGGAGAAATTGACACAAATCTGGGGGTGCACCTGAACAGGTACGATATTATATTATCGATGCCACTCAGATCAGATGACTAATCACACATTCCTAAAGGTTAGAAAAATTACAAACCGTGAAAATTGATTTCCACACCCATGTTTTTCCAGATAAAGTAGCGGCTGACGCCATCCCCCACCTCGAGAAGGCAGGTGGTATATCGGCTTTTACCGATGGCACCCGCCAAGGCTTGTTGAGTTCCATGCAACGGGCCGGAATAGACAAAAGTGTTGTCTGTACTATTGCCACCAGACCGGAGCAATTCGATTCTATCCTGAATTGGGCTGGTTCTATAAGGAGTAAGCAGCTAATTCCTTTCCCATCAGTGCATCCTGCCTCCACTAATTGTCTGGAACAAATTGAGCGCATAAAGAAAGCAGGATTCACTGGCATTAAGATGCACCCCTACTATCAAGACTTTTTTGTAAATGAAAAACGCCTACAACCAATATATGAAGCGATAAACCACCATGGACTGATTTTACTCCTTCATACCGGTTTCGACCTTGCCTTCCCAGAAATTAGAAGAGCTGCTCCTGCTCAAATTGCCGAGGTTGCCACCAATTACCCACATCTTAAATTAGTCGCCTCCCATCTCGGAGCCTGGCGGATGTGGGATGAGGTAAGGGATATACTATGTGGCAAAAAGATTTATATGGATATCTCCTTCGCTCTGGATATTCTCGAACCGGAGAAGGCCCGAAATATCATAATAAATCATCCACCCGATTATCTCCTTTTTGCCACTGACTCACCCTGGACAGATCAGAGCACAACCATCAAATTACTGGCCAATCTTAATCTCGAACCGGAACTGTATAATAAAATATTGGGCGACAATGCCCAACGTTTACTTACTGGGAAATAATAGACTCCCGTTATATCTGATGGTCTAGTGAAAAGTCTCGGGATGGCTAAGTAAAACTGTAATTCTCTTATTCTTCGTCATTCCCGCAGAAGCGGGAGTCCTGTAGTTTCAATATGTTATGGATCCCCTCCTGCGCGGGGGTGACGGGATTGGGTACTTCTTACGACGCCATCAAGATTGGCCAGGTTATTTATTTACAGGCCATAAGCGCAGATTCAGAAGATTGAATACGCCTGAATCCCTACGATATTTCACTCAAAACCTTTGGGATTTTCGGACTGCCAGCGCCAGGTATCTTCGCACATCTCATCAATACCTCTTTCGGCCTGCCACCCTAGTTCGAGTTTTGCTTTTGTTGGATCGGCATAGCATTGGGCAATATCTCCGGGACGACGAGCCACAAATTTGTAAGGAACTTTGCGCCCGGAGGCTTTTTCAAAATTCTTTACCAAATCGATAACACTATACCCTGAACCAGTGCCAAGATTGTAGATGACCACTCCGGGATTTTCAGCCAGTTTATCCAGAGCTTTAATATGACCCAAAGCAAGGTCAACTACGTGAATATAGTCACGTACACCGGTACCATCCGGGGTACGATAATCATTACCAAA
>CAYTNB010000140.1:0-7077 GCA_964439085.1 uncultured Desulfobulbia bacterium | reverse complement strand
AAGCAAACAAATAGCTGCATAAAAAAAGCGACATCTTACTTGACACCGACCGGTTTCTGAGACTAAAGGTGGTAAAATTCACAAGTACGCCAAGGGATATATTACTTTGAGATATGCCTGTTTAGGTTGTCGCCAAGGTAGAGATGCCAATTGGGCAGCAAAAACTCACAAATAGAACCAATTTTAAACGCTTCTATATCGGGCGGTTGGGGTTGTGAACCCACCTTGTATAGATAGGGCATAGCAGATTTATTAACGTGGGTATATTGCAGTATACAATGTGCCCACGTTTTTGTGTATGATGGACAGTGCCGCGATTATCACACAGGAGCGGTTTATTTCCGTGCGGTTTTGTGGTAAATAAGCCTAGGAGGCTGTCCGAGAATAGAGAGCCTACTGCAGATAAGCGCAGACATCAAAGCCGGAGAAATTGGCCCATTTTTCCGCTAATTTTCGTCTAATAGCTCTGTTATTGCCCGAAAATGATCGAAAAACTGGTCCCAATTCTCCAACTTTTCGCTACGGCTTCTATTCTCGGACAACCTCCCAGACAGTGATGGCTAAGTAAAAAGTCCGATCTACTGCGTCGTGGACCATTTTTGTTCGCTCGGCATACTATATGTATGGCCTCGCTCTCAAAAATACCCCACTCCTCGGAGTCTACGCTTACCTGTATATCGAAATTTTTACTTAGCCATCCCATTTGGTTTTTACGAGACCATCAGACATTAATCAACAACCAATTTTACCCAAATAAAAAACAATATTTACAAAAGATGAGGATAATATGAAAAAAATTGCCATATTAGCTGGTGATGGTATCGGCCCGGAAGTTATGCAAGAGGCCATTAAAGTCCTGGACATAGTCAGTAAAAAATACTCCCTGCCCATGCAGTATGAGTCCGCCGACGTGGGTGGCTGTGCCATTGACAATCATGGTCAGGCCCTGCCACCTGCCACTCTGTCTCTTTGCAAGAATAGTGATGCCGTCCTTTTTGGTTCAGTGGGCGGCCCAAAATGGGAGAGCCTGCCACCAGAGGAACAGCCTGAACGTGCCGCCCTCCTGCCATTAAGGAAAGAGTTGGGACTTTTCTGTAACCTGCGACCTGCCAAAATTTTCCCCTCCATGGCTACTGCTTGCCCCCTGAGGGCAGATATCTCAGCGAAGGGCTTCGATATTCTCTGTGTGCGTGAGTTAACTGGTGGCATCTATTTTGGTAAGCCAAAGGGCCGCAAAGGCAGCGGTGCTTCGGAAATGGCCTACGACACCCTGGTTTACACTCGCAGGGAGATAGAGCGAATTGCCAGGAAGGCTTTTGAAGCTGCCCAGGGCCGCCGTAAAATAGTCACATCCGTCGATAAAGCAAATGTTCTTACCTCGATGGTTCTGTGGCGAGAAGTTGTGGTAGAAATTTCCAAAGACTACCCCGATGTTGAGCTTAATCACATCTATGTGGATAACGCCACTATGCAGCTAATTAAAAATCCCAGCCAATTTGATGTCATGCTCTGCGGTAATATGTTTGGCGATATAATCTCCGATGAGTGCGCCATGATGACCGGCTCCATGGGGCTCCTGGCCTCTGCCAGTTTAAACGAAAGCGGCTTTGGTCTGTTCGAGCCTGCCGGTGGCTCGGCTCCAGACATTGCGGGACAGGGGATTGCCAACCCAATTGCCCAGATCCTCTCCGGTGCCATGATGCTGCGTTTCAGTCTGGATGCGCCCAAGGCAGCCGATGGCATTGAGCAGGCCATTAGCCAAGTGCTGGAAGCGGGTATTCATACTCCGGATATTGCCGTAGACAAAAGCAAAACTGTTGGCACTGGCGCCATGGGTGATGCAATAGTACAAGCTCTTGAGAAATTGTAAAGTTAACGACTAGCGGTTGTAGTGGAGAACTTGAGACAACAACAACTAAGACATAAAGCACAAAGTTCCATATCACTTGCGAAATATTTTATTCAATTTTTCCATTGTGCATCTGCTTATTTGTTTTTTTCTTACGACAAATAATACCCTGCCATCATATGACCAAAGTAGCCCATTCGAAACCCATTGAGTGCCGTTCCGCCGACACTCTGGCGGTTCGGCAGCTTGCCGTTGATTTCATCAACGCCTTCAGAGTACACACCGCCCCGGCAAACAACATAATAGTGGAATTATGCGCTTTAGCCTTGAACGAAGCCAATCCCCATGTGGCAAAGTGCGCCGTCAGGGCCATATTCAGCGGTATTATTGAGCCACTCTGTGATGATTTTTCTGAAGAAGGAACACGCATTTGCAATAAAGTTTTGGTGCAAATTTTGGACATTATCCGTCAAATCCCCCAAGCCAGCAAACTAAACGACCTGCTTAATCAATGTGGCTTTCATAATTCAGACGAAATATTATGCCGTTATGAGAAGATAATTAGACCCAGAACCTTACCCAGGGAGCGACAACGATTAATCAAAAAGATAATTATTCTCTCCAGGGTAACTGCCGGCGCTGACATCGCTATAACCAGCGTTATAGTACACCGATTACGCAAATCCTTCCCCCTAGCCCAGATCATCCTCATCGGCCCAAGCCATCTGTCTACTATGTTTCCTGAGTTGGATAATATCAAGACACAGCCATTTATCTACAAAAATGATGGCAGCATACTTGATAAGATGGCGTCATGGCCGCCACTTTTTGAACTGATTCAGCAGGAGATCAATGGAGATGAGCCGGACAGCGTCTTGTTTTTCGACCCGGATACCAGGATGACCCAGCTGGGACTTTTACCAGTTTTAGACGATTCATCCACCTTTTACTTTCCTTCCAGAATTTGGAAGTCAGGAGGCACAAGCCGAGATAATTTATCAATTCTAACCAATAATTGGCTCAATATAATTTTAAATGAAACAGAAGATGAAACGCCCTATCTCGTCCTGCACAATGAGGGCCACGGCTATAATGCCTTTTGTCAGAAATTAAAGAATCGGGGCTGTGCTTTTATCATAATAATTAACTTCGGAGTTGGTAACGATTCCAGGAAAAAGATATCCGGTTCTTTTGAGGAAAAGCTACTGCTTAAATTGGCACATGAGCCACAAACCATAGTCATTTTAGACTGCGGTCGTGGTCAGCAGGAAACACAACTGGTGCAATACCTGCTAAAGCGGGCCAGGCAGCAAGGAATCAATACCACCGCACTTAATGAGGAGCAAATACCTCAGGCAGATATCAAATTCAATAACGGTTTATTAATATTTAACGGCTCTCTTGATGCCTTAGGTAAGATGATCAGTGCGGCCGACTGTTTTATCGGCTATGATTCATGCGGTCAACATCTGGCCGCCGCCACTGGCTCACCCGCCGTTATCATCTTTGCGGGTGCCCCGTCAGAGCGTTTTTTTGAGCGCTGGTCACCAGTATCAGCCAGAATAAAAACCATAATGGTTGACAGCCGCAAGTCTAGCACGGCGGGCGGCGGCAAGGAACTAATTGCAGAAATACAAATCTTATTAACCTCAATAAAAACAAATAGTAACTAACGGAGTTCTACCTTTGTCATTATCAAATAAAGAAGTAATGCACCAAGCCATGCAGGCATTTAAAGATATCCGCATTCTGGTGCTGGGCGATCTGATTATCGACCATTTCATCTGGGGATCCGTATCCCGAATCTCGCCGGAGGCACCGGTTCCGGTGGTAAACGTCACCCATGATAATTTATTATTGGGCGGTTCAGCCAATGTCTTAAACAATATTTACGCCCTGGGAGGGCAAGCCACCATTTGCGGCTTAATCGGCAAAGACGATATGGGCAAACGACTTCTCGCCCTCCTCTCCAGTTTACAGTCGAACCCGGATGGCGTAATTTTAACCAACCAGCGACCAACCACCATTAAAACGAGGATTATCGCTCAGGGACAGCAGGTAGTGCGCTTTGATCGTGAGGACAGTGAGCAGGTTATCGGAGCCGATCTCGAAACTATCAAAAAATTTGTGCGGGATAATATTGCCAATTTTGATGCCGTAATCGTCTCCGATTATAATAAGGGAATTATTACCCCGCATCTCATGGGTTACCTGCGTGAATGTCTGGCCGAGCACCCAGAAATACTTATGATTATTGACCCCAAGCCCAGCCAGCCGGAACGTTTCAAAGGGGCCACCATCATCACCCCTAATCATCATGAAGCAGAGCAGCTCACCGGTATAAGAATTATCGACGAAGAATCCCTGCGGGCAGCCGGCCAAAAGCTACTTCACGACTTGGGCGGCCAGGCAGTTTTAATCACTAGAGGTGAAGCAGGTATGGGACTGGTGGAAAGGGATGGCACCACCATCATCATCCCCACTGTTGCCCGCGAGGTTTTTGATGTCACGGGGGCAGGCGACACTGTCATCGCCACCCTGGCCCTTGGCCTGGCCGCTAAACTGTCTTACGCCAATGCGGCGGCCCTTGCCAATTATGCGGCAGGCATCGTTGTCGGCAAGGTTGGTACCGCCACCGCCAGCCAAGCAGAACTAATGAAGGCAATAAAATGATTTATCCAGTCAGCATGACGGCCTTTGGCCGAGGGGAATTCAGCAGTGTCAAACGTAAATGGACAGTAGAAATTCGTTCGGTGAATCACCGTTTTTGTGATATAAAGCTAAAGATGCCACTTAAATATGCCGTCCTGGAAGAAAAAATCAAAAAAACCATAGCCGTCGTCTGTTCCAGAGGTCATATTGATGTCATGATAAACCAGGCCTCCGGCATATCCCAATCCGCCCGGTTTACAACTAATCTTCCTCTTGCCTACGAATACAAGCAGGCTCTTGAAACAATTCAACAGAATCTGGGTTTAACCAAATCGCCCAGCCTTAGCTTGCTGGCGAAATATCCAGGTATTATCACCCAGGAGGAAGAGGCGGAAGATCTGGATGAAGTTGAAACTGAAATTAATAGCGCTCTCCAAAATGCCCTGCGTGATTGTCTGACAATGCGGCAGAATGAAGGCCAGGCCCTAAAGAAAGATTTGCTTAGCCGCCTGGCAGAATTTGATAGTATCGTCGCTGAAATTGAAAAGAACACCCCAGCCCTGCTAGAGCAGAAGGAAATAGCCCTTAATAAGAGATTAGCCAAATTGTTGGAGCGTGTTGAACTTGACCCAGCCCGCCTTGCTCAAGAGGTGGCGATCCTGGCCGATAAATCGGATATCACCGAAGAGGTAGTGCGCCTGAAGAGTCATATTCAGCAATTTCGCAATTTTATGGAAGAGCCTAAGCCAGTGGGCCGCCGTCTTGATTTTCTCCTACAGGAATTTTTACGGGAAATCAACACAATGGCCTCCAAAATCAACGACACCACAACTATCCACCAAACGGTTGAATTGAAGAATCAGGCAGAAAAGCTACGGGAACAAGTCCAAAATCTGGAGTAAAAAATGAACCAAAAACTAATTAATGTGGGGTTTGGTAACTCAGTAGTCGCCTCCCGGGTTATCGCAGTAGTAAACCCAAAATCAGCACCCATGAAAAAGCTAAAGGATGATGCCAAAAGCGTTCAAAAACTAATCGATGTGACCGAGGGCCGTCGTACCAGAGCCATTGTGGTAATGGACTCCGGCCATACGATTCTGTCATCAATCCAGACAGAAACCCTGGTGCAACGTTTTCAGCCCTCCCAGGTACCATCTTTGGAGAAAAAAATTGATTAGGGGCAATTTACTGGTGATTTCCGCCCCCTCCGGAACCGGCAAGACGACCATTCTGCGGCCAGTGCTTAACTGCTTGGAAAATTTGGCCTTTTCTATCTCGCACACAACAAGAGCCCCCAGAGCGGGTGAGAAAGACGGCCAGGATTATCATTTTGTCACGGTGGAAGAATTTACAAAGATTAAAGAGGCCAATGGCTTCCTGGAATGGGCCAAGGTGCACGAAAATTTCTATGGCACAAGCCGCCAGTCGGTGGAACAACAATTAAATGATGGGGTTGATATCATCCTTGATATTGATGTGCAGGGTGCCATGCAATTAAAAAAGCAGACCGATTTGGCCGCCACATTTATATTCATAGCCCCGCCCTCCATGCAGGAGTTGGAACGTCGTCTAGCCGGCCGAGGCACCGAGACCCCGGCAAGCCTTAAAACCCGGCTTGGTAATGCCGCAAATGAGATGAGCCAGGCGGCAGAATATAACTATATTATGCTGAACGATAAATTGGATGAGGCCATCACTACCTTTAAGGCCATTGTTATTGCCCAACGTGCCGCCAGCCAGCGTAATTTGGCCGGTCAGCCAATAAATATAGTCCACTGACATGGCAATTAACCCACAAAAACCCGCCAGGCAAAAACGCCGCAATAAAACCAACTCAGCTCCCGATGACCTGATATGGGGTATCCATCCCGTAGCAGAGCTTCTCCTAACCGACCACAGCCAGATTTTAGAGGTGCGGATTTTAAATAAATCTGCCAATCTCAAGCAGATTATCAACCTGGCTGAAGAAAAGCAGGTGCCATGCCATTATAATATCGCCTTCCCGGAACTATCGGATCAAATAAAGCATCAAGGGGTCATGGCACGCATAAAGCCGCCTGCCACCATTGATTTGCAACGTTTACTAAGGCTCGGTTCCCAAACAGACCAACCCCTGATTCTGGCGCTGGACTCTATTCAGGACCCCCATAATTTGGGGTCGATTATCCGGTCAGCGGCTGCGGCAAACGTAACAGGAATAATATATCCCAAAGATCGTTCAGCCCCGCTGTCCGGTACCGTAGCCAAGGTTTCAGTGGGGGCTATAAGCAGAATGGCTCTCTGCCCGGTGACCAATCTGGTATCAGCCCTACAGAAATTAAAGAAAACTGGTTTTTGGATATACGGAGCCGCCGGTGAAGCACCACAGGATATGTATCAGGCCAACTTCAGCGGCCCGACTTGTTTGGTTATTGGCGGTGAAAGAAAGGGGATAAGACCTCTAGTCAGGCAACAATGCGACTTTTTGGTCTCAATCCCTATGCGTGGCGGTATGGAGTCGCTAAACGCCTCAGTAGCGACCGCCATTATCATCTTTGAAATTATTCGGCAACAGCGTAGGTGATTTTTTTGTAAGC
>CAYTNB010000139.1:0-7134 GCA_964439085.1 uncultured Desulfobulbia bacterium | reverse complement strand
CACAATCGGCAAAACGCCGAGCCACACCTGCCGCCTGTTGCAATGACGCCGCCATGTTTATGACGGAATAGACAGGGCGGGAAAGTCCCTCTTGCCGCAGGGCCTTCAGCAGACCATAGGCGTCGGCCAAAGAGGTAATATCCTGGGTCAATACAATAATAATCTCATCGGCAGCCTTCAAAAAATCTCGCACCCCGACTCCCATACCGGCAGCAGTATCAACCACAATCACCTGGGCGTTATTTTCCATAATTTCCAAGGCCGCCAACATCTGCCGGCGCTGAGGAGCTGTACTATCGGCCAGGGCAAGAACTCCGGAGCCGCCGGGGATAATACCCACTCCGGCAGGTCCTTTTGCGATCAAGTCAGATATCGGCACATGAGAATCGATTAAATCAGTCAGCGAATGGCGGGGTTGGATACCAGCCAGGAGATGAATATTGGCCATACCTAAATCGGCGTCAAGCACCAGAGTCATCTTGCCAAAACGTTGAAATTCAACAGCCAGATTCAAGGCCAGATTGCTCTTGCCCACCCCGCCCTTGCCGGAGCTCACCGCAATAACTCTGGCGTAATTTTGCAGGGCAGAGTCAGTGACTTCCGGCTCCATACCGCCACTGTGCCGAACGTGCAAATTTTTAAAGGCTGAAACCGCCTCGGGGTGAAAGAACAGGCCATTACCACGCAAGATTTTTTCCGGCAATTGACCAACATATTCCGATTCATAAAATCGAATCCGACTTTCCTCCAGCCCCGTAGCATCAGCCAATTCCGTAATTGTTAAAAACTGCTCCATAAAATATAACGGTTCAGGCCTAGTTTTTGATAGATGGTCTACACTTTTCAGCCAAGGCCTTATTAACCGTGCCCAATACCTTTTCCAGAACAAACGGTTTTTTTAAACAGGCAAAGGCACCCTTCTTAACGGTATCTTTTATTTCCTGCAAAGAGGCAAGACCGGTAATAATAATTACCGGAATATCCGGATACTCGTTTTTCATAAAATCAAGCACCTCCAAACCGTCTTTACGAGGCATCCTCACATCAAGCAAAATCAGATGGTATTCTTTGTAACGCAGCATGCCGATCCCCTCAACACCATCATAGGCACCATCCGCTTCATAACCCGCCGCATTTAAACATTCCTGTAGCATCTCATTGAGCAGACGTTCATCGTCAATAATCAGAATCCGACAAACCTCCTGCTCTACTGGCATCTTTTTTCTCTTCTGATCGACCGCCCTCTTCAGGCTGCGCAATTGCACGCCGTTATCAAGGGGTAAACTAACGGT
The DNA here is from genome assembly GCA_964439085.1 of uncultured Desulfobulbia bacterium. GTDB lineage: Bacteria > Desulfobacterota > Desulfobulbia > Desulfobulbales > VMSU01 > JAADIV01. The sequence goes on along the minus strand of CAYTNB010000139.1, from coordinate 5,842 downwards.
AAAGGTTGAGCCCTTGCCCTCACTGCTTACCAATTGAATCGCCCCGCCATTATGCTCAATAATGGAATGACAAACGGCCAGCCCCAAACCCGTCCCCTCGCCTTCCCTCTTGGTAGTGAAAAAAGGGTCAAATACCTTAGCGATATTTTCCCTGGCAATACCTGAGCCAGTATCAGAGATAACTACCGCCAGCCGTTCATCATTGTTCATCTCGGCCTTTAAAACCAAGCGGCCGCCACCGGGCATAGCGTGAATAGCGTTTATCAACAAATTCATAAAAACCTGCTCTATCTGCATGGCATCAACATAAATGGGCGGCAGATCTGGAGAAATTTCATTGACGATATCAATATTAGCAGTGGATACCCTATCGCCAAGCACTGACAGCACCGACGACATGCAGTCTTTTATGGTCGCCGAACCAAATTTTGGTTCACTGGGCCGAGCAAATCCCATCAAGTCAGCAATTATTTTGGAAATCCGTAGTTCCTGATCCGAGATAACCTTCAAACGGTCTCTTAATTCTTGTTCTTCCGGGCGGGAGGCCAACAGACGATTCATAATCTGTAGGTTCAATGAAATAATGGTCAGGGGATTATTAATTTCATGGGCTGCACCTGCCGCCAAACGTCCAACAGTGGCGAGGCGATGGGTATTGAAGAGCTGGCGCTGATGCTCATCTATTTTTCTGGCATCATCTGCCATCTTTCTAGCTTGGCGGCAGAGATCCTTTTCCAGTAAAATTCGATCGATACCGTTGGCAGCGGCACCGGCCAATACCTCAAAATTACGATTAACCTCCGTTTTTTCGGCGCTTAGAGTTGTGCCTTGCAAATCAACTAGCAACTCACCGATTATACGTTCTGACCGACCATGTGATTTTTGATCACCCACAAAAAAGCTGGCCAGAAATTCTGAGCCAGCAATAATTTCGGCCACTCCTGACTCTGCCAGAGTGCCATGTTCAAACTCCACAGTAGCCTTACGCAATTCTCTAACCGCTTCAAACTTTATATCGTCTTCAGAACTGACCGGGGAGGTACCATCCAAAGCAGCCGTAAATTCATTAAACTCACCAAAGTTATAAATTTGACCGACAAATTGTCTAGTTTCATCATCAAGAGCCATACAGATACAGCGCGAAACGCCAAAGGCATCTCGAACCGCCATAATAATCTCCATTAGGGCATCTGCGATCTCCATACCCGGCACCAGACGGCGAGTCATTTTATGAGTCGCATCCAACACCTGATTGGCCATAACCAAAGCTTGGTTCTGGCGATCGAGATTCAGACTCATAGCCCCCAGGCTCACATTGGCTGAAGCCACTAATTTATGATATGCCTCCTCATCATGCAAACCAAGAACACCAGCGACACTATCAACCCTGGCCATAATCTCCTCGATAATGGTGTCCATTTCATCAGTAAGATCATGGTGCATTAATAAATTTTCCAGGGCGAAATGGTAATTCTGGTGATCGTAAGCGGTAGGACAGAGGAAATAGCTGGAACCAATATTGTGGGAGACGCAGATAACATCGGCAAAACGCACCAATTGATAGGTGTTGTCCGAATCAGGTTCAATGGCGCCAGGCACTGCTTGATGATGCAACCACATAGCTGAGGCCATAGGCTCGGGGAACAACCATTGTTGCGCCACGATATTGCCAACCTCGGTGTGGTCAAACCCCATGAGTTCCTTTTCCACACTAAGAGCCAAAGGACCTTCGGTGGAATAGCCGCCATGTCTAGACAACTCCTTACACACCTCTGCAAACTCATCTGGCATCTGGATATAACAAACCAATTTACCTATATCATGTACCAGACCGGCCAAATAAGCCTCATCAGAACAGGTAAAGCCAAGTCTCTTGGCCAAAATCTCGGCGGTAACCGCCACCCCAATAGAATGCAGCCAAAATTTAACAAGTCCCTTCTGCTTCTCTGCCGAGTCCTTAGAAAAACAATCAAAAACTGAAACGGAAAGAATAATACTTCTAACGGTATTAAAGCCAAGAAGTGAGATTGCCCTGGTGATCGTGGTAATCTTATTTCTAGCCCCAATATAGGCGGTATTGGCATAATACAGGATTCGACCGGAAAGAACCTGGTCATTTTGCAATAAATCAGCGACGGAATCGAAACTGGATGATTCACCCTCCATCAGCTTGATTGCCTCTACAGCAATAGCTGGCAGAGTGGGGATCTTATCAACATCTATATGCTTATCAAATCCAGACTTCAGCATGTAACTACCTCAGGGAGAAGCTCTTAGGGCTGCGGGAGAAAAAAATTATCCCAAAATTACGCCGTATTTCTGGTCATATTCAAGATGCGGAAAAGGGCGCATAGCAGTGCGATGTAACCGTTTCCGCAACGAAGAAGATGATCAAAAATACAAGTAAGATTGGATAATTATTTTTCTCCGAGACCCTTACATAAAATGCTCGTAACCTTGATAATCAATTTTACTTTTCTGCCCTTTCACATATAAATATACCCCGGAGCCGGGCATCATTTTCCCAATCCGAAATAATTGCCGACCCAGTTTTTCATGGATCAACTGTCGCAACTCTTTCTCCGCATCTGGCGGGCAGGTAAACAAAAGCCGATAGTCTTCACCGCCACTAACCGGCCCCCGCCAGACATCCATGTCCAAGACTTTGGCCACCTGCCGTGCAGCATCAGAAACAGGGAGTGCCGCAGCCTCTACCTCGGCCCCCAAGCCACTGCATTCACAAAGATGAGCCAGATCCGTAGCCAAGCCATCGGACATATCCATCATTGCCGTTACCAATCCGCTGCTGGCTAATAGACGCCCCAGCTCCAGCTCAGGACGGGGGGTCAAATGGCTGTCCACAAGTTCCGGCCAGGCCTCTTGCAAGTCAAATCTCTTTGTGCGACAAATTTCTAATCCCAGAGCGGCATCACCCAGGCAGCCGCTCACCATGATAAGATCGCCCTCCGAGGCCCCGGAGCGATAAATTTGCCGCCCGGCCTCAACCTCACCAATGATCGTAATGGAGAAAGACAGTCCGTTGGGGCTGGCCACAGTATCACCGCCAATCAGGACAATCTGGTATTGGGCCAACTCAGCCAAAAAGCCCGTCATAAAATCATCCAGCCAGAGTTCTGGGGTAGAGGCGGGCGCCGCAATGGACAGCAGCATAAAAGTAGCCTTGCCTCCCATTGCTGCGATATCACTAATATTAACAGCGGCGGCCTTACGTCCCAACTGCTCAGGAGGATGCCAGCCTAAATCAAAATGCACTCCCTCTATCAGGGTATCCACGCTTACCAGGCTAAGGACATCAACCCCCTTGCCAGCAAACACGGCACAATCATCGCCAATCCCTTTCAGCACACCCAGGCCTTCACCTGCCACAGCTTGAATTTTGGCGATCAATTCCCGTTCAGAGATCATTGCCGATCACTTCACCACTCGCAACGCCGGTCTTCCTTTTTTATTGAGCAGCCTTTTCCTGGCAGGTACCTGCCCTTCCGGCAATGCCCCACTCATAAAATCAACCGCCTGCATAAAGTGGCCAACATCATCCATGCTAAATATTTCCTGGCCAGTAAACTGCGATTCACGCAGGGTCCAAACCACCTTCTGGGGTGGCAGACCAAGAATATGCAAGGTAACATGCCACCACTCATCCCGTTTATTTTCATCTCTGGTAATCTCAGATACTACAGCATAGAAAAATGATTGTGGTTCAGCAATGGCCACCAAAACTACATCACCTTCGATAGTGGTTGATTTGAAAGATAACATCTTGCGAAGTTCTGTAACAACTTTTTCCATAACTAATGTCAAAGATACCAAATTGGAATAACAATTTTAACGGATGAATAGAATAAAGTTCATTGGAGCCGGAACTGATCTTAATTTTATGGACAAAAAACAACTAATGTCAACAAAAAGATGTTTACTCAATAACCATGCGACAATATACCACATTGTGTAAAAAGCATTTTAGTGTTTTTGTTAAGCCGTCTCTCTCTCGAAGTCGTTGTTTGGATATTTGTCTCCCCGAACAACGACTTTTTTTTATTCCACAAAAGCATCTGCCCGTCTTACCGCTGCAATTAGCTGCTGAACCTTACCAATGTCCTTACGGCCCGGTTCAACCTCGACGCCAGAATTTGCATCTATAGCAAAAGGGCGTACTAACTTGATGGCCTCTTCAACATTATCAGCGTTTAAGCCTCCTGCCAGGATACAAGGGCTAGAGAAATCCGCCTCGGCAGCCAGGCGCCAGTCAAAATGTTCCCCTGTTCCCCCAGCCATCCCAGGATGATAGGTATCAAGCAGAAGCCCTTTGACGATCCCCTTATAGCGCCCCCGCACGGTGAGGCTTGCCTTATCATGCACCTTTATGGCCTTAATCACCTTAGAGACGATAGATGTGCAATATTCAGGTGGTTCCGAACCATGCAACTGCACCAGACCAAGGCCGCAATACTGGACGATATCGTTAAGTAAATCAGGATCTTCATTGACGAACACCCCGACAATGTTCACAAAGGGGGGTAATTGTCGAATAATTTCACGAGCCTGCTCAGGATCGATATATCGGGGACTCTCTTTGGCGAAGATAAACCCCAGGGCATCAATCCCCAACGAGACCAATACTTCCGCCTCCGAGAGATCTGTCATCCCACAGACCTTAATTCTCGTCCTATTCCGCCTTACCTCTTCAACCATTATATTGCCTTAAACTGCGCAGCCCCTGGGCACGATCCCCAGAGCGCATTAATGACTCGCCAATCAGGGCCGCACTCACCCCATGCTTCGACAGACGTAAAATATCATCGCTCCCCTTAATCCCCGATTCACTAACCACCGATACCCCGGCAGGAATTTCCCGCATAACCCGGAAGGTGGTCTCAATATCCATGGAGAAATCCTTCAAATTACGGTTATTGACCCCAACAAGCTCGCTGCCGGCCGCCAAAGCTCGCTCAGCCTCCCCCTCGTCATGAACCTCAACCAGGGTATCAAGTCCCAATTCACTTGCCTGGGCCAAATACTCTTTGATCTGCTCATCAGCAAGGATAGCGACAATGAGCAAAATTGCATCGGCCCCAAACATAGCCGCCTGGCGAATCTGAATTTCATCAATCATAAAGTCCTTTCGCAAAACAGGCAAATCAACCGCCGCCCTTACTTGCGGAATATAAGCCAAAGAGCCCTGGAAAAAACTTTCATCAGTAAGAACAGACATCGCCTGCGCACCGCCACTCTGATAAGCACGGGCGATAAGCACCGGATCAAAATCAGGACAGATTACCCCCTTTGACGGAGAGGCCTTTTTGGCCTCGGCAATAATAGCCACACCATCATAATTATCCAGGGCCTGCTTAAAACCACGAGGCCCAGCAATCTCCGTTTCCAGAGGACACAGGCCGCAGCGTTTAAGTTCAGCCACCTCAAGTTGTTTTTTTTCTACAATTGTATCCAGGATCATAGGAATTAGTAATATATGAGTGTTTCTGCGCCTAATTGTTTTTACAAAAACCCACCAAGTCCTCCAGCTTAGCCCAAGCGGCTCCACTGGCAATGGTCTCGGCGGCCATAGCTAGTCCTTCTTGAAGTTTTTCTACCTTTTGAGCAGCCAGCAGAGCAGCCCCGGCATTCAGCACCACCATATCGTAACGGGGGCCAGGATTGCCCTGTAAGACGCCACGCAGTTGTTCGGCGGATTCTTCGGCTGTTTTACCTCCCTGTAGTTCTGCCAGTTCTACACGGGGCAGTCCAACTTCTTCCGGGGTAATAGAATAAGTGGTGACACCATCCTGACCTACCTCTGAAATTTTGGTCTTTCCGGTGGTGG
>CAYTNB010000138.1:0-7137 GCA_964439085.1 uncultured Desulfobulbia bacterium | reverse complement strand
AACTCAGTACTTTGCCTGATACCTGTAAATGTTCGAAACTCATTGCCACGTTTCTTCTTAAGAATGTTAAGCTGTGGCATTCTTTGGCGGCGATAAGTCAGGTGCAGAGATTCAGTAGGACAGATTGACGTGCATCGTCCGCATAATGTGCACCTATCCTCATTATGTTCAATAATCCAAGGCAGGTCGTGGTAGGTTAAGCTGCTTGGGTTAGAGGGTATGGATCGAATTGAGACCATATTACAAACTCCTTTCGGTGTGCTGGAACGATAACCGTATTTTCTCGCATTGGTTGAAAATCTAAACTCTTGTCTCGTCTGGGGATCATGGCGTCAACTCCGCACATTTCTGAGGCCATTGCCCACTCGCCCGGTTTGCCACCAATAGTGGCGGGCCGCATTTTCTTGGTGTCCATCGCCAGTATACTGGTTTCATCCGGGAGAGAACCCATTATACAATTTGGCCCATCAATGATTAAACGGCGGCAGACGTTACGCAGTCCACGCAGAAACTCGCCTTGTGGATGATTGGCAAGTTCCTCTGATTTAAGAGGTGTGATTACATGCTTGTACATCTCCAGGGGCAATTGCAGATGGCGGGTAACGTAATGCAGAATGTGGGCAAATACCTCTGAATCACTCTGATATCCGACATAGCCGGGATTGCCCAAACCGGACAGATATTCTTTTATCGGCACAAATGCGGTGTTCTCACCGTTAGTCATCGTGCTGATTCCCTGAATAAAGAAGGGGTGGCAGGCATAAAGATTTATGCCGTAGTTGGTGTTCTGGCGGCCCTGAGCCATACATATCCGAGATTTAAGCCGATTGTCTGATAACCCGAGGGCTCCACCTACAACGAGCGGCCAGCCAACTTCTTTAATAATGGCGACATCAGGCCAAAAGGCGAAAACGGTGAGATCGTTATCGTTCTCTATACCATTTTCCCTTAATTCCAGGCGAGTAAGCATCAACTTGTCGTCTATCTGGTCTTTCGGTAATGAGTCCCAAGTGCTGGGTTGATTGTAAACTCTCAAAAAATATTTATGACGATTACGATCACGGGCCTCAAGCATCTCTGGCTTAACATCGAATTCGTGGTCGTATTTCAGGGTAAAGCCCTTGCTCTGCATAATGTCGTTAAGACGATACAGGGCGGCTTCTGAGTGGGCAATGCCGGAAAGAATCGGGTCGCTGGGTTTGTACTTGAAATCGGTAAAGTCTACGCCCCGTAAAAGCAGGCCTAAACCGCTGCCATCGTACCCTTCCTGCATTGCTTCCATGGCTTCCAGAACGCTATATGGTGAAAATGGCTCCGAAGCTGTTTTCATGGCTAGACGACACATGTTTTAATTGCTCCTAATTAGTTGGTAAGAAAGTTCATGGTTCGTAACTGTGAAAACTGACCATGAAAACACAAAAAAGATATTTAATTTATCCTTTTAATTGGGCGGTTAATGCCTGGATTGATGCTTTGGCATCGCCGAAAAGCATCATCGTATTGTCCTTCAAAAACAATTCGTTTTCGATACCGGCAAAGCCCGGTTTCATGCTGCGTTTCAGGACGATTACTGTTTGTGCCTCTCCGACACTTAATACCGGCATGCCGTAGATGGGGCTATCCTTATTGTCCTTGGCGGCTGGATTAACCACATCGTTGGCACCAATAACAAGAACCACATCTGTACCGCTGAAATCATCATTTATGTCTTCCATGGCAAATAGTTGCTCGTAGGAAACGTCTGCCTCGGCCAGTAGAACATTCATATGACCGGGCATGCGGCCAGCGACTGGGTGGATGGCGTAACGTACTTCCACACCTTCCTCTTCCAAATAGTCTCCTAATTCTCTTACCGCATGTTGGGCTTGGGCCGCCGCCATCCCGTAACCGGGAACAATGATTAGTGATGAGGCATTCTCCAGGACGGTGGATACATCTTCAATTTCGTAGCCCTTCACAGAACCCGTCGCTCCTGCCGCAGCGCCGTCAGCAGAGCCGCTGTTGTCCGCAGCGGCTCCAAAAGCCCCAAAAAGGACGTTGGCCAAGGAACGGTTCATTGCATCACACATGATTTTGGTCAGGAACAACCCGGAAGCGCCAACAAGTGAACCCACGATGATCAAGGCGTTATTGCCCAGTGCGAAACCGGTCATTGAGACCGCCAGACCTGAATAAGAGTTAAGTAATGAAATTACTACTGGCATATCAGCGCCGCCGATTGGAATTACCGCTAATACTCCAAGAATCAGAGAGAGTCCACCGATTAAATAGAAAAGGGTGAGGTTGGTAGGCTCCTGATAAACCATGTAAGCAAGTACTGCTGTGCCAATGAGAATAATGGCGTTAACCAGCTGCTGGCCCTTGTAGGTAATTGGTTGGCCGGAGACGATGCCCTGAAGCTTGGCGTATGCGATAACTGAACCGGTAAAGGTAAGGCCGCCGATGATTACAGACAACAACAGGGTGATCATGGAAAAACTGCCAATCTGGGCTACCATATCGGCCCCGAATTCGCCGCCTTTCATATGGAATTCTGATAGGGCAACCAGGGCGGAGGCTGCTCCGCCGCAACCATTGAATAGTGCCACCATTTCCGGCATGGAGGTCATCTCCACTTTAACTGCGGCAAAACCGCCAATTAATGCACCGACAATTATGCCAATAATTATAAGCTTAAATGATAGGCCAGGAACAAGTAGTGTGGCGGCGATGGCAAGTCCCATGCCGAGCATGGATAGCTTATTGCCCAATCTGGCTGTGGCTGGTGAACTTAATTTCATGAGGCCGAGCATAAAAAGAACGGCCGATATAAGATAGACGAAATTGATTAAATTTTGACTGATCATTGGCTCATCCCTTCTTTTTGGGTTTCTTTTTGAACATATCAAGCATTCGCTGGGTGACCATATAACCGCCAACCACATTGATAGTGGCAAAGATTACAGCCACCAGTCCGACAATGGAGGTGCCGTCAATCGTGCTGGAATAACCTGCCGCAATCAGGGCACCAAGGATAGCAATACCGGAAATTGCGTTTGATGCTGACATTAACGGGGTGTGCAGGGTTGGTGGGACTTTAGCAATTAGCTGTGCCCCGGCAAAAAGTGCCAGAACAAATATATAGAGCCCTACCAAAATAGAATCAGCCATTGTTGCCTCCTTGTGCCATTAATTTTTTGGTCATTGCGTGTATAATTTCACCGTCCATGGTTACCAATGAGCCGCTGGTGATTTCATCACTCATATCCATCTTAAAGCCCTTCTCGTCGGTAAGATGGAAGAGAAAACGCTCAACATTTTTTGAGAACATCTGGCTGGCGTGAAAGGACATGGTGCTAGGAAGATTAGAGTTGCCAATTATTAGTACGCCGTGTTTCACAACATCTTTATCTCTTTCGGTTAATTCGCAATTACCACCCATTTCAGCGGCCAGATCAACTATCACCGAGCCTGGTTTCATGGATTTGACGTGCTCTTCGGTAATAAGAATAGGGGCCTTGCGACCAGGGATGAGAGCCGTGGGGATGACTACGTCCGCTTTGGCAACGTGCTTGGCAATCATCTCGGCCTGTTTCTGCTTGTATTCGTCTGACATTTCCTTGGCGTAACCACCTTGCCCGGCTCCGCTTTCATCACTTTTTACTTCCAAAAATTTTGCACCCACACTCTTGACCTGCTCTTTTACTTCGGGGCGGACATCCGTGGCTTCGACCACGGCACCCAGCCGTTTGGCGGTGGCACAAGCCATCAGACCAGCCACTCCGGCTCCAAGCACCATGACTCTGGCAGGGGCTACTGTGCCGGCGGCGGTCATCAGCATCGGGAAAAATTTATTGATGGAATTGGCAGCCATTAAAACAGCTTTGTAACCTGCGATGGTACTCATTGAACTGAGAATATCCATGCTTTGCGCCAGGGTTGTACGGGGAATTACATCCATCCCAAAGGCGTTTATCCTTTTGGCGACCAGTTTGTTTACCAAATCATGGCGGGTCATAGGCTGAATGATAGAAATCAGTGTCTTGCCATTGGGCAGGTTGTCAACTTCGTCAAGGGTAGGGGGCAATACCTTGACTATTGCGTCTGCTGTTATAAGCTCATCAAACGAGGCAACTTTGGCGCCCAACTTTTCATAGTTGGCATCTGTAAAGCCGGCGGCTTCTCCCGCCCCGCTTTGGACAAGAACCTGAATGCCATGTTTTGTCAGACGCTTTAACGAGTCTGGGATAATGGCGACTCGTTTCTCTCCTGCGATGGTTTCTTTCAGGACTGCAATTTTCATTTGTATATCCTTGGAGCAAAGTTGTTGCTGCCAGTTAATTAAAGGCCGCAAAGATTTGAAAAACTCCCGCTACTGTTAGTTGTTCATTAAGAAAGTTATTTAGCTCAATAGGCTTATGCTGTCAAGTAAAACCGGGTCGAAGAGCCACGGCTCCTGATGCTCGTGCTTAAGTATGGCGTTTTGCAGGCGCCGAAAAAAAATGGGGCCACTAACCTCGTAAGCCCCCAGAGAGACCAGGTGGTTGGTGCGCATTTGACAATCAATAAAGTCGAAATTCCATTGTTGGAGCTGGTGGGCAAGAATGGCCATGGCCGCCTTTGAGCTGTTGGATGCCTTGCTGAACATGGATTCCCCAAAAAAAACGCCGCCGATGCTGACCCCATAAAGACCGCCAACCAGCTTTTTGTCCTGCCAGCACTCAACCGAATGCGCAAAACCCAATTTATTGAGCTGGCAGTACGCCTTAGTCATCTTATTGTTAATCCAGGTCGGCTCATTTTGCTCGGTGCGGGTAGCGGCGCAAGCCTCAATAACGGCTTGAAAATCCTGATCGAAAGAGAATTTAAAGACACCTCTTCTGAGGTTTCTGGCTAGACGTTTGGAGATATGAAATTCCGCAGGTTCCAAGATTAGTCGTGGTACCGGGCTCCACCACAGTATGGGATCTCCCTCTGCATACCAGGGAAATATTCCCATCTGATATGCCAGGAGCAGTCGTTCGGTTGACAGATCGCCGCCAACCGCCAATAGGCCGTCTTCTCTGGCTAGTTCTGGGGGCGGAAAAGCTATTTTGTCTGATAATTTGAATACTGGCATAGGAAGTTATATGTTTACTGGGGGGGGGATCTTCCCCACAAGGCTAGACTAATGGAATAACAAGAATTTGTATAATTCTTTTAAGTTTGATGGTCTCGCAAAAAGTACCCAATCCCGTCATTCCCGCACAGGCGGGGATCCATAACATATTGAAACTACTGGAGTCCCGCTTCTGCGGGAATGACGAAGAATAAGAGAATTATAGTTATTGCGAGACCGTCAAGTTTAACAACTTAAAATTCTGTTGAGGAGCGAAGTGCGTCTTTCAATAACAAGTTTACCCTCCAGCCATTTTATTTTCAAGATTTGGCCAGAGACTCCGATGATTAATTTAGGTACTGATGTGTAATTGTAAAATAATTGTAAAATAATTTTAAGTTTGTTTTCGGGGTGTCGATATGGTATTTAGTAGAGGTGATAGATTTACTGCATTATTGGCTAAGGATATGGCCGAACTTTATGGTTTGTAACAGGGAATGCTATGGTAATGTTAGCGGGGGCGAAATATGAAAATAAGTGATTTTATTCCCCCAATAAAGACAGATAACAAAGTTCAAAAGGCTAAAGCTGGCTCTAGCTCCAGTTTGTCCGCAATGCGTGCAACGGGTGGTATGGACAAGGTGGAAATTTCAGCAAGTTCTTTAGATGTGCAAAAAATGAAAGGAATAATCCAAAATACCCCTGATGTTCGAATGGATAGAGTGCAAGCCCTTAAAGAGCAAATTGAGCGCGGCGAGTATGAGGTAGACCCCTACCGTGTTGCCGATAAGATGTTAATGAATTTACTTTCAGAAAGTGGCATTGTGGATAAGTGAAATAATTCTGACTTAAGATAATTAATTAAAAAGGCGGAATTGCTAAATGCAGTTCCGCCTTTTTTTTGTTTGCCCGGCACGGTTGGCAATTTCAGCCTTTGAGGCTAGGGCACAGTGTGGAAGGTAAAACCAGAATGACCGGACGGTTCATTCGTCTGGAGCTAATAATATTGCTTCGCTGTTTAAATAGTTAATTTTACACCTCTATATACCTTCATGTAACGCATCAAGAGCATTGTACTGGCTGCGCTTCTCTCTGAAACCATAGCTGAACCCCATAAAGTCGGTTTCGTAGATTTGATTCAAAATTGTAGCAACTGCCTGCTGGACTATTTTGTCTTCCAATGCTGTCCCCCCCCCCAATGGCCACTCTTTCATTCTCTATCCTTTACTGGTTTTAATCGGCGCTTTCGGTCTCCCTATTATTCCCCTGCACCAACTGGTTGACATGGATTATAACGGGTTGGGTCAAGCAGTGCCTGTTTGGCCAGTTTTTTTGAGGTATTAATTATGACAGGCCCTAGTAGGTTGGCTGTCATCTGTTCCGGGTGACCTTGGGGGATTGTTAATATGACCAAAACTTCCTGATCTAATTCATTGCTAATTTGTAATTCCTGTTGAATCTTTATGCTGATCTTGGGGCGGTAAGAAACCTCTAGTAATGTTGGTTGAATAACCACAAAGGCCAACTCCGGGTTGCTTATGGCCTGTAACCACCAAAATGGCGAGTTGGGCGCATGTGGAAGCAGGATAAACTCCTTGTCATTCGGAAAACCCAGAAATGGTGATGTCATATTGATGATCTTATCATCATCAATTGTGATGTCCCCGAATCGGCTGGTGCTGATAGTTCTTTGACTATTCATAATTGTCGCTGTGTTGGTCATAAGTTATCTCTTTTTGCTAATGAAGTTGGCCGCGTGGCTTAGGTCGGAACCTATATCTTGGGCCGCCTTTTTGTTTTCCTCTATTATTCGTTCAAAGACCTCTTCGCGGTGAACTGAAATCTGGCCTGGTGCCTCTATGCCCAGCTTAATCTGACCACCTTTTATTTCAAGAAGCTTTACCTTTATTTCATCCCCTATGGCAATTGATTCGCCGATTTTTCTAGTTAAAATAAGCACTTTTGCCCTCCTTGGCATTGCTTAAAAAATATTGTAACCATCAAGTATGATGAACTCGTAAAAAGTATTTCATCTTAACATGCTGAAGTAACTCAAAAAA